>JAMOVV010000001.1 GCA_027067385.1 Desulfarculaceae bacterium
GGCCGGGTACTCTGGCTGCTGCGCCTGGGAGCGGCCGAGCTGAGCCTGCTGGGGAAGCCGGATCACGCCACGGTACACGCCATGGTAGAGTTGGCCAAGGGCGGACCGGCCGGCCGGGCGGCCGGGTTGGTCAACGGGGTGTTGCGGTCCCTGTCCCGCGGCTGGCGCCAGGTAGCCTTGCCCGCGGTCGCGAACGATCCGGTGGAGCACCTGGCGGTGAAGTATTCCCACCCGGGATGGATCACCGCCGAGCTGGTGCGGCGCCTGGGGGTCGACCAGGCCGAGCTTTGGCTGGCGGCCAACCAGCAACCGCCCCGGCTCACCCTACGGGTCAACCCCCTGCGGGCCACGGCCCAGGAGGTGACCGGCGCCTTGCAGGCCCGCGGCCTGGCCAGCCGGGCGCACCCCTTGGTGGACGGGGCCCTGGTGGTGGACAGCGGCGGCGGGCCGGTGTGGGACCTGCCCGGCTTTGAGCGGGGGATGTACTCGGCCCAGGACGCCGGCAGCCAGGCGGTGGCTCTTTTGCTCGGCGTGGGGCCGGGCATGCGGGTGCTGGACCTCTGCGCCGGGGCCGGCGGCAAAACCGGGGCCCTGGCCGGCCTGATGCAAAACCAGGGCGAGCTGTTGGCCGTGGACTCCTCGGCCGGACGGCTGGAGGCCCTGGCGGACAACCTGGACCGCCTGGGAGTGGGCATCGTGTGCCGCCGGCGGGCCGACGGCACCACCCTGCAAGGGGAAGGCGCCTTCGACCGGGTGCTGGTGGACGCGCCCTGCACCGGCCTCGGCACCCTGGGACGGAGGCCGGACATCCGCTGGCGGGTGGGGCCCCAGGACCCCGAGCGCCTGGCCCGGTTGCAACTGCGCCTGGCCAGGCGCGCCGCCGAGCTGCTGCGCCCTGGCGGGGCCATGCTCTACGCCACCTGCACCATCACCGCGGCCGAAAACCAATCCGTGGTGCGGGACCTGCTGGCGCAGCGCCCTGACCTGCGCCTGGATTGGGGCGAGCTCCCACCCGCCCTAAAGGCCTGCCTGGAGCCCGACGGCTTCTGGCGCACCACCCCCCACCGGCACCAGTGCGACGCCTTTTTCGCTGCCCGGCTGGTCAAGACCGAGAGCTAGGTCTCACTTTTTCTGGGGAGCGCTGCTGCCGGGACGTTCAAACTCCAGCGGCAGAATACGGAAAAACACCGCCGCCGGCGGCAGTTCGCGGCGCCGGGGATCGGCCGCGTAATACTTGTCAATGGCCGCCGCCAGGCGGACCAGGTCCAGCCCCTGCAGGGCCTGGAGGCTCTTGCCCGCCGTCTCCGGGGCCACCTCCGCGTATTGCAGGGCGTCGATTAATCCACGTAAATACGATAGTTTAAGTAGATTAGCCCCGGGATCGCCGCCCGGCGGCGGCCAGCCCTGGGCCGGCAGGAGCCGTAGGTCCGACACCTGCTTCACCGGACGTACGGTAAAGGAATCGCCGGCCCGGGCCGATGAAGTTACCAGCAGCCAGCAGAACCAGGTTAACAGGAGGCAGGTGGGTACAATCCACAACCTATTGACACGATTGATATAATCTGCCATGATGCTTCCATACCTAAAATTAGGCAAATTAGGCCCAGAAAGTTAGGCGCTTTGGTGGCATGGGGACCGCCTACATGACATTAACCTCCACCAGCATAACCCAATTGCGCGCCCTGGTCGAGCAAATCAGCGATGAGGCCAACGGCCTCGGCGCTGAACTGTGGCCGCGTGGCGCTGATCCTCTTGGGCAACACCAGGTGGCTGGCCAAGGCTTGGATCAGTGGGTGCAGACCCTGTGGCCCGAGGCCGGCCAGGTCGAGGGTGTCGGGTTGAGCCTCGAGGCCTTGAGCGCCGCGGCACGGACGCTACAAAGGTACCAAGCCCGCGCCGCGTCCCAGGCGGCCGCGGCCAAGGAGCGCATCAAAACAGCCGGGCGGGCCTGGGCGGAGCAGTTGGCGCGCGCCCGGCGTTGGGAAGCGGCCGCCATGGACGCGGTGGCCTCGGCCGGGGCCGAGGCCACTAGGCTGCACCAGCTCGTCGAGGAGGCCTTGTCCGAGGCGCGCCGGCGACAACGCGAGATTGATGAGATTAACCGCTGGTTTTCCGGGGTGCAGCCGCGCGGGCTGCGTCGGTTTATAGACGCAGACAAAACGGTGCTAACCAGGGGCGACCTGGAGGATGCCGAGCGGCGCAAGCGGGCCGCTTGGCGGGCCCTGCGCCGGGCCGAGAACCGGGCGGCCCTGGCCCAGCGTGACCAGGCCCGGGCCCTGGAGCGCCGCCGCCGGGCCGAGGCCGACCTGCAACAGGCCCACCGCCTGGCCGACAAGCTGCGGCAGGATCGTCCCCGGCATGCGGCCAGTCTACGCCGGGCGGCCCGGGGTCTCAAACAGCGCCGGGCCCAGTGGGCCGGGTATCGATTTGCCCTGCACCGCCTGGAGCGGGTGGCGGCGGACTACCGTCGGTTCCTGGACCTGGCCCGGAGGATGTTGGCGCACCACCTGGCCGAGGAGGTGGACCTTAAGCTGGGGCTGGCGGCCCTGGAGGCCTGCCGGCAGGCCCAGGCCGAGGCGCGTCGCCAGGGTGAGCGGGCCGAGCGCTTGGCCTTCCTGGTGCGCCGCCAGGATAGCGAATTGGCCCGCCGGGGCTCCGGCGGCACCGCCCTGTCGCGGGGGGCCACGGCGGTCAACCGCGAGATCAAGGCCCTGCAGGAGCGGCTGCCCGAGGTGATAGGTCCGTTGTCCAACGGGGCCAAAGGGGAGCAGCGCCGCCGGGCGGTGGCCGAGTTGGCCACCATGCACGGTGGCCTGGAGGGCCTGCAGCAGCGCAGCGCCGCGGCCCAAGGCGAGCTGGACCGGCTGGTGGACTACCTGGGCCGGGGCATCGAGCGGGCCAAGCGGCTCACCGAGGCCTGGCGCCGGGCCGGGCGGGCCGAACGTCGCCACCTGGGCGAGGCCGAGGCTCAACTGGCTGGCGCCTTGGCGGTGGCCGACTCCCTGGAGCAGGCCGCCGAACTGCAAAGGAACCAGGCGGCCGAGCTGGTGCGCCTGGTCATGGGGCTGGGCCCGGCCGACCTGGCCGAAGACCTCGCCGCCCTGGTGGGGCGGGTGGTGGACCTGGGCCAGGCGGCCGAGGAGCTACGCCGCCAGGCGGCAGAGCTGCAAGAGGCCATGCCCCGGCTGCGCACTGGCAGCCTGGCCCGCACGCCGGCCAAGCTCAAGCCCCACAGCGTCAACTATCGTCGCTTGGGCCGGCGGGGGGTAGAGTTGCAGCGGCTGGAGGCGGTCTGTGGGGCGGTGCGCCACTGGCACGGCCTGGTCGCCGGTCCCTTGAAGGAACAGATACAGCGCCCTTTGGTGGAGAAGACCCGCCGGCTGGACCGGGAGGTGGCCGAGCTTGAGCGCCGCCGCCGCCGGGCCGAGGCCCAGCGCGACGACGCCCACCAGCGGGTGAACCAACTGGAGCAGAGCCTCAGCCGGGCCCGCGACGCCCAGCAGGAGATGGCGGCGCTCCTGGAGCAATACGAGGCCACCGCCGGCGCGGCCGAAAAGCTCGGCGCCGACCTGCAGCGCTACCGCCGCCTGTCCCAGGCGCTCAAGCGCAAGTCCCTGGAGCGGCACCAGCGCTATCGCCAGGCCCAGGGGATGCTGCTGCAGTTGGAGGCCGAGGGGCCGCCGCCGGCCGAGCCGGAGCTGGCCGGCAGCGATCAAGACCGGTTGGCGGCCGAGCTGGCCGCGGCCCGGGCCGAGACCGAGCGCTGGGCCGCGCTGTCGGCCAGGCTCTCGACCCACTTGGCCGTATTGGGCCAGGCCCACCAAAGCGAGAGCGCCGAGCTGAAAAAGGAACTGGCCGACCTGCAGCAACAGGTGGGCTCCCTGGACCAGCAGCTCAAGCAGCTTTCCCTGGTCTTGCTGGTGGCCACCTCGGCCTCCAGCGGGGGCGGCCCTGGCGTGCTGGGGGCGCTGAGCTCCGAGCAGGTGGCCCGGGTCCTGGAGCGCCTGTCGGCCGCCCGACGCCGCCTGGCCAACATCGGCCGGGCCACGGTGGGGCACTGGGCCCTGGTGGGGGCCATCACCGCCGGCATGGTGCTGGTTGATCCCTATCCCCCCTCCCGGGCCACCTATCGTTCCGACTGGCAACCGCCGCCCATAACCGCCACCCTGGTGATGCCGCGTTCCCCGGTACAGAGCCTGGCCCCGGAGTTCAACCTGCCCACCAAGGCCCAGGGCCGCCGCTTGGCCGGGGTGGTGGGCCGCGCCACCCTGAACCTGGACTTGATGCCGCTTAGGTCCCAGGCCGAGCTGCCCCCCCGGATTCGCCGCAAGGTGGCCGCCATCGCCCAAAAGGCCGGGCTCAGCCCCGAGGTGCTCTTGGCCAGCGCCCGCAGGGCCTATGCCAATCGGTCCATGGTGGAGATGAAGGCCCTGCGGCGGCTGGCCGGGGTGGCCCGCCGACTACTGGAGCAGACCCCGCTGATCTACGGCGAGATGACCTTGCGCAGTGGCGCCCCCCGGATGTCCTCCCAGGGCTCGGCCAAGAGCGCCGACCGGCTGCAGGTGCGTTTCATGGCCCGGCTCTACCGCGAGTATCGTTCCCTGGGCTTCAGTCCGGACGAGGCCCTGGGGGCCTTGGCCGCCGACGAGTTGGCGGTGGACCGGCTGCGGGCCCAGTGGCGGCCGCCGGCGCTGTTCAAGGGCAAGGTGCTGCCGCTGAAGAACCTGGAAAAGATGGGGCCGGCGGAGTTCGTGCGGCGCATGACCCCCTACATCACCGGCCGGGTGCACATCTTCCTCAAATCGCGGCGCATGACCTTTGGCGGTGATGTCAAGAGCTACGCCCGCGACCTGGCCTTTGATATGTACGCCGCGGCCAAGCGCTTCGACGTGCCGGTGACCTTCATGGCCGCCATCGCCCACCAGGAGACCTGGTACGCCAATGTCCTGGGAGACCGGGACCTCTCGGCCAGCCCCTACCAGATATACCAGCCCACCCGCCACGCCATCATCAAGTCCATGGCCCGGGCCCGCTTTGTCACCCCGCCCAAGAGCGTCCGGCTGGAGCGGCACATCACCCTGGCCACCTACATGGCCGCCTTCCACCTGCGCGAGCTGATGCAGGCGGCCTACTACCCGCCCCGCGGCCGCCGGCCGGCCTGGGTGGACATGAACCGGGTGATGAAGGCCTACAACGGCTCATCGCTCTACGCTGGCCGGGTGGCCGGCCGCCGCTTGGAATTGGCCGCTTTTCTGGCCAGCCCGGCCGCTTCCAAGCGTTCGGACTTGCAATCGGGCTCCCGCGGTCCTAAATTATAATCATTGAAAATAGTTCTTAGGTGTTAGGAGATGGCCCCATGCCGATCTATGAATACAGTTGTGATAAATGCGGTAACAATTTCGAGAAGTTGGTCATGGCCGGCGAAGAGGTGAAGTGCCCCAAGTGCCAAAGCTCCATGGTTAACCGCCAGATGTCGGCTTTTTCCACCGGCCCGGGCGACTGGGGGGTGTCTCCCGGTCCATCCTCGTTGGGCGGCTGCGGGTCTTCCGGCGGCTTTTCCTGAGCTGGCTAACCCGCTGCGGCGGTTCGCCGCGCCAACAGTCTCATGGTCCCACGATCGCAACGGCGGTCGTGGGATTTTTTGGGACGCTGCCGGCGATTGCCGGCTCCCAGGGCCAAAATCGCGTTGACCCGACCAAAATACTGGCCTTACCATGAAATATTGTCGCTTACTGTTGCATCCTTATAAATACGACTTCTTCGCTCGGCGATCGTTGGCAGCGTCTGACGGTTTCGGGATGCCAGGCGAGTTAACCAAACACCCAGGGGGATAGCGTGTTGTTTTTTAAGACCGCCGGTAAGGGAGCCATGGCGCTGTTGGTGGCCTTGGCAATCAGTTGGGCCGCCACGCCGGGCCAGGCCAAGGTCAAGCTCGGCCTAGACTTCATCCCCCAGCGGGTATGGGTGGGCCCCGAGTGCCGGGTGAAGGTGCGCCTGGTGCGCAAGGGGCCGGGCCGCCTTTCGCCCCGGGTGGGCAATATCACCCTGCTGCGCATCCAGGTGGGTAAAGTCCGCCATGATTTCAGCTTCCGGGCGGTGGACCCCCGCGGTGTTTTGCGCCGGGGTCCCGGCGTGATCACCTTTACCAGCGGGGTGCGGGTCAATGGCAGATTGCCGGTGCAGGTGGTGGTGGACCCCCGGGGCCGCATCAAGGAGACCGGCGAAGGCAAGGCCAACCGGCTGGCCTTGCTCAAGTTCCCGGACCAGTGCCGGCCCAGGCCTCTGCTGAGCTTCCTGGCAGTAACCAGGGCCTACGCCCGCCAGGGCCGCCTGCGCCTGGTGATCAAGCGCAGCCCCAAGGTGACCCTTTCGCCTGTCCAGTTGAAGAAGGTGCGCCTGCGTCTGCGCAGCGCCGGCCAGAAGGGCTTATGGACCATGGAGCGGGTGTTGGCCCGCTCGGCCCGCGGTGGGGGCGGCGTTTATCATTTCAACACCCGGCTCAAGGCCAAGCCCGGCGCCGCGGTGCGGGTGACCCTGGTTTCGGCTGGCCGGCAAAAGCGGGCGGTCTTTACCCTGCCCGGCCGGCGCGTCGTGAGAAGGCCCCGGCCCCGGACCCTGCGCTCCCGGATCAGGTTGTCGAAGCAGCTACGCACCATCCTGGCCCGGCGGGTGGTCCCCGGCGGCGGGGCGGCCAAGATGCTCAACCACGGCATCCAGGTGACCCTGGACAGCGGCGGGGATCGGAGCTTTGCGCGCGGCGAGATATTCCAAATCATGGTGGCCATGCCGGGAGGGCATCCCGCCGGCCGGGTGTCCCTGGATGTTTACAAGGGCCGCCATCGGGTAACGGGGTTCAGCCTTTACAGCGGTTTTGATTACAGCGGCAGCGACTACAGCATCCGCATCCCCGTGAGGGTGCTGTCATGGGCCGACAGCGGGGGCCACTACTACATTCTGGCCCGCTTAAACGACCAGGTCTGGGGCTTGAGCGACATGTTCACCATCGAGGGGCCGGCCGCATGGGGACGGTCACCCGACTTCGAGTTGCAGCTGGCCGCGCCCAACCGCGGTGATAGCTGGGCCCAGAACGCCACCCACATGATAAGCTGGCGCGTGCTCGGCGATTACCGGGGCGACCCCCACTTCGAGGTGACCTTGCTCGACGGCGACCGCCAGGTGCTTATCATCGACAGCGCCACAGCGGTCTACCACGCCAACAGCCGTACCTACACCCTCAACTGGCGCATCCCCGAATCGGTGGCCCCCGGGACTAACTACCGCATCCGGGTGCGGGACTACAACTCCATCGCCCAAGACACCAGCGACCAGCCCTTCACCATAACCCGGGCCCACGACCTGATCCTCCACTGGCCGCCCACCAGCAGCGACCGCCCCATCAATATCAGGATGGGCGAGACCTATATCATCCGGTGGAGCCCGGTGGGCAACGTGGCCGACCGGCCCATCTACATCAACCTCAACGGGCCGGGCTATGTTAAGCGCTTGGCCGACATTCCCCGCGGCAGCCGCCGCCAGTTCGTCTGGCGCTTTGGTTTCGAGTGCGAGGGCCGCGACTGGGTGCCGCCGGGCGGTGACTACTTCATCCGCCTGATGACCGACCGGGGCGATCCCTTCCGCGTGGCCACCAGCGCCCGTTTCCAGGTCATCGCTCCACGCATCACCTATCTCAACCCCGGCACCCGCTGGACCTGGCGCCGCCGCGACCGGCGGGCCATCCGCTGGTCGGTGCGCAACATGCCCGAGGGCAAGCGGGTGCGCATCGTGCTGATGAAGGGTGATGTGAGCTACCTGGATATCAACCCCTCTATCCTGGCTTCGGCCGGAGGGTATGTCTGGACCGTGGGGCTGAGCTCCGGCACGGACTTCACCTCCAACATGGGCGGGCCGGGACTGCCGCCGCCGGGGTGCGACTACCGCATCCGCATCACCATGGAGAACTGCGGCCAGGTGGTGGCCTACAGCAACTACTTCTGCCTGGAGTAAACCGGGCGGGGGGCTATGAGAAGCGGGGCTTGCGCCGCTCGAAAAAGGCGGTGACCCCCTCGGCGAAGTCGGGTTGGCCCGCGAGCTCCACGATAGTCTGGCGCTCGTCTTCCAGCACCCGCTCGATATGCGGCAGCACCGCCCGGTTGATCAGCTCCTTGGTCATGGCCATGGCCCGGCGGGGTCCGGCGGCCAGCTCCCGGGCCAGCTCCAGGGCCTGGTCCATGAGTTGGTCGTCGTCCACCACCCGGTTGACCATGCCCCAGGCCAGGGCGGTTTCCGCGTCGATGGGCCTGTCGAGCAGAAAGAACTCCGCCGCCCGCTTGATGCCGATGAGCCCGGCGATCAGGGCCGAGGCCCCGCCGTCGGGACAGACCCCCAGGCGGCGATAGGCCGGATCGAAGCGGGCGCTCTTGGCGGCCACGATGAGGTCGCAGGCCAGGGCCCAGGCCAACCCGCCGCCGCTGGCCACCCCGTTCATGGCGCAGAGCACCGGCAGGCCCACCCGCCGCAGGGTCACCACGGTGCGGCCCAGCCAGGCGGCGATGTCGGCGAACAGGGGCCCCGGGGGTAACCCCTGCTTGAGCCCCTGGCCCATGAGCTGGACGTTGCCGCCGGCGGCGTAGGCCCGGCCGGCCCCGGTGAGCACCACGGCCCGCACCGCCGGGTCGTGGTCGGCTTGCTCCAGGGCGGCCACCAGCTCCGAGCCGCTCTGGGCGTCCAGGGCGTTAAACAGCTTGGGGCGGTTGAGAGTGATGATGCGCACCGCGTCCCGGTCCTGTAGGGCAAGCGTTTCAAAATCGGCCATGGTTCATTTCCCCGCATGGTTATGGCCCGCAGTCTACGGCCCCGTCCCCGCTGGGTCAAGACCGGTTACCTTGATTCTCGCCTTCGGCTCTGCTAGGTTTTGTCCAACCCCGCGAGGTGGGCATGCCGATAAGAAAAAAGCACGATAGACCGGCCCCGGTGAAGTTTAAAACCACCGCCACCCCCCGCCAGCGCCGCAGCTTCCGACTGGCCCCGCTGGAGGTGCTCTTGGGGTGCCTGGTGTTGGTGGGGCTGTTGTACCTGTTGACCATCTGGTTCGGCGGCGGGCCGTCCTTGGATGATAGCAAGCAGCAGGGCCCGGCGCCCAGCCAGCGCCTGGTGACCCGGGCCCTGGCCGCCTCGGAAAAGGCCCAGGCCCAGGTGGCCGCCACCGGCCAGGCGATGAAGGAGCTCAAACGCGAGATCGCCGAGCTCAACCGCCGGCTGCTCAAGGGAGCCAACAAAAAAACTTATCCTGCCCTGGATAGGCGGGTGGGCCGGCTGGAAAAAGCGCTGGCCCGCCTGGCCGGTAGCCTGAAGGCCCTCAAGGGGCTGGCCCCGCTGCAAAAGCGCTTGGCCGAGCTGGAAAAGGCCCGGGTGGCCTCCGGCGACCCCAGCGCGGTGGCCCGGCAACTGACCGCCCTGCAGGGCCGCCTGGAGGCCCTGGCCAAGGCCCAGCGGGAAGAAGCCGCCCGGCGCCCGGACCTGGCGCTTTTGCAAAAGCGCCAGGTCCAGCAGGACCAGCGCTGGCAGGAGATGGCTAAGACGCTGGCCTCCCTGGAGAGCCGCCTGGCCGCGGTGCAAAAGGCCGCCGCTGCGCCCAAGGCCGATCCCCGGTTGGCCCAACGCCTGTCCGCCCTGGAGAGCCGCCTGGCCGCGGTGCAAAAGTCTGCCGCCGCGCCCAAGGCCGATCCCCAGTTAGCCCAACGCCTGTCCGCCCTGGAGAGCCGCCTGGCCGCGGTGCAAAAGGCCGCCGCCGGCCCCAACGAGAATTCCATCCTAACCGCCATGCTGGCCCGGCGTTTGGCTGAGATGGAAAAGCGCCTGGCCGCGGTGCAAAAGACCGCCGCCACGCCCAAGGCCGATCCCCGGTTGGCCCAGCGCCTGGCCGATCTGGCAAAGCAGGTGAGCGCAGCCCAGCAGGCGGCCTCCCAGCCTCACCAGAACCCCAAGCTCCTGGCCATGCTGGCCGCCCTGGAAAATCGCTTGGCCGAGGTAAAGAGGTCGGCCGCCTCCCCGGCGGACGGGGCCAAGACGGCCCGGCGCTTGGCCGAACTGGAGAGTCGCCTGGCCGCGGTGCAAAAGTCTGCCGCCGCGCCCAAGGCCGATCCCCGCCTGGAGAAGCGCTTGGCCGAGCTGGAGAAGCGCTTGGCCGCGGTGCAGAAGATCGCCGCCGGACCTAGCGAGAATTCCATCCTAACCGCCATGCTGGCCCGACGCCTGGCCGAGCTGGAAAGTCGCTTGGCTGCAATGCAAAAGGCCGCCGCCACACCCAGTACCGACACCCGGGCGGCGGTCCGCCTGAGCGCCCTGGAAAAGCGCCTGACCTCCTTGGCCGCCCCCCGTAGCGACCCCAAGCTCACCGCCCGGCTGGCTGCGGTGGAAAAGCGCCTGGCCACGGTGCAGCAAGGCTTGAGCCGGCGACCGGCCACCGCCGTCCCGGCCGCCCTGAGCGCCCGCCTGCGCAAATTGGAAGACCGCTTGGCCGCCCTGGGCCGGGGGGGCCTTAGCCCCAACCAGGCCAGCCGGCTCCTGTCGCGCTTGGCCACGGTGGAAAAACGCGTCGCCGCCCTGGGCAGCGCCCGCAGCCGCCCCGCCGCCGCGACGCGGACCCGGACCGCCGCGCCGCGCGCCGCCAGCCTCACCTATACCGTCCGCCCCGGCGACACCCTCTTCGGCCTGGCGCGGCGCTACAAGGTCAAGGTGAGCGACCTGCGCCGCTGGAACCGCAAGTTGGCCGATCGCGAGGGGCTCATCATCGGCGAGAAGCTCACCATCCGCCCCGGTGGCTAGGGCCCGGTCCCCGTTGCCCGGAAAGAAGCCGTACGTTGTCCTTTAGCCTGGCAGACTTGGCCCACAACCCGGCCCTGGGAGAGCTGGCCCGCCTGGCCGACCAGTTGGGCCGGCGGGTGTGGCTCTGCGGCGGCACCCTGCGCGACCTGCTGCTGGAGCGCCGGCCGCCCGACCTGGACCTGGCGGTGGACCGCAACGCCCTGGAGTTGGGCCGCCGCCTGGCCCGGCTCCTGGACGGCGCCTTGGTGCCGCTGAAGCCGGAGCTGGACTGCTGCCGGGTGGTAGCCGCCGGGGTGGAGTTGGACCTCACCGGCCTGCGCGCCGCCGACCTGGCCCACGACCTGGCCGCCCGCGACTTCACCATCAACGCCCTGGCCCTGGACCTGCGCCACCTGGGCCGCCGGCCACCGGAGATCATCGACCCCACCGGCGGCCTGGCCGACCTGGCCGCCGGCCGGCTACGCGCCGCCGGGCCCGGAGTGCTGCGCCAAGACCCCCTGCGGGTGCTGCGGGCCTTTCGCTTCATGGCCACCCACGCCATGGAGCCGGAGGCCGAACTGTGGGGCCGCCTGGCCGCCGCCGGGCCGGGGCTGTTTCGGATGCCCGCCGAGCGCATCCGCACCGAGTGGCACAAGCTGATGGCCGGTCCCCGGGCCGGGGACGCGGTGGCGGCCATGGACCGGGCCGGATGCCTCACCCGGCTGGTGCCGGCCCTGGCCGCCGGTCGTGGGGCCGACCAAAACCCCTTTCATCACCTCGACGTGCTGGGCCATAACCTCGCCTGCCTGGCCGCCGTCGATAGCATTGCGGCCGACCCCGCGGCCCACCTGGGCCCCTTGGCCGGCGAGGCCGCCGCCTACCTGGCCGACCCCGGCGACCGGGCCCTGCTGGCCACCGCCGCCCTGCTGCACGACCTGGGCAAGCCGGCCACCCGGCGCGCCACCGGTCCCGGCTGGGCCACCTTTTACAACCACGACGTCCTGGGAGCGAGCCTGGCGGCGGCGGCGGTTAAGCGGCTGGGCTTCAGCCGGGCTGAGACCCGCCGGGTCGAGTTCTTGGTGCGCGAGCACATGCGCCCCTTCCACCTCATGGGGGCCTGGCGCCGGGGGCAACTGGGCGACCGGGCATTGCGGCGTCTGGTGGTGGCGCACCACCGGCACCTGGTCGGGGTGTTGGTCCTGGCCATGGCCGACACCATGGCCGGACGCGGGCCTCAGCGCCCGGCCGACGCCGAGGAGTTGCTCCTGAAGCTATACCTACGGGTGGTCGAGCTGCGCGACCGGGAGTTGGCCGCCCGCCTGGCCGCCGCCCCGCTGATCAACGGCCGTGAGCTGATGGAGGCCCTGGGGCTGGAGCCGGGCCGGGAGGTGGGGCGGCTGCTGGGCGCGGTGCGCGAGGCCCAGTTGGACGGCCAGGTGCACAACCGCGGCCAGGCCCTGGCCTGGGCCCGTCGCCTCCACGCCGGCGGTTGACGCTATCGCTACTCAGTGCTAAATTTTGCCATGGAAGTGGATAGCTCACTGGTGGGGCTCCCGGACTTCAAATCCGGTGTACCGTCTGAGCAAGGCGGTAGGTGGGTTCGATTCCCATGCACTTCCGCCAAATGATTTCAAGGGGTTAGGCTAATCGCCTAGCCCCTTGCCATTTGTGCCGGCGCTGGCGAGGCCGGGTTGGTCGCGGCGTTTACGCCGATTCCACAGGCCACGGCGTCAGGTCGCCGTGGCCGGCGTTTTCGTTGCAGCGTCATTGCCAGGCGGCGCTGATTACAGATTGCCCAGGAAAGTCTATTGACAAGGGAATGTGAGCTTGTGTATATTGCACACGTTTTGTCTCCGTGGGGTCGCTGGGGTATCAGCGAAAAGTGGTTTGATTGATAATACGTTGGAGCCTTGCGAGGCCGCCAGGGCGCATGCCCGGGTCGTCGAAGGGCTTGCAATAAGACCAAATACGTCGGCTGACGCATAATCTTAAAGAATAATGTCCCCGTTGCGTTTCGCCAGGCTGACCGGCGGAAACAGAGGTTTCTGATGAATGGCCCAAAAAATATATATTTTAGTTAGTTTATCTGGCTATATAAAACCGCCCGACGTGGCCCCTGGCTGCAAGCACCCCGCCCCGTCATGGCGCAGACTCTACTATCCAGGTGTGAGAGTTTCTCGGCTATGCTGTTTGACCTGAGCCTTATTATATCTATGGTGTCGGTGTCTGTCGGTCTACTCTGGCGGGTTTGGACTTGGCTGAGCCGGGAAGTGGGAACCGCTGAACATGCGGTCGGCCCCCTGGCCCGGCTGGGTGCCGTGGGGGCGGGTCTCCTGGGTGGTTTAAAGCGGCCGGGTCGCCTGGCCAAGGCGCTGTTTTGGGATGTGCTCTTCCAGGGACGCGTACTCCAGGAAAGCCCGGGGCGCTGGTTAGCCCACCAGGCCGTGTTTTGGGGCTTTGTCGCTCTAATCCTTTTTCACGCCTTGGAGGACTACGTCTCCGAAGCATTTTTGCCCGAGTACTACTCCACGGCCTACCCCTATGCCATGCTGCGGGACATGCTAGGCCTCCTGGTGCTGTTGGGCCTGGTGGTCTTTGCCTGCCGGCGCTGGCTGAACCCGGTGGTCCGTCGCGTCACCCGCCGGGGGGACGTGCTCATCTTGATCCTCCTGGCGGTGATCATCCTCTCTGGTTTCGCGCTCAAGGCCACAAAGATCATTTCCCAGGAGCGCTTTAACCAAATGGTGGCAGAGAACTCCGCCTTGGAGGCCGGCCCGGAGCTAAGCGCCCTGGAGGTCTTTTGGCACGAGCGTTTCGGGGTGGTCTTCGATCACGATCTCCCGGCACCCGATGATCAGATCATGGCCCGGGGGAGGCAGGCAAACCAAGATAGCTGCGCCGATTGCCACTCCCAGTCCCAGGCGGCCTTTTCCTCCCATGCCCTTTCCTGGGTCCTGGCCCCGATGGCCTCGGGCCTACGCCGGCTCAAAGCGGACCACTGGCTGTGGGTAGTGCACTTCATGGCCTGCTTCCTGGCCCTGGCCCTGCTGCCCTTTAGCAAGCTCCTGCACATTGCGGCCACCCCCTTGAGCCTGTTGGCCGATGCGGTGCTGGGCCGTTCCCGGTACACCGGGCAGCCGGAGGCGGAGCTGCCCCCGGCGCGGGCGGTACGCCGGGCCCTGGACCTCACGGCATGTACCGGCTGCGCCACCTGCAGCCAGCACTGCGCGGTGCTGGCCGCCAGCCGGGTCACCGCCGGCGACCTGGCCCTGCCCTCCCTTAAGCTGGCGGCTCTTGGCGACCTGGCCAAGGCCTCTCCCCAGGAGCTCTGCTCCCTGCGGGAGGCCATCGACCTGTGCACCCGCTGCCAGCGTTGCACCAGGGTATGCCCGGCCGGTATAGACCTGCAAGATTTGTGGTCGGCCCTGGACGACGAGATGAAGGCCCTGGGCAACGAGCCCGCCTTCACCGTCGTGCGCAGGGACCTGGTGAACAACCAGAAGGCCAACGGCGATGGCCGTCCCCCCCGGGCCCTGACGGTACCTGGGCAGACCCAGGATATGGGGGTCCTGGAGATGGCCTTGCAGCACGGTTATTTCCGCTACTGTTTCCAGTGCCAGACCTGCAGTAATGTCTGTCCGGTTGTCGCCTGCTTTGAGCATGCCAGCCACGAGCTGGGTCTATTGCCCCACCAGATAATGTACTCCCTGGAGTTGGGGCTGGTGGACCAGGCGGTGGCCGCGGCCATGGTTTGGGACTGCAGCACCTGCTACCAGTGCCAGGAGCACTGCCCGCAAAGGGTGCCGGTGGCCGACCTGCTCTACGAGCTGCGCAACCACGGATTCCGGCTACACGCCGACTGTGCCCCGGTCGCCGAGAAGGAGGGGCGCTAATGATGACTTTCGCCTATTTCCCCGGCTGCAAGATTCCCTACTTTGTGCCGCAATACGGTGACGCTACCCAGGCAGTGCTGGGCCGGCTGGGAATCGAGCTTAAAGAAATCGAGTTCGGCTGCTGCGGCTATCCCGTGCGGGACCGCGATGGCATGGCCAGCCTCTATTCGGCGGCGCGCAACCTGGCCCTGGCTGACCAGGCCCGGTTGGACATCATGACCCCCTGCAAATGCTGCTTTGGCCAACTGAAGAAGGCGCAGGAATTCATGGCCCGGGACAACCGGCCGGCGCAAGAGGTGCGCAAGATGCTGGCCGCGGAGGGCTTGGCCTGCTCCCCTGACGGCATCCAGGTGCGGCATCTTATGCAGGTGCTGGACCAGGACGTGGCGGACCCCGGCTTGGCCGGAGCGGTCACCCGCCCCCTGGACGGGCTCCACGTGGCGGTACACTACGGCTGCCACGCCCTGCGGCCCTCCCGGACCACCGGCTTCGACGACCCCGCCAACCCCACGATGTTCGAGCGGCTGATAATTCTCAGCGGGGCCGACGTCCTGGACTACCCCCTGCGCCTGGAATGCTGCGGCAATCCCCTGTGGAGTAAAAACCAAGAGCTGTCGTTGACCCTATCGCGGCGCAAGCTGGACAGCGTACGCAGCTCCGGGGCCCAGCTCTTGGCGTGTGCCTGCAGCTACTGCCAAATACAGTTGGATCAAGTGCAAGCGCAGGCGGACGGCCTCCTGGGCCCGCCGCTGCCGACGGTTTTGCTCCCCCAGGTGGTGGGATTGGCCTTGGGCTGTTCCCCCGCCGAACTGGGGATCGCCCAGAACCAACTGCGGCCCCTGGCCTTGGAAGAATTCTTTTAATTATTAGCGAGCTGTGGGCTAAGTGCGAAGGGAACCAGGTACCACGATGAGTAATGACCCGATCGGTGCGATATTGGTGGTCGGTGGCGGTGTGGCCGGCATGCAGGCGGCCCTGGACGCCGCCGCAGGAGGTTTCAAGGTCTACCTGCTGGAAAGTTCGGCTTCCATCGGGGGGGTCATGTCCCAGTTGGACAAGACCTTTCCCACTAACGATTGCGCCATGTGAATTATCTCTCCCCGCCTCGTGGAGGTGGGTAGGCATCCCGATATAGAGATATTGACCCTGGCCGAGTTGCTGGATGTAGAGGGGGGGCCGGGGGACTTCCAGGCCCGCGTGCGGCTCAACCCGCGCTACGTGGATACCAATGCCTGCATCGCCTGTGGAGTATGTGCCGACAAGTGCCCCAAGAAGGTTGATGACGAATTTCAGATGGGCTTGGCCAAGCGCAAGGCGGCCTACATAAAGTTCAGCCAGGCGGTGCCCCTCAAGTACACCATAGACCCCGACAACTGCATTTTTCTGCAAAAGGGCAAATGCCGCGCCTGCGAAAAGTTTTGTCCCACCAACGCCATCCGCCTGGATGAAAAGCCCCGGGAGATCGAGCTGCGGGTGGGCGCGATTATCCTGACCTTGGGCAGCCGTACTTACGACCCCTCCCAGCACGACGTATACCACTACACCGCCAGTCCCAACGTGGTGACCAGCCTGGAGTTCGAGCGTATGCTCTCGGCCACCGGTCCCACCATGGGCCACCTGGTGCGGGCCAGCGACGGGGCCGAGCCGGCCAAGATCGCCTGGATCCAGTGCGTGGGCTCCCGTTCCCAGCACCCCGGCGCGGCCAGCTACTGCTCCTCGGCTTGTTGTTCCATCGCCGTTAAGCAGGCCATGCTGGCCAAGGAACACGCCCGCGGGGAGTTGGACGCGGCCATTTTTTACATAGACATGCGCACCCAGGGCAAGAACGCAGAACGCTATTTCAACCGCGCCCGGGAGCAGGGAGTGCGTTTCATCAAGTCCCGCATAGGGGAGCTGTACCTGGAGTCCGGCGGGCAAGCCATGCGCTTGCGCTACACGGTTCCCCCCGGTGAATTGCACCAGGAGACCTTTGACCTGGTGGTGCTATCGGTAGGCAGCGGCACCGGCCCCCAGCAAAGAGAACTGGCGGCCCAGCTGGGGCTGCGCATGGATCAGCGCGGGTTTCCCGAGTTCAGCGCCTTCGCCCCGGTAGTCACCTCCCAGCCGGGAGTGTTTGCCGGCGGCTGTTTCCGGGGCCCCAAGGACATCCCGACCTCGGTCAACAACGCCAGCGCCGCCGTGGGACTGGCCGGCGCCATCCTGGCCCCGGCCCGTAACAGCCAGGTGAGCGAGGCGCAGGCTCCGGAGCTGCGTGAAGTTGAAGGAGAAGCCAACAAGGTAGGGGTGTTCGTGTGCCACTGCGGCTCCAACATCGCCGGCGTGGTGGATTGCCCCCGGGTCAGGGAAAAGGCGGAGTCCCTGCCAGGGGTCGCCCATGCCGAAGAGTACCGTTTTGCCTGCTCCCAGGACGCCCAGGAGCAGATGGCCAAGGTGATCCAGGAAAAGGGCCTGAACCGGGTGGTGGTGGCCGCCTGCACCCCGCGCAGCCACGAGCCGCTGTTCCAGCAAACCATGGAGGAGGCCGGCCTCAACAAGTACCTCTTCGAGATGGCCAACATCCGCAACCAATGCTCCTGGGTCCACGCCGATGACCCCGAGGCCGCAACGGACAAGGCGGAGAAGCTGGTGGCCATGGCCGTGGCCAAGGCCAACCACCTACAGCCTCTGAGCGAAAGCGAGGTGTCCGTAAACCGGGCCGCCCTGGTGGTGGGCGGGGGCCTGGCTGGGATTGCCTGTTCCCTTAGCCTGGCCGACCAGGGTTTCGCCGTGCACTTAGTTGAGCGCAGCAACGCCCTGGGCGGTCACGCCCTGCACCTGGGACAGACCGGTAGTGGTGAGGACGTGCGCGAAAAGCTGGAGAGCATGGTCACCCGCCTGCGCGACCACCGGTTGATATCAACGCATCTGCAGGCAGAGGTGGTCGAGGCCGAGGGGTTCGTGGGCAACTTCCGCAGCACCCTGAAGGTCCTCTCCGGCGAGGAAGTGGTGGAGCACGGAGTTACCATCATTGCCTGCGGGGCCGGCGAGCTAAAGCCCCGGGGCTACCTCTACGAAGAAAGCCCCCGGGTTATAACCAGCCTCGAACTGGACCGGCGGTTAAGCGCGGAGGAGCCCGAGCTCAACCAGGTCAAGCGGGTGGTCTTCCTGCAATGCGTGGGCAGCCGTATCCCCGAGCGGCCTTATTGCTCCAAGGTGTGTTGTACCCAATCGGTGCGCAATGCCCTGCGCCTTAAGGCGGCCAACCCGGAGATGCAGGTCTACGTGGTGAACCGGGACCTGCGTACCTACGGACTGCGTGAAGATATCTACCGAGAGGCCCGGGCCGAGAATATTCATTTTATGCGCTACGACCACGAAGAGCCCTTCACGGTGGAAGAGACGCCCCAAGCC
>JAMOVV010000002.1 GCA_027067385.1 Desulfarculaceae bacterium
CAAGATAGTGGCCGACGAGGACCTGGGATGGCTCTCGGCCGGGTCCCACGACTTCCGCTGGAACGGCCAGGACCTCACCGGCCACAGCGTGCCCGACGGCACCTACTCGGTCTCTTTCGTGGCCACCGACGCCCAGGGCAAGGCGGTGAAGGTGGGTGATATGCAGATCAGCGGCCTGGTCACCGGCTACACCAAGGATACCAGCGGCAAGTTCTACCTGTTGCTGGGCGATACGCCGGTGCCGCTGTCCAAGGTGCTCTCGGTGAAGCTGGCCCAGCAGGGACAGTCAGGAGATGACAACTCCGGCGACGACGGCTTTGCAGACGATTCGGGCATCTAGGGCCGGTCGCCGGCGCCAACCGGGCCGGTGGCCCGGCGTCAGATAATCAAACGGTCCCGGCCAGGGAGGGTCGGGGCATCAGCAGGAAAGGAATCCAACCATGGGCATGCTATCGGCGATGTATTCAGGAGTAAGCGGCCTGCAGGTACACGGCAAGGCCTTGAGCGCGGTGGCCGATAATATCGCCAACGTCAACACCATGGGCTACAAGTACACCCGCACCAACTTCTCCGATATCATGGTGCACTCGCTCACCGTGGGCGGCACCGTGGTCTCGCAGGTGGGGACCGGCGCCCGGGTGGCGAGCGTACAGAACATCCTCACCCAGGGATCGTTCGAGTCCACCGACGTGCCCACCGACCTGGCCATCAACGGCCGCGGCTTTTTCCAGGTCCACCGCACCTCCACCGGCAGCTTCTACTACACCCGGGCCGGCCAGTTTCTGTTGGACAAGGAAGGCTATCTTATAAACCCCACCGGCGACCGGCTGCGCGGCTACAACATCGACGACGAAGGTAACGTGCTGGCCATCCCCGAGGACATCCGCATCCTGGTGCACCAGACCGACGCCGAGGACACCAACCTGGTGGAGATATCGGTCAACCTCGACGCCGAGGACGACGAGTATCACAACTACACCCAGCCGGTGGACCCGGCCAACCAGGACACCTGGAACTACCTCACCACCAGCCGGGTCTACGACAGCCTCGGCGTGGCCCACGACCTGTCGCTGTTTTACCAGCGCATAGAGCTCAACGGCAATCCCGGGGCCTACCCCGGCAACCTGCCCAACGACCCGGACACCGGGGCGCCCATAAACCCGGCCGAGGCCAGCGTGTGGAAGGTAAGCGTCTTTGAAAAAGAGGGCAACACCTTCGGCCAAAGCGCCATCGACACCTACAACACCTTCTACCTGGTCTTTGACACCGACGGCCACCTGGTGGGCACCACCACCGGGGCCGACGCCACCGGCGACTCCTACTACTCCTCGGCCTACGTGGCCACCACCAGCACCGAGGTGAGCGACCGCTTCGGCGAGACGCTCTCCTTCAGCCCCACCAACCAGAACGGTACGGTGGACGACCCCCCCGGCAGCCAGCAATTCATCAGCACCTATTCCATAGACTTCGGTTCGGCCACCAACGGCGACGAGTACGTGACCATCGGCACCACTAACTACAACCTCAGCGGCGGCAGCAATACCTTCTCGGCCCAGGAGCTGGTCACCCTCATCAACCAGGACGCCGGCACCGACTACTGGGCCACCCTAAACGGCACCACGGTGACCATCCACAGCGCCGGCACCTCCCGGGCCATCAGCGTCACCGACCCGGACGCCTCGGCCACCATCACCGCCGGCGGCAACACCCTGGCCAACGTGCGCGACACCATCAACAATGGCCGCAACGCCGGCATGTCCATGTGGATCAACGACGTCACTACCTTCGCGGGCGGCACCGACCTGTTCTCCATCACCCTGCCGGGCGCGGCGGCCACCACCATCACGGTGCCCGTCGGCGGCTACGCCAACTGGTCCGCCTTCACCGCCGACGTCACCTCCCAACTGCCGACCGGGGTCAGCGCCACCTTCCAGGAAGACCCCAACAACGCCAACCACGGCTCGGTCTTCTTCGAAGCCACCGGCGCGGCGGTCGACGGCAGCGACGGCAACGACGTCACCATCGCCCGCGACAGCGCCCTGGGCGACGCCGACCTGCTGCTGCACGGCAGCAACTTCGCCGGCGGCATCGACGACCGGCTCACCACCATGGTCGAGGCCACCACCTATAGCGACGCCAACGGCGAACACCTGGTTATACGCAGCACCGAAACCGGCTACGATGCGGCGGTGAACATCAGCTCCTCCGGCACCCTGGGCAACGGGCTCACCCTCAACTTCCAGAGTTGGACCCACAGCCAGTACGCCAACGACGGCCAACCATCGGGCAGCCCCCGCAGCGACGGCGATTGGACCCTCACCTTCAACTGGCTCTCGGCCACCGGGGCCACCCAGCCCCAAGACATCCGTTTCGATTTCTCGCCGTCAGACACCTCCACCGCCGCCTCCACCCAGTCGGCCGGGGCCAACGAAACCTTCTACCTGTACCAGGACGGCTCCACCCGCGGCTCCCTGCAGTCGCTGGACATCGGCCACGACGGGGTGATCACCGGCCAGTTCTCCAACGCCCAACTGCGGGTGCTGGGCCAGGTGGTCTTGGTGGACTTCGCCAACCCCGACGCCCTGGAGCGCGAGGGCGACAACCTCTGGTCCCAGACCATTAACTCCGGCGAGCCCATAGTCAACGCACCCGGCCAGGGCGGCCTGGGACGGGTGGAGTCCGGCGCCCTGGAGCAGTCCAACGTGGACATGGCCACCGAGTTCGTCAAGATGATCAACTTCCAGCGCGCCTTCCAGGCCAACTCCAAAATCATCAGCACCACCGACCAGATGCTGGCCGAGCTCATCGCGCTCAAGCGATAGCCCCCGCCAACGCCGCCAACGCCCCGGGCGCACCCGCGCCCGGGGCGTCAAATGCTTGACCGTCCGCATGTTTTTGACGCCGTCCCACCGCCGCCCCCGCAAGGTGGCATTTTAAACAAGTCAGTATTATTATTGGGTTAGTGCCCACTGCCCGGAGGGCCGGGGAGGGTGGCATATCACTTGCAGTCAGGTTGCCAGAGGCAAATCTGCGGCCAGGGAGAGGTAGATGGATATTGCCACCATTATCGGTATCGTCAGTTCATTCGGGTTGGTTCTGAGCGCCATGGCCTTTGGCGGCGGCATCGGGATGTTTCTGGACCCGGCCTCCGGCATGATCGTTATCGGCGGCACCATAGGCGTCACCCTGATCAACTACCCCCTTCGCGATGTCCTCAAGCTGGTGGGGATCGTCCAAAACGTGTTTTTGCACAAACTGGTGGCGGTGCCCGAAGTGATCAGCCAGTTCGTGGAGTTTGCCACCAAGGCCCGGCGCGAGGGCATCCTGGCCCTGGAGGGGGAATCCAAAAACATCTCCGACGAGTTCCTGGCCAAGGGGCTGCAGCTCACCATCGACGGCCTGGAGCCCCAGGCCATTAAAGAAATACTGGAGACCGAGATCGACTATATCTCCGAGCGCCACCGCCAAGGGGCTGAAATCTTTCTCACTATGGGCACCTTCGCCCCGGCCATGGGCATGATCGGCACCCTCATCGGCCTGGTGCAGATGCTGCAACAGATGTCAGACCCCTCCTCCATCGGTCCGGCCATGGCCGTGGCCATCATCACCACCTTCTATGGCTCGGTGATGGCCAACATGCTCTTTCTGCCCATGAGCGGCAAGCTCAAAAACCGGGCCACCGAGGAGGAGATGGTCAAAGAGATCATGCTTAACGGCATCCTCTCCATCGCCCGCGGCGACAACCCGCGGGTCATCGAACAAAAGCTGCACAGTTTCATCCCGCCGGCCATGCGCGAGTCGGCCTTCGCCTAAGCCCCCCGGAGGAGCCCGTGGGTCGCAAGGAAAAAACCGAAGAGGCCGAAGGAGGCGGCATCATGGTGATGTATGTCGCCCTCATGATCCTGCTGCTGGCCTTCTTCATCCTGCTCAACGCCATGAGCAAGACCTCCGAGCAAAAGGTGAGCGCGGTCTACCAGTCGCTGGTGGGCACCTTCGGCTTCGCGGCCACCGGCATCAGCCCCATGGGCAGCGGAGTGACCGACACCGGCAGCGGAGTAACCGCGGCCATCAACCCGGTGGAGCAGGACTACGGCTTCCTGCGCGGCCTGGTAGCCGACAACAAGCTGCAGCACCAAGTAAAACTCTTGCGCTCCGGATCACTGCGTAGCGTCAACATCTCCAACCTGCTGCTCTTTGAGCCCGACAGCTTTGAGCTCACCCCCGAGGGCAAAAACTTCTTGCGACAGGTGGCCAGCGTGGTCAAGGGCCGAGGCTATCCCATCAGCATCTACGGCCACACCGACGACGCCGCCGGCGCGGTGACGGGCATGGACAACTTCGACATCAGCGCCCGCCGGGCCCTGACCGTGCTGCGTTTTCTCATCCAGCAGGGGGTTTCCCCCGCCCGCCTGGCCGCCTTTGGCCTGGGCGATACCCGCCCCATGCTGCCCAATAACAGCGCCGCCGGCCGCCGGGCCAACAACCGCATCGAGCTGGTGTTCGACGCCCGCGACCTGAGCCGCCACCGCTTGCCGCGCCGGCCGGGACAACCGCGCCTCGATTTCAGAGGGTTTACCTTCGACTTGCCCACCCCCAGGGGGGAGCGCTAGACATGGCACGTAAAAAGGGCGGCGGCGGCTCGGACTTCGATCCCCAAGGCTACTTGGTGACCTTCGGCGACCTGGTGACCCTGCTGCTCACCTTTTTCGTTATGTTGCTTTCCATGAAACAACCCGAGGTGCTCAAGTTCTCCCAGTTCTTCAGCTCCTTTGGCGAGGGCACCGCCGGGACCATGAGTGTGGCCCGCCTCAGCCGGGGCCAGCAGGTGCAGGCCATGCTAAAAAAGGCCCAGCGCAAACGGCCCGAACGCGACATTACCGAGGACCAGCGCCTGGCCCAGGATCTGGGCCTGCCGGCCTTGGCCGAAGACCCCATATTGGGGGTGTTTTTGCAGCCGGGGCTGTCGATCCGGCGTGACCGCCGCGGCGCGGTGATCACCCTGGCTAACGACCTGGCCTTCGCCCCGGGCAGCGCCACCCTCTCGCCCAAGGCCACCTCGGTGCTGGACCGGGTGGCCGAGTTGCTGCGCGGCACCACGGTGCCGGTGTCCATCGAGGGGCACACCGACAACCTGCCGCCGCGCCCCGGCGGACCCTACCGCGACAACTGGGCCCTGTCGCTGGACCGGGCCGAGGCGGTGCTCAACTACCTGGTTACCCGCGGCAAGCTCAACCCCAAGCGCTTTAGGGTGGGCGCCCTGGGCGATAGCCGGCCCCTGGCCTCCAACGCCACGGCCGCCGGACGGGCCCGCAACCGCCGCACCGAGATTGTTTTGTTGACCAAGGACTGATTTTGTACCGGCCCCGCCGGCGGGGCTGACACCAAGGAGCGATCCATGCCAGAAGAAGAACTCGAAGGATTGGCCGAAAATCCCGAGGAGCAAGAGGAAAAAAAGGGCGGCATGATGAAGATCATCGTGCTGGTGGGCGCGGTGGTGGTCCTGGGCGTGGCCGGCTTCTTCGGCTGGCAGATGTTCATGGGCGGCGATGAGCCCGAGCCCGCGGCCGCCGACGGGGCCCAGCCGGCCGCCACCGCCAAGGCCCCGGCCCGGACCCCCACCGGGCCGCCGCCCAAGGCCGGGGTGATGGTGGAGCTGGAACCCTTTATCATCAACCTCTCCGGCGGCAGCGGCAAACGCCTGGTGAAACTCACCATGTCCCTGGACGTGGGCGACGAGATGGCCAAGGCCGAGGTGGAAAAGCTCATGCCGCGCATCCGCGACGCCCTGATCCTCATGCTCACCTCCAAGACCTACGAGGACATCTCCGACGTCACCGGCAAGGTACGACTGAAAAAGGAAATCCTGTCCATCGTCAACCGCAACCTGGGCGGGGCGGCGGTGGTCAACGCGGTGTTCTTCACGGAGTTTGTAATCCAGTAGGGTAAAAGGCCATGAGCAAGATACTCAGCCAAGATGAAGTCGACGCCCTGCTCAAGGGCATGAGCGGCGGAGAGATCGAGGTAGAGACCGACGCCGGGGTCGACCAGGACGGGGTCATCGTCTACGACCTCACCAACCAGGACCGCATCATCCGCGGCCGCATGCCGACCCTGGAGATCATCAACGACCGCTTCGCCCGGCTGTTTCGCACCACCCTCTCCAGCGCCCTGCGCAAGATCGTGGACATGACCACCACCAGCGTGGACATGGTGAAGTTCGGCGAGTTCATGCGCAGCCTGCCGGTGCCCACCAGCCTGCACATCTTCAAGATGGACCCCCTGCGCGGCCACGGCATCATCGTGTTGGAGTCCAAGCTGGTGTTCAACCTGGTGGAGACCTTTTTGGGCGGCAGCAGCGCCGGCGAAGAGGTGAAGGTGGAAGGCCGTGACTTCACGGCCATCGAGCAGCAGCTCACCCGCAAGGTGGTCACCCTGGCCCTGGACGACATGGAGCAGGCCTGGAAGCCGGTGCACGATGTTTCCCTGAGCTACCAGCGCACCGAGATCAACCCCCAGTTCGCCTCCATCGTGCCGCCCAGCGACGTGGTCATCGTGGTGAAGTTTGAGCTGGAGATGGAACACACCTCCGGCACGGTGACCGTGTGCCTGCCCTACTCCACGGTGGAGCCCATCCGCTCCAAGCTCTACGCCGGGTTCCAGTCCGACCAGTTGGAGGTGGACCACGAGTGGATGCGGCGTTTCCGCCAGCAACTGCGCGAGGCCACCGTGGAGTTCAGCGTGGAGGTGGGCAAGGCCCAGCTCACCAGCCGCGAGTTGCTGGGCCTCAAGGAAGGCGACGTGTTGCAGCTTGACCGCGACGTGGACGACTTCCTGGAGGGCAAGGTGGAAGGCGTGCTCAAGTACCTGGGCCGGCCGGGCATCCATCGCGGGGCCAAGGCCTTCAAGGTGGAAAAGTATTTCGAAAGATAAAAGCGGCATCAAAGCGCCGGGCCCGGCGGGCCGGGCGTAAAGCGAGGTAACGACCATGGCTGATGAATGGGAAGGCGAGCAGAGCGCCGAGGAGCAAGAGGAGGAAAACGCCACCCTCGAGGAGTTCGCGGAGCCCGCGGAGTCCGCGCCGCCCGGCGGGGGCAAAAGCATCGACTTCATCCTGGACATCCCCCTGGAGGTCACGGTGGAGTTGGGGCGCACCAACATGCTCATCAACGACCTGCTGCAACTGGGCCAGGGCTCGGTGGTGGAGCTCAACAAGCTGGCCGGCGAACCCCTGGAGATACTGGTGAACCGCAAGCTCATCGCCCGGGGCGAGGTGGTGGTGGTCAACGAAAAGTTCGGGGTGCGGCTGACCGACATCATCAGCCCCATCGAACGGGTGCAGTCTCTCTCGTGAGACCGCCGCGCGCCATAACCGCCGCCCTGGCCGCGCTCGGCGGACTGGGGACGGCGCCGTCGGCCCTGGCCGCCGACGCCGCCATGCCGGTGCCCGAGCCGAACCTGGGCCTGGCCGTGGTGAAGATGCTCGGCGGCCTGGCCCTGGTGCTGGCCCTGTTGGTGGGGCTCTACTGGGCCCTGCGGCGTTGGGCCCCGGGACGCGCCGGCGGCGCCGGCTTCGGCGGCCTGCGCCTGTTGGCCCGGCTGCCCCTGGGCCCGCGCAAGTACGTGGGGCTGTTGCGGGTGGCCGACCGGGTGCTGGTGCTGGGGGTGAGCGACGCCGCGGTCAACCTCCTGGCCCAGATCGACGACCCCGAGCAAGTGGCGGCCATCACCGGCGGCGGCAAGAAGGCCTTTGACCAGGCCCTGGCCTCGGCGGCCGAGCAGGAGAAGGGCTCATGACCAACCGCGGCGCATGGCTGTGGGCCCTGGCGGCGGCCGGGGTAATGCTGCTGGCGGCGGCCGGGCCGGCCGGGGCCCAGGAGACCGGGGTGCTGCGCCTGCCCACCCTTACCCTGGGCATCGAGGAAGCCACCAGCCCGGAACAGGTCTCCAGCGCCCTGCAGGTGGTGATCCTGCTCACGGTGCTAACCCTGGCCCCGGCCATCCTCATCATGACCACCAGCTTCACCCGGCTGGCGGTGGTCTTTAGCCTGCTTAGAAACGCCATCGGCACCCAACAGGTGCCGCCGGCCCAGATCGTGGTGGGGCTCAGCCTGTTCCTCACCTTCTTCATCATGTCCCCGGTCTTCGGCGATATCAACGACCAGGCCCTACAGCCCTACCTGGCCGGCAAGGTCAACCGGGAGCAGGCCTTCACCGCGGCGGCCAAGCCCCTGCGCGAGTTCATGCTGCGCCAGACCCGCAAGAAGGACCTGGCCCTGTTCATGTCCATCGCCAAGGAGAAAAAGCCGCTCAACGCCGACGCCGTGCCGCTCACCTCGCTGGTGCCGGCCTTTGTGATCAGCGAGCTCAAGACCGCCTTCACCATCGGCTTCTTGCTCTACGTGCCCTTCTTGGTGATCGACATGGTGGTGGCCAGCGTGTTG
This sequence comes from Desulfarculaceae bacterium, assembly GCA_027067385.1. GTDB lineage: Bacteria > Desulfobacterota > Desulfarculia > Desulfarculales > Desulfarculaceae > JAMOVV01. The sequence continues at coordinate 8,442 of JAMOVV010000002.1, forward strand.
CTTTCCATGGGCATGATGATGTTGCCGCCGATCATGATATCGCTGCCCTTCAAGCTGATGCTTTTTGTGCTGGTCGACGGCTGGAACCTCATCGTGGGTTCCATGGTGAAGAGTTTCTTCTGATGCGGGAGCTAAAGCCATGACTTCCGACTTTATCGTGGGTTTCGCCCGGTCCGGGGTGGAGACCGCCCTGCTGCTGGCCCTGCCGGTTTTGGGGGTGGGCATGGCCGTGGGCCTGGTGGTGGCCATCTTCCAGTCGGTCACCCAGATCCAGGAGATGACCCTCACCTTCGTGCCCAAGATCATCGCGGTACTCATCAGCATGTTGTTCTTCGGACCCTGGATGCTCAACAACCTGCTGAGTTTCACCAACGAGGTGTTCACCAACTTTCCGACCTACATCCGATGAAAGGCGGTGTAGTTGATCTTCGAGGGCCTTACATACGGCGGGTGGGCCGCCTTCATGGTGATCCTGGTGCGCACCAGCGCCCTGGTGGCCGCCATGCCGGTCTTGGGCTCGCCCAACCTGCCGGCGGTGGTCAAGGCCGCCATCGCCTTGATCTTGGCCCTGGTGCTGTGGCCGGTGGTTGACCTGGGCGGTCTCCAGGCCCCCACCACCCTCATGGGCTTTTTGCCCCTGGTGGTGGGCGAGACCCTCATCGGGGTGATCCTGGGGCTCTCGGCCCGGCTGTTGCTCACCTCGTTGCAGATCATGGGCCAGATGGCCGGCTTCCAGATGGGGTTCGCGGTGGCCAACGTAATCGACCCCATGAGCGGCATGCAGATATCGGTGCTGGGCCAGTTCGTGTACCTGGTGGGCATCCTGGTCTTCTTGGCGGTGGGCGGCCACCACATGTTCATCCGGGCCCTGGCCGACAGCTTCACCCTGGTGCCGCCGGGCAGCTTCGGGCTGAGCCAGGGGCTGTTCCAACAGATGATGGGCCTGGCCGCCAACATGTTTTACCTGGCGGTGCGCATCGGAGCCCCCATCATCGGGGCGCTGCTGTTCACCAGCGTGATCATGGGCATCCTGGCCAAGACGGTGCCCCAAATGAACATCCTCATCGTGGGCTTTCCGCTGAAGATCACGGTGGGCCTGGTGATGCTGGCGGCCACCATTACCGTGCTGGTGCCGGTGATGGCCAAGGTGTTCAAGAACCTGGGAGCGGTGCTCACCGGGCTGCTTAAGGCGATGTAGAAGATGCCGGAAAAAGGCGCACAGGAAAAAACCGAAAAACCAACTTCGCGGCGAAAGTCCAAGGCCCGCAAGGAAGGGCGGGTGGCCAAGAGCCAGGAGTTGGGCTCGGTGGCGGTGCTCACGGCGGGGCTCAGCTCGCTGTGGCTCTTTGGCGGCTTTTTCTACGACCGCATCACCGGACTGATGAGCCACATCATGAGCACCGCCGGCCAGAGCGCGCTGGGGGTGGGCGACCTGCACGGCCTGGCCTCCTCGGTGCTGCACTACTACCTGGTGCTGGTGATGCCGGTGATGGGAGCGGTGGTGGTGGCCGCGGTGCTGGTGAACCTGGCCCAGGTGGGTTTTTTGTGGGCGCCCAAGCGCATGAAGCCGGACCTGTCCAAGATCAACCCCTTGGAGGGGTTCAAGAAGTTCGTGTCCCTGCGCATCCTGGTGGACCTGTTTAAGAACCTGGGCAAGCTGGTGGTGGTGGGCACGGTGGGCTACTACACCATAGTCGATGAGTGGGACACCCTGCCCCTGCTGGTGGACATGGACCTGGCCACGGCGCTCAAGACCATCATCACCATCTGCCTCAAGATATTCCTGCGCTGCCTGGTGGCCATGGTGGTGTTGGCCATCCTGGACTGGGCCTACCAGAAATACGATTTTGAGAAGAACCTCAAGATGACCAAGCAGGAGGTGAAAGACGAGTTCAAGCAGTCCGAGGGCGACCCCAAGGTGAAGAGCCGTATCCGCAGCCTGCAGTACGAGCAGGCCCGCAAGCGCATGATGGCCTCGGTGCCCGAGGCCGACGTGGTCATCACCAACCCCACCCACCTGGCGGTGGCCCTGAAGTACGAGGTGGGGGTCATGGAGGCCCCGGAGGTGCTGGCCAAGGGGGCCGGCAAGCTGGCCGAGCGCATCAAGGACTTGGCCCGCCAGAACAACGTGCCCATCGTGGAGGACAAGCCCCTGGCCCAGGCCCTGTACAAGAGCGTGGAGGTGGGCGGGTCGATACCCTACGAGCTCTACGAGGCCATCGCCACCATCTTGGCCCATGTCTACCGCCAGAGCAACCGCCACCGGCAGTTCCTGGCCGGCCAAGGGGCCGGGGCCTAAAGGGAGAATAGCAGGCAACCATGGCACCTTCGACCCTAAACCCGGGCGCTCTGCAGCTAAAGGGGATCAACGCCGGCAACATCGCCGAGGTGGGGCTGGCCGCCGGCGTGGTGGGGGTGCTGGCGGTGATGATCATCCCCCTGCCCAGCGGGCTCTTGGACGTGCTGCTGTCGTTCAACATCACCTTCGCCCTGGTTATCCTGCTCACCTCCATGTTCACCCTGCGCCCCCTGGACTTCTCCATCTTCCCCAGCGTGCTGTTGGTCACCACCCTTTACCGCCTCAGCCTCAACGTGGCCTCCACCCGGCTCATCCTGCTGCGCGGCGAGGAGGGCATCAGCGCCGCCGGCCAGGTGATCCGGGCCTTCGGCTCGGTGGTGGTGGGCGGCAACTACGTGGTCGGCCTGGTGATCTTCGTCATCCTGGTGATCATCAACTTCATCGTCATCACCAAGGGCGCCGAGCGCATCGCCGAGGTGAGCGCCCGCTTCACCCTCGACGCCATGCCCGGCAAGCAGATGGCCATCGACGCGGACTTGAACGCCGGGCTCATCGACGAGGCCGAGGCCCGCGCCCGCCGCAGCGAGATATCGCGCGAGGCCGACTTCTACGGCTCCATGGACGGCGCGGCCAAGTTCGTGCGCGGCGACGCCATCGCCGGCATCGTCATCACCCTGATCAACATCGTCGGCGGCCTGCTGGTGGGCATGCTGCAAAAGGGCATGGACTTCTCGGCCGCCTCGGCCACCTACACCATCCTCACCATCGGCGACGGCCTGGTGAGCCAGATTCCAGCCCTGATCATCAGCACCAGCGCCGGGGTGATGGTGAGCCGGGCGGCCAGCGACATGACCATGGGCCGGGAGTTCCAAAAGCAGTTCTCCATGCAGCCCAAGGCCACGGCCATCGCCGGCGGCATCGTCTTCGTCTTCGGCCTGGTGCCCGGCTTCCCCCACCTGGCCTTCCTCACCCTGGGCTCGGGGGTGCTGGGCCTGGCCTACGTGCTGCACCGGGCCCAGGAGGCCGCGGCGATCCAAGAGGCGGAACAAGCCCAACAGGCCGAAACCCCGCCGCCGCCGGGCCCCGAGCAGGTGGAGGCCCTGCTGCCCTTAGACCTGCTGGAGCTGGAGGTGGGCTACGGCCTCATCCCCCTGGTGGACGAGGAACAAGAGGGCGACCTGCTCGAGCGCATCCGCTCCATCCGCCAGCAACTGGCCCTGGAGATGGGCATCGTGGTGCCGCCTTTGCACGTGCGCGACAACCTGCAGCTCAAGCCGGGAGGCTACGCCATCTTGATCAAGGGCAACGAGGTGGCCAGCGGCGAATTGATGATCGACTACCTGCTGGCCATGGACCCCGGCGACGTCAAGAAAACCATCGAGGGCATCCCCACCACCGAGCCGGCCTTCAACCTGCCGGCCCTGTGGATCCCGGCGGCGCGCAAGGACGAGGCCACCTTTGCCGGCTACTCGGTGGTGGACCTGTCCACCGTGGTGGCCACCCACCTCACCGAGGTGATCCGCTCCAACGCCGACGAGCTGCTGGGGCGCCAGGAAGTCTCACGCTTGCTGGACAACCTGGCCAAGACCGCGCCCAAGGTGGTGGAGGAGCTCACCGGCCAGCTCAGCCTGGGCCAAATCCAAAAGGTCTTGCAGAACCTACTGCGCGAACGGGTGAGCATACGCGACCTGCTCACCATCTGCGAGACCCTGGCCGACTACGCCCCGATGACCAAGGACCCCGAGGTGCTCATGGAGTACTGCCGCCAGAAGCTCTCGCGCTCCATCCTCAAGAGCGTGCTGGGTCCCGGGGTCAAGGACCTGCACGTGCTCACCCTGGAGCCCGAGGTGGAAGACATCATCACCGCCGGGGTGCAGCAGACCGAGCACGGGTCCTTCTTGTCGGTGGACCCCGGCCAAGTGCAAAAGATACTGGCCAGCCTCAACCAGGGGGTAAAGAAATTCACCACCCTCACCCAGCCACCGGTGGTGCTGTGCTCGCCGGTGGTGCGCCGCCACTTCCGGCGCATGGTGGAGCGCTTCGTACCCACCCTGGTGGTGCTGAGCCACAACGAGTTGATCATGGACCTCAATATCCATACCGTGGGCACCGTGGGGTTGAGCGATGCAGGTTAGACGCTTCACCGCCGAGAGCACCGCCGCCGCCCTGCGCCGGGTCAAACGGGAGCTGGGGGCCGAGGCGGTAATCCTGTCCACCAACCGCCTGGGCCCCGGCCGGGTGGAGGTGGCCGCCGCCCGCGAGCCGGCCGGGTGGGGACCGGGGACCGACCTGGGTGAGCTTTCGGACCAGCTAAAGGGACTCGGCGACATGCTCAAGCGCCACCTCATCAAGAGCGAGGCGGCCCGGGGCTTTGACCAGCGCCCCGAGGTGGTCCCCCTGTACCGGCACCTGGCCGAGCAGGAGGTGAGCGAACCGATCATCGCCGAATTGCTCGACGGGCTGGTGGCCGCCGGCGGCCACTCGGTGGCCCCGCCGGTGGCCATCCGCATCAAAAAAATGCTCCAGGTCCGGCCGGCGGCGCGCCTGGGCTCCGGCCGCCGGGCGCTCTGGGCCCTGGTGGGGCCCACCGGGGTGGGCAAGACCACCACCGTGGCCAAGCTGGCGGCCAGCTTTACCCTGGACTTTCGCCTCAAGGTGGGCCTGATCACCGTGGACACCTACCGCATCGCCGCCCCGGAGCAGCTAAAGACCTACGGCCAGATCATGGACCTCCCCACCCTGGTGGCCGCCGACGCCGGCGAGCTGGCCCAGGCCCTGGAGCAGTTGGACGATCGCGACCTGGTGCTCATCGACACCGTGGGGCGCTCGCCGTCAGACGGTGATCACTTGGACGATCTGGCCGCCGTGCTGGCCGGCGCGCCGGGGCTGCAAACCCACCTGGTGCTGGCCTGCCCCACCCGCGAGTCCGACCAACAAGCGGCGGTCAAGGCCTTTGAGCGCTTCGATCCCGTATCGCTGATCTTCACCAAGCTAGACGAAACCACCACCTACGGCTGCATCCTCAACCGGGTGACGGCCACCGGCAAACCGGTTAGTTATATTACTTTCGGCCAGCGGGTGCCCGAGGATATCGAGCCGGCCGCGGCCGACTCCCTGGCCCGCCGCTTGATGCCTGCGCGGCCGGCCTCCCCCGGCAAGGCCGGCAAGGAGTAATAATGGACCAGGCACGATCCCTAAGACGCATAGCCGCCCGCCCCCGGGTCCGCCGCAGTGCCGCGCCACCGCTGCGAACCATCGCCATCACCAGCGGCAAAGGGGGAGTGGGCAAAACCAACACCGTGGTCAACCTGGCCTGCGCCCTGGCGGACATGGGTCACAAAGTATTGATTATCGACGCCGACCTGGGTCTGGCCAACGTAGACGTGCTCATGGGGCTCACCCCCAAGTACAATATCCACGACGTAATCCAGGGCAACAAGACCATGGACCAGGTGGTGGTGAGCGGGCCCCGGGGCGTGAACATCCTGCCGGCGGCCAGCGGCATCAGCGAGCTGTCCAACCTGGGCCAGGACGAAAAACTCATGATCCTGCAGGAGCTCGACGCCTTTCACACCGACGCCGACACGGTACTCATCGACACCGCCGCCGGCATCAGCGATACGGTGCTGTATTTCAACATAGCCGCCTCCGAGCGCCTGGTGGTGGCCACCGGCGAGCCCACCAGCCTCACCGATTCCTACGCCCTGATCAAGGTGTTGGCCACCAGCCACGGCCAGCGCAGCTTCAAACTGCTGGTCAACAACGTGGCCGGCGCGGCCCAGGCCAAGGAAGTCTACGGCAAGCTCAGCGCGGCGGTGGACCATTTCCTCAGCGGCATATCGCTCTCCTACGTGGGATTTATACCCACCGACCCGGCGGTGAACCGGGCGGTGATGCAGCAAAAACCCACCATCACCGCCTTTCCCAAGGCGCCGGCATCCAAGGGATTCAAACAATTGGCCCAGCGCCTGCTAGATAGCCCGCCATCCGCAGGCGACGGAAATATCAAGTTTTTCTGGCGAAGACTGGTGGATATGGAGTAAACTGGTCACCCTGGGCACAGCGCCGGGGCGCCGGCGGTCCAGGGGTGGCGGCGACCGAGCAGTCAAAGAGCCCAAACCCCGGAGACCAGGCCCCTGGTCCAGGAGATTGGGAGGCTGGGCACGCAACACGGATGTTAAGTCCGGCGCCGCGAGTAGGGGCGCCGGTAGGCTTGAAGTAAGGACAAATGGCCCCATCGGCCCCCAAGCAGTACCAAAACAAGGCCGGGTTGAGCCCTGATCAGCGCGAGGCCCTCATCTTGGAGCACGCGCCCATGATCCGCTACGTGGCCGGACGTATAGCCATGCGCCTGCCGGCCCACGTATCGCTCGACGACCTCATGAGCGCCGGGGTGATGGGGCTCATCGACGCGGTGGACAAGTTCGACCCGGCCCAAAAGGTCAAGTTCAAGACCTACGCGGAGTTTCGCATCCGCGGGGCCATCTTGGACGAGCTGCGGGCCATGGACTGGGTGCCGCGCAGCGTGCGCCGCAAGAGCAGCAAGCTAGAAGCGGTCTACACCAAGCTGCAAAACCGGCTGGGCCGGCCGGCCACCGACGAAGAGGTGGCCGAGGAGATGGGCATCAGCCTGGCCGAGTTCATGCGCCTGCTCGACGAGGTCAAGGGGGTGAGCCTGCTTAGCCTCGACGACCCCGACAGCCCCCTGGGCCAGTTGGAGAGCGAGCAGATAAAAGAGGCCCTGGGACGTACCGACCTGGAAGACCCCCTGGCCCTGCTGGGGTTGGCCGAGCTGCAACGGCAGGTGGCCCAGGCGATTATCGGCCTGCCGGAAAAGGAAAAATTGGTGGTTTCATTGTATTATTATGATGAGCTCACCATGCGGGAAATTGGCGAGGTGTTGGGATATACCGAGAGCCGGATCAGCCAGATGCACACCAAGGCGATCTTCAGGCTCCGCGCCCGGCTCCGCGATGTGGTAAGCGGGTGATAAGGCACCCAAGGAGTAAGTTAATATGGCCTTTGACACCAAGATGAAGGTTCTGGTGGTGGACGACTTTTCCACCATGCGCCGGATCGTCAAAAACATCCTGCGCCAGCTCGGCTTTGAAAACATCGTGGAGGCCGACGACGGCGAGAGCGCGGTGCGCAAGCTCGAAAGCGAGCGTATCGACTTCATCGTCAGCGACTGGAACATGCCCAACATGAGCGGCCTGGAGCTGCTTAAATGGGTGCGTAGCCACGATGAATTCAAGGACCTGCCTTTCTTGATGGTCACCGCCGAGGCCCAAAAGGAAAACGTGCTCGAGGCGGTCAAGGCCAAGGTGAGCAACTATATCGTCAAGCCCTTTACCGCCGAGACCCTGTCGGAAAAGATCGAGAAGATCTTCAACTAGCGGCCTCGGTATAGACAGCCGCCAGCGGGGCTCGCGGCCCGGGCGGCCCAGGGGAAGCGGCCCCCATGGCAGAGGTAATCCCGGTTGCCCCGGATTCCCAAGAAGGCGGCGCCCCGGACCGTGACGGCCCGGATAAGGGCCTGCCGGTGGGCGAAGCCTTTGACGAGGATATCCTAAGCGATATTGAAAACCACCTCGACGGCGGCGAAGACCTGCCGGCCGACTACTCCCCGCGCGATAAGGTCGAGTTGGACAAGGCCGACCTCCCCCTGGACTTCGAAGAACCCGAGCCACCACCGCCAAAGCCCCAACCCGAGCCGGACCAGGACCAGCCGGACCTGGCCATCGACGAGCCGGAGGAGACGCCGTCCCCGCCGCCGGGGCCGCTCAAGGCCAACCTGCACTGGGTGGTGGCCGGTGGGGCCCTGCTGGTCTTGCTGGTGGTGGTGGCCGCCTGGATACTCGGTGGGGCAGGCAAGCGCGGCGCCAAGCAACCCACTCCCTGGATCGTGCGGGGGCGTATCGTAAGTCCGGAAAAACTCCTGCGCATGGACCTGGAGCCCTTCCTGGTGCAACTGGCCCGCACCAACCGGGGGCAGATACTCAAGGTCTCGGTGAGCCTGGAGGTTATGCAGCCGTCGGACCTGCGCTACCTGCGGGCCAAGCTGGCGGCCTGCCGCGACGTGATCTATCGCACCCTGGCCGGCCGCACCGCCGCCGAGCTGGCCAGCCACCGCGGTAAAGACCTTTTGCGCCAGCACATCCAGGCCGCCCTGAACCAAACCCTGGGGGGCCAGCGGGTTTACAAGGTCTACTTCACCAAGTTTCTCATAAGCGGGTGAACCCCATGGCGGACACCGTAGCCAACCTTCCCCTTGTCCTGCAGCAGACCGGCGACGTGAGCCGGGTGCAGGAGGTAGCCCAGCGCATGGGCGAAGAGCAGCAGGCCCAGGCCCGAGAGAGTGACCGCGCCGAAAACCTGCGCCGGCTTAAGCAGGTGCAGCAGGGCGACGGCGCCGACGCCCACAACCGGGTGCAGGCCGACCAGGAAAAACCAGAGCAACAGCGCCGGCAGCGCCGCCGGCCCCAACCCAAGAAAGGTCGCCAAGCCGAGCCGGCCGCTGCGCAAAAGCGTACCGGCGGCAGCGGCCTGGTGGACGTGATCGTCTGATGCATTGGCTGTGGTGGTTGCAGATAGTGGCCGACATCCTCTTGATCGGCGCGGTGGTGGTGCTGCTGGCCCGCCTGGGCCGGGGCTCCCGCCCGACCGCCGGGATCAAGGGACCGGACCTGGAACAATTCGTCAGCGAGGCCTCGCGGCTCTCGACCGAGTTCGACCGCCTGCTGGGCGAAAAGCGCGAGCTGGTGGCCAGCACCCTGGCCAGCCTGGACCGGCGCATCGAAGAACTCAAGTCCTTGGCCGCCGAGCTGGAACAGCCCCCCACCTCCCAGCCAGCGCCGGCCGGCGACGCCCCCGACTTTAAACAAAAGGTGGCCGAGCTGGCCGCGGCCGGCAAAGACCCGGCGGCCATCGCCGCAGCCACCGGCCGGCCGCGCGGCGAGGTGGAGTTGGCCCTGGGGCTCAGCGGTAGAAAAACCTCGGCCCGGTGACCGACTTTATCGCCAAGTTGATAGGGCAGCGGCCCGCTCCCAACCCCTCGCCGGCCGGCGGCCGCACCGCCCACCTGGCCGGCTATCCCCTCAACCCCGGCCGGGTGGTTACCGCCACCGTAGTGGGACCGGCCGCCGGGGGACTAACCCAGCTAAAACTCATGGGGGCCAACCTGCTGGCCGACAGCGCGGTGGAGCTTATCCCCGGCCAGACGGTGAAGCTGGTGGTGCAGCAGACCGAGCCCCAG
>JAMOVV010000003.1 GCA_027067385.1 Desulfarculaceae bacterium
GCCAGCACCAGGGGAGGACAGGTGACCAGGCCGTCGATGGTGCCGGTCTCCATGGCCAGGTACACGTCGCCCAGGGGCATGAACACCGGCTCGGCCCCCAGCGCCTTGATATAGCCGGTCTGCATGCCGCCCGGGGTGCGAATCTTAAGACCCTTGAGGTCCTCTAAGGTGTGCACCGGCTTGGTGGTCCACAAGAAGGCCTGGATGCAGCCGTTTAGCTCCAGCACCTTGACGCCCTTGAACTCGCTTTCTAAAACCGCCTTGTACACGTCGTTGCCGATGGCCGTGGCCAGGTCCTTGCCGTCGACCCAGGCGGCCATGGACAACACGTCGGTGAGCGGGAAACGTCCCGGGGTCCAGGTGGCCGTGAAGTAGCCCATGTCCGACAGGCCGCGCTTGACGATGTCGAAGTGCTCGGGGCCCTTGCCCAGGGCGCCGCCGGCGTAGAGGGTATAGGTGATGCGGCCGCCCGAGCGCTTCTTGAGCTCCTCGAGCATGGGAATCCACACCGTCTTCACCTCCCGGGCCACCGGGGGATGCCAGGTGCTGAACTTGATGTGAATCTTCTTTTTGGGTTGGGCCAGGGCGCCGCCGGCCGCCAGCATGATCGCCAGCAGACCCGCCAGCACCGCGATTATCCAATGAGCCTTTTTCATGAGCACATCCCTCCTTGCTCGTTTGGGCTGGTTATGCATTAACCATTTGTCCGCCCGGCTGGGTTGGTTGGAAAGCTTCCTCCCTCAACCCGTTCTTGGTTGGCGACAGTATCAAAACCCAGGGACGCGGTCACTAAGCCCCCCGACCCGCCGACCTCTACAGCGTTTTGATACGCTCCATATCCAAAGAGGGCCAGATGTCGGCCCCCTTGTCTCTCATCTCGGCCCAGGCGGCCTCCGAGGCCGCGGGGTCCACCCCCCGGCTCAGGTCCTGGATCACCACCACCCCGAAGCCCGCCTCCAGGGCGTCGCACACCGTGGCCTTGAGGCAGTAGTCCACCGCCAGGCCGAAGCAGATGAGGGTGCGCACCCCGGCGGCTCTCAGGATATCGGCCAGGCCGGTGTCCCGTCCGCTGTCGTCTTTGAACCCGGAGTAGGAGTCGTAGTGGGGGTGGGCGCCCTTGGGCACCACCTGGGTGAACCAGGAGCGGTCCAACACGATTGCGGCGCCCGCGGTTTCCTGTACCGCGTGCTCCGGCCACAGGACCTGGCTGCGACCGTCGGATAGCTCGATGGTCTCGAAAGCCTCTTTGCCCGGGTGGCGGGAGGCAAAAGATACGTGGTCTTCCGGGTGCCAATCCTGGGTGGCGTAGAGGGCCAGGCCCAGCTCCTTGAGCCGCCCGGCGGCCCGGGAGACCCGCTCCAGGTAGTCGTGATCGGTCCCCGGCACCGCCAGGGCCCCGTCGTGGGCCGTGGTGAAGTCCGCCTGCACGTCAACTATGACTACCGCCAGGTCTTGTAAAGAACTCATGTCGATCCCTCCTGCAGTAAAAATACCAAATTATCTGGTTTTTGCTGCCGGGGACCTGCCGGGGACCTCCCGGCTCTCTTGGCGCCCACCGCCGTCCACCGCGCAGACCACCCGCGGGTTGCCCCTCGCGCTGGCGATAGTACCGACATGTTATGCCTGGGATCGGAGGTCATCTTTGGCCCGTTTCGCCGTATTAACCGGCTCTTGGCTGTTTCCTCGGAGTGCCCGCCGGCACCGGGTGCCTAGGCGTGGCCAGTTGCGTGGCCGGCGGTGCGTTTTTTCTTGACCCGACCTTGGTTTAGATATAGTATATTTTTTAAATTATATTTAACACGTCGTTGAGTCAAGGTTTTTTTCCGGCCGCCACCGCAAGAGGGGATTTCATGTCGTCATTGGGCGCCAATCTCAAGGAACTGCGCCTGTCGCGCAAGCTCACCCTGAGGCAGGTGGCCGAGGAGGCCGGCTGCACCCCGGCCTATCTTTCCCAGATAGAGAACGACAAGGCCTCGCCGTCGATCGCCTCGCTCAAGCGGGTGGCCGAGGCCCTGGGGGCGCGCATCGTGGACCTGTTTTTGGACGAGGACGACGAGGACCCGGTGGTGCTGGACCCGGATCACTGGGTGCGCGTGAGCCTGCCGCGCTGGAAGGCCGATATCAAGCAGATGGTGCGGCGGGTGAAGCACAAGCAGATGCAGCCTTTTCACACCGTGATCCAGCCCGGCGGCGGCACCCGGACCGACTACAGCCACCACGGCGAGGAGTTCGGCTTTGTGCTGGCCGGTCAATTGACGATCAAGGTGGGCAACGAGACCTACCAGGTCGATACGGGGTCGAGTTTCTACTACTCCTCGTCGTTGCCCCACTCCTGGACCAACCAGGGCGAGGAGCCCTGCACCGTGGTCTGGGTGGTTAGCCCGCCCAGTTGGTAATCAACCCATTTTTTGGCGCGAGGGAGGTTTGTGGCCATGAGCGTGGTGCTGGTTAAAAATATCGGTTTGCTGGTCTCCGGCGAGGTGGCGGGTCCGCTCATCGAGGGCGACAGCCTGGTTATCGCCGACGGCTTGATCCAGGAGGTGGGCACGGGCCTGGCGGCCCCGGCCGGGGCCACGGTCATCGACGCCGCCGGCGCCGCGGTGACCCCGGGGCTCATGGACAGCCACTGCCACGTGGTGTTGGGCGACTGGTCGCCGCGCCAGCAGATACAAAACTACCTGGAGTCCTCGCTGCACGGCGGGGTCACCACCTCCATCAGCGCCGGCGAGGTGCACCTGCCCGGTCGGCCCAAGGACCCCCTGGGCGCCAAGTGCCTGGCCATCCTGGCCGCCAAGTCCTGGGCCGCCGTGCGCCCCGGCGGCATGAAGGTGCTCGGCGGCGCGGTGATCCTGGAGAAGGGCCTCACCGAGGCCGACTTCGACGAGATGGCCGCCGCCGGGGTGAAGGTGGTCGGCGAGGTGGGCCTGGGCTCGGTGAAGGACCCCGACGAGGCGGCCGAGATGGCCGGCTGGGCCAAGGCCCGCGGCATGGTGGTGATGATGCACACCGGCGGCACCTCCATCCCGGGCTCCTCGGTGGTGGGAGCGGCCGACATCCTCAAGGTGCGGCCCTCGGTGGCCAGCCACTTAAACGGCGGCCCCACCGCGGTGAGTAAGCAGGAGGCCCGGGAGATCATCGAAAAGAGCGACGCGGCCATCGAGATCGTGCAGTGCGGCAACCTAAGGCGCGCGGTGGAGGTGGCCGAGATGGTCAGCCAACGGGGCGAGTGGGACCGGGTGATCCTGGGCAACGACGCCCCCTCGGGCACCGGGGTGGTCACCCTGGGCATCCTGCGCAACATGGCCCTGCTGGCCGGCCTGGGCTCGGTGCCCCCGGAGATCACCGTGGCCATGGCCAGCGGCAACACCGCGGCGCTCTACGGCCTCAACCGCGGGGTCATCGCCCCGGGCAAGGAGGCCGACCTGGTGTTCATGGACGCGCCCATGGGTTCGCCGGGGGGCGACCTGCTGGAGGCCCTGGCCCAAGGCGACACCCCGGGGGTCTCCCTGGTCATGGTCGACGGCCAGGTGGTGGCTGGTAAAAGCCGCAACACCCCGCCGGCAATGCGCCAGGCCAAGGTGGTGGAATAGGCAGCAAGCTCCACCGGCGTGCGGCACGTCCGGTGATACCTGGGAGGAAACGCAATGGAGATTCGCAAACTGGCCGTCATCCTGGAAGAGACCCACCGCGAGGCGGGACAAACCATCGATCCCCCCACCCGCAAGGCCGCGGCCGTGGCGGTGGTGCAAAACCCCTTTGCCGGCGAGTACGTCGAGGACCTGGAGCCCCTGATGGACATGGGCCAGCAGCTCGGCGAGCTCTTGGGCAACCGGGCCCGCCAGGCCCTGGGCACCCCACCCGAGCAGTGCGAGAGCTACGGCAAGGCGGCCATCGTGGGCACCGCCGGCGAGCTGGAGCACGCCGGGGCCATCCTGCACCCCAAGCTGGGCGCGCCCTTTCGCCAGGCCCTGGGCCGCGGCCTGGCGCTGATCCCCTCGGTGAAAAAACGCGGCCCGGCCGGCTGCACCATCGACGTGCCGCTCAACCACAAGGACGCCGCCTTTGTGCGCTCCCACTTCGACGGCATGACCATCAGCCTGGCCGACGCCCCCAACCCCGACGAGATACTGGTGGCCCTGGTGGTGACCGACTCGGGACGCCCCCTGCCCCGCATCGGCGGCCTCACCAAGGACCAGGCCAAGTTCGAAGACGGGTTGCGCTAAACAACCCCCCCCAGCCCCGGGGCGGCCCGTTCATCATGCGAAGGGGTCGCCCCCCAAGATAAATGCGGACCAGTCCGCCGCGGCCGGCCAACCGGCCCTGGCCCCGGCGCGGCCGGGACCTGACGGAGAAGAGATAATGAGCATGTTACCCGAGGTGAAGAGCCACTACGGACGGCTGCGGTTTTACATCGGCGGCCGGTGGGTGGAGTCCGGCTCCGACGATATCCAGACCACCACCAACCCGGCCACCGGCCAGGAGATCGCCGAGTTTCCCGTCGCCACCGAGGACGAGGCCCGCGCCGCGGTGAGCGCGGCCCAGGAGGGCTTTGAGCAGTGGCGGCAGGTGGCCCTGCGCGAGCGCGGCAAGCTGCTTTTCGACCTGCGCCAGTCCTTTGAGGAGCACTTCGACACCCTGTGCCGAGTGCTCACCCAGGACCACGGCCGCACCATCGGGGAGTCGCGCGGGTCGGTGCGGCGGGTGATCGAGAACGTGGAGAGCGCCTGCTCGGCCGTATACCACATGCCCAAGCTCAACGAGCACATCGACCAACTGGCTCGCGGCATCGACGAATACATGATCTACGAGCCCCGCGGGGTGTTTCTCATCATCACCCCGGGCAACATCCCCATGCACGCCTGGAGCTCCTTTGTGCCCTATGCCCTGGCCGCCGGCTGCTCGGTGGTGGTGAGCCCCAGCCGCCAAGACCCGGTGGCCGCCGAGTACATCTGCCGGGTGACCGAAAACCTGGGCCTGCCGCCCGGCACCGTGAACCTCATCCACGGCGGCCGCAAGATCAACCAGTTCATCCTGCGCCAGCCCGAGGTGATGGGAGTGGGTTTCATCGGCTCCACCGGGGTGGGCCGCCGGCTGTTCAAGCTCTGCGGCGAGCTGGGCAAGGACTCGTCGTTGAACGGCAACGGCAAGAACTGCGTGGTGATCATGCCCGACGCCGACCTGGACCAGGCGGCCACCTGGCTGCTGCGCGGTTGTTTCGGCATGGGCGGCCAGCGATGCCTGGGCTCGGACAACGTCATCGTGGTGGGCCAGGCCTACCAGGCCATGAAGGAAAAACTGGTGGCCGCCGCCGGGGCCATGAAGCTGGGCTACGGCCTGGACCCCTCGGTGGACCTGGGGCCCATGTGCACCGCCGCCGGCCGGGACAAGGTCATCGACTGGATCGACCGCGCCCTGGCCGACGGATGCACCATGGTGCAAGACGGGCGCGCGCCCCAGGTGGAGGGCTACGGCGACGGCTACTTCCTGGCCCCCACCATCCTGGAAGGGGCCGAGCCGGGCATGCCCACCCTGGGCCAGGAGGCCTTTGGCCCGGTGGCCGCCCTGATGCGCATGGACGACCTGGACCAGGTTATCGCCTGGCACAACCAGGCCAACCACGACCAGGGACACTCGGCCTGCATAATGACCCAAAGCGGCAAAGACGCCCGCAAGTTCGTGGCCGAGATGGAAACCGGCAACATCGGGGTGAACGTGGCCGTGCCCCAGCCCTACGCCTTCTTCCCCCTGGGCTCCAAGAAGCAGTCGTTCTTGGGCACCGCCAAGAGCCGCCTGGCCTCCATGCGCCTGTTCTTGGACGAAAAGACGGTCACCTCCCGCTGGGTGTGATCAAGTTTCCCCTCCCGACCCGTAGATGCCGGTTTGTACCGGCGCAGAGGGGGGTCGCCCCGGCCGGGCGGCCCCCCTTAACTACGGGTGCGCCGGCGCTGCGCCCGGCTAGACGGCGCGCAGGAACTCCTTGGCCAGGCGTTCCCAGCTGAGTTCGGGCACCGAACCGTAAACATCTTCCACCACCCGTCCGCCGGTGGCCGCCAGGCGCATACCGGTGTCGCCGGTGATCATGTCGGCCAGGCGCAGGGCCTCGTTTTCCATCCACTCGAAGGCGTCCTCGTCGATCAAGAGCTTCTTGACGTCCTTCACCAGCCGGGTGGGCTCGATGAGCAGCAGCCAGCCCCGGGCGTAGGGGCTCTGTCCCACCAAGGACGGTTGCCGGGCCACGTCGGGGTTGCGGGCCACCACCACGCCTTCCACCGGGCAGATGGCCCGGGCGTAGTGACCGTCGCGGTCAAAGGCGATCTCGGCCCCGCCGCCGCGCAGGCCGCGCCCCAGGGGGGGCAGCTTGCAGTGGTCGGGCGGTCCGAAGAGGCGCGCGGCCAGGTCGTCGAGCCCCACCCGCACCCGTCCGCCATACTCCACCCGGGCCCAGGTGTGGCCGGGGTGCAGGTAGTAACCGTGTGGCAGCATGAAGCCGGCCACCGGGGTGAGCTCCACCTCGCGGTCCACCGGGGCCGCCTCGGCCGCGTCGAGCATCTGGTCGTAGGCGCAGGAGGAGCAGTCGTAGGCGTTGTCGCAGTACATCACCGAAACCCGGCCGGTGAGCATGTGGCGGCACTTGCGCTCCGAGGCCGGCAGGCTGAGCCACAACTCGCGGCTCCACACCTCCGACCCGGGCTCCTCCAGCCCACCGGCCAGCCAGCCGTAGCGCTTCTTGCGGGCGATGGCCTTGTCAAAGGCGCAGCTCATGCAGTCAAAGGCGTTGTGGCAGGGGCGAGACGCCACTACGCCGGCCTTGGACCACAGGCACTGGCTGCTGGTCATGTCAAAGACCACCGGTCCGGTCCGCTTGATCCTTAGCTTGTTTTGCCCGGTCATGGCTCACCTCCCTTGGCCCGGTTGGGGTAACGGGCTTTTGGTATTTAGATAGAGCAGGGAGCGTGCCAGGCGGTGGGTGTTGCCTATAACCTATGGTAATAACGATATAAAAAGCGTATTGCCGCAACTCGCCCCGGTGGGTTTGGGACGTGCCGGCGGGGCATTTGGCCGCAGGGCCCCCGGCTGCGCGCCGGGGGATAAATCGCCTAATGCCTGGTAATGGCGTGTGATCGGCCCCGACCGGCGCACGGCGGGCCGCGCCGCGGCAAAAGGCCGCGACCGGGCGCCGGGAGGCTGGTTGGCAGGCCCCGTGGCGATCCGCACCGCTTTTTGGGGGCGCCGGAGCGGCCAGGGGCAAGGCGGGCCGGGTAAAGTTTATACGCACAGGTGGGGCTGAGAGTGGTTTTTACGCAGGGCCTCCAGGCGGGCTTTGCGGGGCCTCGGAGATAACACGTTAATATGATAGATGATCCCGCGGATAACCGCCGGTTGGCACGGCATCTGCTTAAGTAGAGGGGCAGCGACGATCCCAAGCACTGGGTCAAAGTTAGGAGGTAAACATGCGGAAGATAACCCTAGCCCTAACCACCTTGGCATTGGTGGCGCTGGTGGCTACCGCGGTCTGGGCGCGAGGCCCCTACGGCGGCGGCCTGCGCGGCGGCTATTGCTACGGCGCCGTCGGAGCGGTGGACCAGCCGGCCTTTGCCAAGTTCCAGAGTGACACTCTCCAGTTGCGTCAACAGCTCGCGGCCAAGCGGGTGGAGATGCAAACTCTATTGGCCCAACCCCAGCCGGACCAGGCCAGGGTGGCGGCCGTTCGCGTCCAACTCACCGGGCTGCAAGAGCAGTTGGCCCAAAAGACTTCAGCGGCCGGATTGGCCGGGGGGTACGACCGTGGCTTTGCCCGAGGCTACGGTAATGGTTACGGCCCCGGTCCCGGTGCCTGCTGGCGATAAACCCTCTCTCCTTATCCCCCATCCTCGGGGCCCGGCCGCCATCGGTCGGGCCCTTTCTCTTGGGGCCGGACCGCAGGGGCTATTCGCACACGCCGGAGCGCTTGGCCAGGATGTGACGGTCCATCTCGGTGACCAGTTGCAGCATCTTTTTTTTGGTGGCCGCGTCCATGTCGATGAAGTGGACCGCGGTGATATCGAGCATGCGGCTCTTGATGGGGGTGGTGCGCACCACCTTGCCGACCAGGGATATGGACACGGGGCCCGAGGTGAGCAGCAGGCGCATGATGGAACCGGGCGCAAAGCTCAGCAGGCGGGAGTGGCGGAAGGAAAGGCCGGTGCCCGACAGGTCGGCCAGGCGGACCTCGGAGCGCCGGGGCATGAGGAAGAGCCGCAGGTCCATGTCCAGGGTGGGCCGCACTCGGTGGGCCAGGCGGGTGGTGGAGATGTGAAACTGGCTGGGTCCGCCGACCATGACCACCGTCTCGCGGTAGTTGCGGGCCAGCTTGTAGTTGGCTATTACGTTTAGCACCTGGGTGTTGTAGCCCAGGCGCACCCAGCGACCGCCGGCGCGGTCGCGGGAAAAGGTGAGGAAGGTCACCTCCACCTTCTGGCCGACCATGGACTTGAGCACCGGCGGGGTGGTCTGGGCCAGGATCACCCGGCCCCGGCGGTCGATGTTCTGGATGACCGTGCGCCGTACGTCGATGACGTCTTCTTCCAGGTCCAGGCGCACCACCAGGTCCACCAGTTGCCGCAGGCGCAGCAGCCGCAGCCGTAGGGTCCTAAAGGGCGGCAGGTGTATCTCGGCGGGGTCGGCCACCGGGACCGCCGCTTGGCGCTGCCGGTCCGGCTTGAAATGCAATACCGGTGAGGGCGGGTGGTAGTCCAGGGCCTTTTCCTGGCTGGCGCGTCGCGCCCGCTTTTCTGCGGCCGAGGGCCCCAGCGATATTTTGGCCATGCGCACCATGCTCACCCCTTTGGGACACCCCCGGCCCCTCCTGTGACTAACTAAGTATCACCCGTGGCGACCATCGGGTCAACCGGTGTACGGCCCGGGCCGGCCGGGGATTGCCTTTGGTGTCGCCACAGGCTATGCTGCCGGGCAGAAGGCGGTTTTGAGCTGGATAGCGTGGTAACTAGTGGGGCTCGGATCATGAGAAAATTTTTTTCCAAACTGTTGGGCTTGCTGCTGGTGGTGGCTCTGGCCGCCGCCTTGTACATGTGGCTGTGGACCGCGCCGATCAATCCCCGGGCCTACCACCCGCCGGCCAAGCCGGAGATGACCGGTCCCCTGGCCCCCAACCAGGACCTGGTGGGGGCCCGCATCCTGGCCAAGGGCTCGGTGCCGGCGCCCGAGGACGTGGCCATCGGGCCGGACGGCGATATCTTCTGCTCCTGCGGCGACGGCACCATCCGCCGGATCAAGCCCTCGGGGCGGGTGGAGGTGCTGGTCAACACCGAGGGCCGGCCGTTGGGCATGGTATTTGACGCCCAGGGCAACCTCATCGTGGCCGACGCCGTCAAGGGTCTGCTGTCGGTTAGCCGGCTGGGCCGGGTCACGGTACTGGCCACCGAGGCCGGCGGCGCGCCCATCAAGCTGGCCGATGACCTGGACATCGCCTCCGACGGCAAAATCTACTTCAGCGACGCCTCGGCCCGCTTCGGCATACACGGCTACCTCTACGACCTGCTGGAGAGCCGCCCCACCGGGCGCCTGTTGGTCTACGACCCGGCCCAGGGCAAGGCGGAGGTGCTGCTGGCCGGCCTGTCCTTTGCCGACGGGGTGAGCCTGAGCCACAACCAGGATTACGTGCTGGTGACCGAGACCTACGCCTACCGCATCCGCCGCTTTTGGCTCAGGGGCCCCAGGGCCGGCACCAACGATATCTTTGCCGACAACCTGCCCGGCTTCCCGGACAACATCAGCCGGGGCAGCGGCGGCCGCTACTGGCTGGCCTGCTTCACGGTGCGCAACGACCTGTTGGACTGGATGCACCCCCACCCCTGGATCAAGGAACTCCTGGCCAAGCTGCCGGAGTTCATGTGGCCCCGGCCGGCCGCCTACGGCCTGGTGCTGGCCCTGGACCAAGACGGCCGAATCGTGCGCAGCCTGCAAGACCCCGCGGGACAGACGGTGACCAACGTCACCAGCGTCAAGGAGCACCAGGGCCGCCTGTACCTGGGCTCCTTGTTCCAGGACCAGGTGGCGGTGGTGAAGTTGCAGTAACCCGGCCGCGCTGGCGCGACCTACTCCCAGGCCCATCCCACGGCCGTCGCGGTTGCGGCGGCCGTTTTGGTTGGCCGGGTATTCACGCTCGGCGCCCCACGCGCCCCTGGTCCGGCCGGGCCGCGGCCTGGCGATGGGGGCTTGACACTCCCGGCTCGCCTGGTAATATGAACATATGATCATATAGTCAAACCGGGGATGATCGGAGCAACCCCATGCCGGGCGAGCCGCTTAAAGGGGGCGACATAAATAGGGAACCAGTAGTGGCCGGTCGTCCGGCCGGTAACGAGGGATAGTCATGGCCAGTAGGGCGGGCAAACGGCGGACAGTCAAGTCCAAGGCGGCCTCCAGCTTCGGGCCGCCGGACATCGATTGCCAGGTGCGCACGGTGCACCTGGACCGGGTGGCCAAGGCCCGGCGGGCGGCCCTGGAGCGCCGGGAGCTGCAGCGGCTGGCGGCCATTTACAAGGCCCTGGGCGATCCCGGCCGGCTGGGCATCCTCATGGCCCTGGCCGCCGGCGAGATGTGCGTCTGCGACCTGGCCGCCACCTTGGGGGCCAGCGAGTCGGCCGTGAGCCACCAACTGCGTCGCCTGCGCGACCTGGCGCTGGTGAAGAACCGGCGGGAGGGCGCGGTGCTCTACTATTCGCTGGACGACCAGCACGTCAACCAATTGATCGAGGTGGGGCTGAGCCACTTGCGGGAGTGAGGCGGTCGTCTCCGGCCGGCCGCCGCCGGGTAAGGATGGAATCATCATGAACATTATCTGGGAAATCCTGGCGGCGTCCTGGGGCCTGCTCAAGGAGGCGGCGCCCTACATCATCTTCGGGCTGGTGGTGGCTGGGTTGCTCAAGGTTTTTCTAAGCCCCAACACGGTGGCCCGGCACCTGGGCCGGGGCCGTTTTTCCTCGGTGTTCAAGGCCGCGCTGCTGGGCATTCCCTTGCCCCTGTGCTCCTGCGGGGTGCTACCGGCCGCGGCGGGGCTCAAGCGCCAGGGGGCCAACAACGGGGCCACCGCCGCCTTTCTCATCTCCACCCCGGAGTCGGGGGTGGACTCCATGGCCATCACCTACGCCCTGATGGACCCGCTGATGACCGTGGCCCGGCCGGTGGCGGCCATGGCCACGGCCATCGCCGCCGGGGTGGGCGAAAACCTGCTCACCCCGCCGCCGCAGCAGGGGCCGGCTGCGCCGCCGGATCTCTCCTGCCCCGTGGACGGCTGCTGCGACGGTATTGACTGCGACCCGGCCCAGCATCGCCACCACCACACTTGGCGGCAGAAGCTGACCGCCGGGGTGCGCTACGCCTTTGGCGAGCTGTGGGGCGACCTGGCCCTGTGGTTCATGGTCGGCCTGCTGCTGGCCGGGGTGATCACCGCCCTGGTGCCGGCGGCGCTGATGACCCGTTACCTCGGCGGCGGCCTGGCCAGCATGCTGATCATGCTGGCGGTGGGCATCCCCCTCTACATCTGCGCCACCGCCTCCACCCCCATCGCGGCCGCCCTGCTCCTCAAGGGCGTGAGCCCGGGCGCGGCGTTGGTCTTTTTGCTGGCCGGCCCGGCCACCAACATCACCTCGCTCACCGTGCTGGTGGGGGTTTTGGGCAAGCGGGCCACGGCCATATACCTAGCGGCCATCGCCGCCGGCGCCCTGGCCGCCGGCCTGGCCCTGGACCAGCTCTACGCCGCCTGGGGCGTCAACCCGCGGGCGGTGGTGGGCCAGGCGGCTGATATCGTCCCGGCCTGGCTGCAACTGGCCGGCGCGGGAATGCTCCTGGCCCTCACCGTGGCCCCGCTGTGGCGCTGGCTGCGCGCCCGCCTGGGCCGGGCCCCGGCGGTGCAGGGCCTCGAGGAGCTGCTGCCCGCAGAGCAGCCGCCGGCCCCGGCCTGCTCCTGCGGTCACGATCACCCCTGAGCCAAAGGGGCTTGCCCCGCCGGCCGGGGCGCGGTAATAACACGGTGGTGGCGGCGGCGGAGTTGCCGGCGCGTCCCAGAGCCAACCCCTAAGGGCCGGAGTGAGACATGGACCCCCTGCGATACGCCCGCGAGGTGGTGGGCCGCGACCCGGTGTCCCGCGAGATGGGGCTGGAGGTGGTGGAGCTGTCTGAGGCCCGGGCGGTGATCGGCCTCACCCCCCGGTCCCGGCATCTCAACGCCCTGGACCGGGTGCACGGCAGCACCCTCTACGCCCTGGCCGACCAGGCCCTGGCCGTGGCCGCCAACACCCTGGGCGGCAGCGCCCTGGTGCTGGAGTGCAAGATCAACTTCCTGGCCGCCGCCGAACCGGACAAGGCCCTGCGCGCCGAGGCCGGGCCCATAAAGCTGGGGCGCAAGATATGCCTGTGGGAGGTGGCGGTGCGCGACGTTGACGATCGCCTGGTGGCCAGCGCCCAGGGCCTCACCTTTCACCAAGCGCCCAAAGAGTAACCGATGCGTCGCCGCGACCTGTGGTTAATCCTGGTGGCCATGGCCGGTATCGCCCTCGGCGTGGGCCTGCCGGCGGTGGGTTTGCTCATCCGGCCCACCGTGCTCTACCTGATGATGACCATCCTGTTCATGAGCTTTCTGAAGATCGACCTGGCCGGCCTGGCCCGTTTCGGCCCCGGCGATGCGGCGGCCGTGGTGCTGTGGAGCGGCCTGAAGCTCATCGCCCTGCCGGTGGTCCTGTGGGCCCTGGCCCGGTGGCTGCTGCCCGGCTACGCCCTGGCCGTGCTGCTGCTCACGGCCACCTCCACCGGGGTGACCGCACCCTTCTTCGCGGTGCTTTTGGGCGCCAACACCGTGCGGGTGCTGCAGTTGGTGGTGGTCACCTCGCTGCTGGTGCCGCTGACCCTGCCGGCCCTGGTGCGGCTGCTTATGGGGGCCGAGGTGGCCATCGGTTTCATGCCCATGGCCCGCATGCTGCTGCTGATCATCGTGGTGCCCTTTGCCCTGAGCCTGGCCACCCGCCGCTGGCTGCCGGCGCTGGCCCGGGCCATCGACCGGGTGCAATACCCTCTGAGCCTGACCCTGTTTTTCCTGATCAATTGGGGGGTCTTCGCCGCCTACCGCGGGCTCCTGGTGGGCCACGGCTGGGACCTGGCGGTGGCGGTGGGGGTGGCCGGCGTCTTGGCCGGCGTCTACTGCGCGGCGGGCTGCCTGGCCGGCGCCCTGGCCGGCCGCGGCGAGGACGCCCTCACCGGCGGGGTGATGATGACCTACATCAACAACGTGCTGGTCATCGTCTTCGCGTCCCAGTTCTTCGGCCAGCACCAGCCCGAGGCCCCGCTGCTGGCCGCCATGTACCTGGTGCCATTTTTCTTCGTGGTGATACCCCTGCGCTGGGTCGCCGGCCGCCGCGGCCGCAAGACAGCCCCACCGCCCGGATAGCCTCTGCTCCCCGGCGCTAAAGCCGCCTGCGGCCGCGGGCCCGGCGCAGGCGCTACCGCAACGCCCAGATGATCAACACGGCGATCAGCACCCCGGCGGCCACCGCGATGGCCGTCTCGGCCATGCTGAATACGCCCTCACCCTGCATCTGTTCCAGTTGCATGACCGTGGCGGCCTGGGGACTGGTGGGCAGGGTGTCGATCTGCACCGCCGCCGCGTCGGGCTTCTTGGCCACCACCGCGGCCATGGCCGGGGTGGGCAGCACCAGGGCGA
This sequence comes from Desulfarculaceae bacterium, assembly GCA_027067385.1. Classification (GTDB taxonomy): domain Bacteria; phylum Desulfobacterota; class Desulfarculia; order Desulfarculales; family Desulfarculaceae; genus JAMOVV01. Next base: position 13,715 of record JAMOVV010000003.1, read on the forward strand.
AGATGGCCATCACGGTGACCGCGCAGGCCACCGAGGCCAACCAGCGGTTACGCATCTTGATCATGATCCTCCTCCTTGGTGGGAGCTCGTGGGTTTGGCCGGCACCAAGAGCAGGGTGGGCCGACCCAGGGCTTCCCACTGTTTTAGCAAATCGGTTCGTCGCAAAAAAACCATGCCTCGGCCGGGGTCGTTGACCACCAGGCGTCCGCCGGTGGCGGTGCCCACCACCACCACGAAGTGGTTGCGCCCCAGGCGGCGCAGGAGCACGATCACCGGCCGGGTGGCCGCCACCTGGCGGCTCAGGTCCGAGGGACGTCCCTGGTACACCAGGGCCCGCAAGCCCCGCGCCCGGGCCATGGCCGCCAACTGCCCCACCGAATAGCCCTGGTCCGGGCAACGCCGGCGGGCGAGCCACTCCTGGCGGGCGCGGCCGCCGGTTTCACGCCAGTAGTCCAGCACCATCCACAGGGCGGCCAGGCCGCAGCAGCTCCGCTCGGAGCGGTAGACCGGCACCGCCAGGATACGGGTCCCCCGGCCCTGGCGGTCGGCCTGGCTCAAGGGGCGGTTCACCAGGGCGTCGCTCATCAACTGCTGGGCCGCCGGCGAGCAAGCCCCCGCGGCCACCAGCACCAGCAGCCAAACCAGCCGTATAGCCCAGACCCCTGCCATAGACCTATTGACGCTCCCCCATTGGTGTTTCTTTCCAGTACCGCTTACCAACTTTAACGCAATCAGCGCCTTAGTAAAGTCCCGCCTTCGCGGCCGGCCTGGCCGGCGGCGCGAAATATGATAGATTTTATAATTCATTCCAAAGGGAGCGGTTGGTATTGGAAAAAGTTGCAGTGACCATCGTGGGAGCAGGGGTCATCGGCTGCGCCATGGCCCGCGAACTGAGCGCCGCCGGGCACCAGGTGTTTGTGCTGGAAAAAAATCCCGGTGTGACCCAGGGCGAAAACCAGTCCTCGCGCAACTCCGGGGTGATCCACGCCGGGTTGTATTACGACCCCGAGACCCGGCCGCTCAAGGCCAGCCTCTGCGCCCGCGGCGCAGCCATGCTCTATGACTTCCTGGAAAAATACGACCTGCCCCACCTGCGTTGCGGCAAGATGGTGGTGGCCACCGACGGGGCCCAACTGCCGGTGCTGCAGATGTACCAAGACCGGGCCGAGGCCAACGGGGTGAAGACCCGCCTCATCACCCGGGAGGAGGCCAGCAACCTGGAGCCCATGGTGCACTCCACCGGGGCCCTGCTGGTGCCCGACAGCGGTATAATCGATCCCACCGCCTACCTGCACCAGCTCTACGCCCTGGCCTCGGGCCACGGCGCCGAGTTCCTCACCAGCACCACCCTGGCCGGCGCCACGCTGCGCGACGACGGCATCGAGCTCACCGTGCGCTACCGCGACGGGGCCGAGGATAACTTCCTCACCGGCTGGCTGGTCAACTGCGCCGGGCTCTACGCCGACCAGGTGGCCCGCATGATCAACCCCGAGTCCACCTACCACATAGACCCCATGCGCGGCGAGGCGGCCCGCTTCTACCGCACCAAGCGCCCCGAGCTGTGGGTGCGCTCCATGAACGTATACCCCACCCCCTACCAGGTGGTGCTGCCCGGCGGGGCCTACTGGACCGTGGGGGTGCACCTCACCCCCACCCTGGAGCAGATGCCCAACGGCAAATGGGGGCCGGGACCGGTAGTGACGGTGGGGCCGCTGAACTTCGGCGCCAACGGCCGCGAAGACTACGCCGGCCAGATGCGCCCCATGGAGGACTTCCACCGCGAGGTGGTCTCCTATTTCCCCGGCCTGCGGCCCGAGGACCTGGAGCCCCACCAGGTGGGGGTACAGGCCCGGTTGGCCGGCCACCAGGACTGGGTGGTGACCACCGACCCCGCCTGTCCCCGCTGCCTGCACTTCTTGGGAATCGACAGCCCGGGGCTCACCTCCTCCTTGGCCCTGGCCCAATACGGCCGGGAGCTGATGGAAGGCTGATCCCCCGGCCTTTGCGATATGGGCCGGGCGCAACAGCTTAGCCGCCTTTCCCCCGGTCCCGGGAGTGTCACGTCATGAACCTGTGGTTGCGCGCTATCAAGGTAATCCTCTGCGCCCTGTGGGGACGCCGCCTGGCCCCGAGCCTGCGCTCCTGGGACCAATGGCTCCCCATGCACAGTGCCTGTGCACCCATATAGGTCCGGTGGCGAAATGTTCCGGGCTCATCCCCCGCCTTGCTTCGCTCGTACGTTCTTTTAGGTCGGGTCTGTTTCACCGGCGGCAATTGAATGAGGTGGGATGCGCGAAGATGAGGGCTTGGCCCATATGGGGCCGCGGCACGCGGCCGATAGGTGACGAAGCAAACTTCCGTTTCCTAATCTTGGCTTGCCTTGAACGGCACCCTGGAATTACCAGCCATCTCTTTACCGGTGGCAATTGAATGATGAAGGATGGCTCGGAGATGAGGGTTTGGCCCATACGGCTGCGGCGGCACGCCGCACACAGTGCCTGTGTACCCATATAGGTCCGGTGGCGAAACGTTAAGGGCTCGTCCCCCCACCTGCTCCGCTCGGGCCGACTTTATGCCGGTGCAGTGCCTGCACACCCGTAGTGGGTCCAAGTCCCAACGGTCGCGGGCTCGTCTCCCCACCTGCTCCGCTCGGGGCCGACTTTATGCCGTGTCGTTTTTACTTGGTCGTCGGCAATTGAATGATGAGGTTGGTCCGAAGAAGTTCGCCCCGGCCCATATGGCAGCAGCATGCTGCTACTTGGTGGTGAGGTTCCAGACGCCGTCAAAGGCGGGCTCGTCGCCTTGGATAACCCGGCGCAGGCGGGCCACGTAGGCCGCGGCCGGCGGGTCGTCGCCCAGGGCCATGAAGCGCATTATGGCCTCGCCGAACTGGCCGGCCTCCACCAGGGCCAAGCCTTCTTCAAAAAGCTCCTTGACGCGCAGGTCCACCCGGCCGGGATCGCCCAGCGGCTGGTAGACTTCCACCGCCTCGCTGCGTCCCACCACCCGCACCCGTCCCAACCGCCGGCCCACCAGGGCCCCGCCTGTCTGGCGCCAGGTGGCGGCCGACACCATGATGGGGGTGCCGAAGACCTTGTTGGCCCCTTCCAGGCGCGAGGCCAGGTTGGCCGCGTCGCCGAGCACGGTGTAGTCGAAGCGGCGGGTCGATCCCAGGTTGCCCACCACCACCACCCCGGTGTTTATACCGATGCGCGCGGACAGCGGCCGGCCGGCCACGCGGCGGAAGTCCTCCTCGCGCTGGGCCAGGCGTTCTTGGCAGGCCAGGGCGGCGCGGCAGGCCATGAGCGCGTGGTCTTTCACCGGCAGCGGGGCGTTCCAAAAGGCGATGATGGCGTCGCCCTCGTACTTGTCCACCGTGCCGCCCAGCTCCATGATGATATCGCTCATGTCGGTGAGGTAGTCGTTGAGCAAGGCGGTTAGTTGCTCGGGGTCGAGCCCTTCGGAGATGGAGGTGAAGCCGGCCAGGTCGCTGAAGAAGATCGAGAGCTCGCGGCGCTCGCCGCCCAGGCGCAGGGCCGAGGGGTCGGCCAGCAGTTGGTCGATCACCGCCGGGCTGAGGTAGTGCTTGAAGGCCTTGCCGATGAAGCGGGCGTGGCGTCCCACAAAGGCGTAGTTGAGCACCAGGGCGGCCAGCAGGGTGAGCACCACGCCCACGGTGCCCGCGGTCACCGGCCACCACCAGCCGGCCAGGTAGGCCGCCACTCCCAGGCCGGCCGGCAGGGGCACCAGGACGGCCAGCCCCACGGCGCTTTGCCAGGGCTTGGTGAGCCGCACCCCCACCAGGCCGCACAACAGGGTGAGCCCCAACACCCCGGCGGCCACGGCCCAGGCCGGCGCGGCGGCGATGAAGTCGCCGGCCAGCAGGTTGTCCAGGGCGGTGGCGTGCATCTCCACCCCGGGGTAGAGCGGGCTCACCGGCGCGGCCCGCAGGTCGTGCAGCCCCGGCGCGGTGAAGCCGAACAGGACGTAGGCGTTCTTGAAGACCGCTGGGTCCACCGGCGGGTGGTCGCCGCCGCCGGCCAGGACCAGCTCAGACTGGATCACCGCCGCGGCGCTGAAGGCCTGGTGGGTGCCGGGGCCACCACGGTAGCGCAGGATGGCCGCGCCGCGCTGGTCCAGGCGCACCTCGGTTTTTCCCACCCGCAGGACCCCGCCGCGTACCGCGGCCGGCACCCCGCCGCCGGCCAGCAGGGCGGCCAGGGGCAGGGCCGGCACCGCCC
>JAMOVV010000004.1 GCA_027067385.1 Desulfarculaceae bacterium
GAGGGCAAACTGCGCACCGTCCTGGACGCCAACCCCGATCCGCTGGTGGTCTATGACATCGAGGGCCGGATCACTTATTTCAACCCGGCCTTCACCGCCGTCTTCGGCTGGACCCTGGAAGAACGCATCGGCAAACGCATGGACGATTTCGTGCCCGAGGAGAATTGGCCCGAAACCCGCAAGATGATCGAAAAGGTGCGGGCCGGCGAGCGCTTCTCCGGGGTGGAAACCCGGCGCTACACCAAGTCCCGCAAAATCGTACCGGTGAGCGTCAGTGGGGCCATCTACCGTGACAACAAGGGCGACCCCAACGGCAGCGTTATCAACCTGCGCGATATCTCGGAGCAGAAACGCCTGGAAGACGAGTTTCGCCAGGCGCAAAAGATGGAGGCCATAGGCACCCTGGCCGGCGGCATCGCCCACGACTTCAACAACATCTTGCAGGCCATCGGCGGCTACGTACAGCTCCTGCACCGCAACTCTTCCCTCAACAACCGCGCCCGCACCCAGTTGGACCGGATCGGGCACGCCACCGAACGGGCCTCCGGCCTGGTCAAAAGGTTACTTTCCTTCAGCCGCAAGGCCGAACCCAGCCTCAAGCCGGTGGACCTCAACCGGGAGGTGTGCCAGACGGTGGAGCTGTTGGAGCGTACCATTCCCAAGATGATCACCATCACCACCAACTTGGCCCCCGACCTGGAGCTGGTGAGGCTGGACCCTGACCAATTGGCCCAGTTGCTCATGAACCTGGGGGCCAACGCCCGCGACGCCATGCCCCAGGGCGGCATCCTCAGCATCAATACCCGCAGCCTGCAACTGGAGCCGGGCGACGCCCTGATAGACATGAAGCCGGGGCGCTATGTGCAGCTGCGTTTCAGCGACACCGGCGTGGGCATGCCCCCCCGGGTGCTGGAACACATCTTCGACCCCTTCTTTACCACCAAGGAAGTGGGGCGGGGCACCGGGCTGGGCTTGTCCTCGGTCTACGGCATCGTGAAAAGCCACCAGGGCTATATCACCTGTGACAGCCAGCCGGGTGAAGGCACCACCTTCAACATTTACTTTCCGGCCTTGGAAAGCAGCTTGCAGGAGGTGGAGCCGGACGGCGAGCCCGAGGGAGAGGTGGCCGGTGGCCGGGAGACCATCTTGTTGGTGGACGACGAGTCGTCGGTGCGCGAGATCGGCTGCGAGGCCCTGACCCAGTCCGGCTACACCGTGTTGGCGGCCGCCAGCGGGGAAGAGGCGCTGGAGTTGTATCACCAAAGGTCCCGCGCGGTGGACTTGGTCGTCTTGGACCTGGGCATGCCGGGCATGGGTGGCATCCAGTGCCTAAAGGCGATCCTGGCGGCGAACCAGGAGGCCAAGGTCATGGTGGCCAGCGGCTACACCGCCGACAGCCAGCGCCAGACCGCCTTGGAGGCTGGCGCCCGGGCCTTTTTGGCCAAGCCCTATCACCTGGAGCAGTTGTTGGCCACGGTGCGCGAGGTGCTCGGCGACGGCCAGTGAGCGTCGCCCTGGGTGAACAGGCGCAGCAGGTCGGCCGCCCGGGCGGCAGGGTCGAACATGCGGTTGACCAGGTCGCGGCCCTGGCGGGCGTAGGTCAAGGCCCGGTCGCGGTCGGACAAGGCCTGTTCCATGGCGCGGGTCAGGGCGCCGGCGTCATCGGGCGGCGCCAGCCAGCCGGTGCGGCCGGGGATCACCACCTCGCCGATGCCGGCCACGTCGCAGGCCACCACCGGCAAGCGGTGGCTCATGGCCTCCACCAACACGTTGGGAATACCGTCGCGGTCGCCGGCCGCGGTAATCCGGCTGGGGGCCACCATGAGGTCGGCCGCCTGGTACAGGTCGGGTATGCGGTGGTGGGGCACAAAGCCGGGGAAGGTCACCTTGTCCCCCAGCCCCAGGCTTTGGGCCAGCCGCTGCAGCCGCCGCCGGCGGGGACCGTCACCGGCCAGGGTGAGGCGAAACTCCAGCCCCCGTCCGGCCAACTCGGCGCAGGCCGCTAGCAGCAGGTCAAAGCCCTTCTTGTCCACCAGGCGGCCCACGGCCAGCAGGCGGTAGGGCGGGGCAAAGCGCAGGGGGGCGCCGGGTACCGGCGGAAGGGTCTGGCAGGCCCGCACCAGGTGGATTTTGGCCCGCTGCTTGGGGGCTAGTTGGCCCAGGTAGTCGGCCACGCCGGCCACGTCGGCCCGCACCCAGGCCGCGGCCGCGATCTTTGGGGCCAGGGCGCCGTCGGGCGGGTGGATGTCGTGGGCCCGGCCGGTGAAGCTAAAGGGCAGGCCGGTGAGCCGCGAGGCGGCCCAGGCGGCGGTGGCCGGTCCGTCGGCCCAGTCGGCGTGCAGGTGCCCGATGCCGCGGGCCCGGCACCAGCGGGCCAGGCTGAAGGACCCCAGCAGGGCCCATAGGGCCTCGGCGGCCGTCTCCAGGCCGCGCCAGCGGCGAAACCACAGGCCCAGCACCGCCAGGCTGCGCCCCGGCCGGTGCACCAGCCAGTAGGTCAGGTCGCGGGCCAGGCGGCCGATGCCGGCCACGCCCAGGCGGGTCACCGGGCCGGGGTAGGTGGCCATCTGGTCCGAGAGCTTCTTGCGCCACCGGCCGTAGAGGGTGAACACCTCCACCGGCAATCCCAGCTCGCGCAGGCGGCACACCTCGCCAAAGACAAAGGTCTCGGTTGGCTTGGGAAACCACAGCAGGATGTAGGCCACGCGGGCGTGAGGGGTCATAGGTTCCTCGGGCTTGGGTGAGGGTGCGACGGTCGGCCCAAGTATGCCTCAGGCCGCCGCGGCCTGGCAAGGGCCCGGCTGGTTGACCCGGCGGGGGCCGCGGCCATAGAATCGGGCTGCACTGCCGCGGCGGGCCGGCGCCCCACGCGGCGCCGGCAAGGAGCAGGCCATGACCGAGACCCACCATCGCCCCGGCCAGGCGCGTCGTCCCGATTCCTCTGGAACGCGGCGCATCAGCCTGGTCATCCCGGCCTACAACGAGGAGGAGTTCCTGCCGGCCACCCTGGAGCACCTGGCCGCGGCCCGCCGGGAGATGCCGCCGGGCCTGGAGCTGGAGGTGATCGTATCCGACGACGGCTCCGGCGACCGCACCCGGGAGTTGGCCCGGGCCCTGGCCGACCGGGTGGTGGTCCCCGCCGCCGGGGACCGCACCGGCCCGGGCGCGGCTCGCAACCGGGGGGCGGCGGCGGCCAGCGGCGAGCTACTCGTTTTTATCGACGCCGATGGCCGCCTGCAGGACCCGCCCCGCTTCCTGGCCCGGGCCTGGCAGGCCTTTGCCGACGACCCCAAACTGGCCGCGGCCACCTGCCGCCTGGCGGTGGAGCCGGAGCTGGCCACCCGGGCCGAGTGCTGGCTGCACCGCTTGCAGGACGTGGTGATCTACCTGGAGAACCGGCTGGGCATCCACACCGCCGGCGGCTGGTGCCAGGTGGTGCCGCGGCGGCTCTTTGAGCGGGTGGGCGGCTATAACCAGGACCTGGTGGTGTCGCAAGACGTGGACCTTTTTCTCAAGCTGGGGCGCCAGGGCAAGACCCGGCTGTTGTGGGACCTGCGGGTCTTTGAGTCGCCCCGGCGCTATCGCCAGCAGGGGCTGCTAAGAACCTACCTGGCGCGGCTGCGCAACTCGGTGGCCGTGACCCTGGGGCGCCGCTCCCGCAGCCGGGGGTATCGCCCCTCCCGGCCCCGCCGCCACTAATGCCGCCTACGCCATCGGGCGAGCCTAGCGGGCCTTACCTTTTTTCACCAGCTTGGCCCAGGAGTCGCGCAGGGTCACGGTGCGGTTGAACACCGGGCGGCCCGGGGCCGAGTCCTTGGGGTCCACGTAGAAATAGCCCACCCGCTCGAACTGGTAGTGCTGGCCGGGCTCGGCCGCGGCCAGGGATATCTCCAGCCGGGCCGCCTCGATGGTCTTGAGCGAATCGGGGTTGAGGAAGGCCTGGTAGTCCTGGTCCTTGTGCCCGGTGGGCCGGGGGTCGTTGAACAGCCGGTCGTAGAGCCGCACCTCGGCGGTGAGGTTTTGTCGGGCCGAGACCCAGTGGATGGTGCCTTTGACCTTGCGGCCGTCGGGCGCGTCGCCGCCCTTGGTGGCCGGGTCATAGGTGCAGCGCACCTCCACCACCCGGCCGCTATCGTCCTTGATCACCTCCTGGCAGGTGATGAAGTAGGCCCAGCGCAGCCGCACCTCGCGGCCCGGGGCCAGCCGCCAGAACTTCTTGTAGGGCTCTTCCATGAAGTCGCTGGCCTCGATGTAGAGCTCGCGGCAAAAGGGCACCTGGCGGTAGCCCATCTTGGGCGGGTCGTCCGGGAAGTAGGGGGCGTCGAGCATCTCCACCTGGTCCTCGGGGTAGTTGGTGATCACCACCTTCAGGGGGTCCAGGACCCCCATCACCCGGCGGGCCCGGGGGTTGAGGTCGTCGCGGATGGCCCACTCCAGCTTGTCCATGCCCACCCAGCTGTCCCGGCGGCCCACCCCGATCATCTCGCAGAAGTTGCGGATCGCGGACGGGGTGTAGCCGCGGCGGCGCATGCCCTCCAGGGTGGGCATGCGGGGATCGTCCCAGCCGGCCACGACGCCTTGGTTCACCATCTCCAGCAGGGTGCGCTTGCTCATTACCGTGTACTCCAGGTTGAGCCGCGCGAACTCGATCTGCTGGGGGTGGTAGAGCTCCAGTTGGTCCAGGAACCAGTCGTAGAGCACCCGGTTGTCCTCGAACTCCAGGGTGCAGATGGAGTGGGTGATGCGCTCCCGGGAGTCGGAGAGGGGGTGGGTGAAGTCGTACATGGGATAGATGCACCACTTGTCGCCGGTGCGGTGGTGGGGCACCTTGCGGATGCGGTACATGGCCGGGTCGCGCATGTGCAGGTTGGGGTGGGCCATGTCGATCTTGGCCCGCAGCACCTTGGAGCCGTCGGGAAACTCGCCGGCGGCCATGCGCTCAAACAGGTCGAGGTTTTCCTCCACGCTGCGGTCGCGGTAGGGGCTGTTAACGCCCGGTTCGGTGAGGGTGCCCCGGGTGGCCCGGATCTCCTCGGCGCTCTGGTCGTCCACGTAGGCCTTGCCCGCCTTGATCAGCTCGACGGCGTATTGGTATATCTGGTCGAAGTAGTCCGAGGCGTAGTACTGGTGGTCGTTCCAGTCAAATCCCAGCCAGCGCACGTTGTCCATGATGGAGTCGACGTACTCCATCTCCTCCTTCACCGGGTTGGTGTCGTCAAAGCGCAGATGGCAGCGGCCGCCGTAGTCCCGGGCCAGGCCGAAGTTCAGGCAGATGGACTTGGCGTGGCCGATGTGCAGGTAGCCATTGGGCTCGGGGGGGAAGCGGGTGACCACCCGGCCGCCCCACTTGTCGGTTTCCATGTCCTGGTCGATGATGGCGCGTATGAAGTTTCCGGCGGTTTTTTCCTCGGGCGCAGACATATCAGGCGGCTCCTTGGCGGTTTTTGGCTGCCTGGTATTGTACGATATTTTACGTCCCGCGCCACCCTGGGGGTGCAGTTAGTGTGGGGCGGGGCGCGGCCATGGGCGGGCGATTGCTGGGCGTGGCTGGCCGTGTTATACTCCCTGCGCCAAAGCGGGAGTAGCTCAGACTGGCCAGAGCGTCGGCCTTCCAAGCCGAGGGTCGCGGGTTCGAATCCCGTCTCCCGCTCCAAGGCACACCAAGTACAACGGGACGCCCCGGCGGCGTCCCGTTGTTTTGGATCACCGCCCGGGGACTCCCGGCATGGCGGGCCCTGTGGCCGGCCGCCAAAAAAGGGCGCACCCCCGGTCGGGGTGCGCCCTTGCTTGGCTATGTGGGTGGGCGCTACATGTTGTAGATCTCTTCTCCGTAGAGACGTATCCAGTCTTTTTTCAGGGCCTCGATGGCGTCCTTGTTCTGGTCGCCGCAGCCCAGCACCAAGATGGTGGACTCGCCGGTCTGGATAAAGGGATAGACGAACTGCACGTTGATGGCCGCGCGCTTGAGGGGGTTGAGCACGGCCAGCAGGCCACCGGCGTGGTGAGGGGTCTCGGCCGCGATCACATCCTGGGTGGTCACGGTCATGCCGTGGCTGGTGAGCACGTGCTTGGCCTTTTCCGGGTTGTCGGCCACAAAGCGCATCAGGCCCTCACCGGTGACAGTGGTGACGAACAGGGCCAGGATGTTGACGCCGGAGTCGCCCATCATTTCGCTGATGCGCGAGAGTTCTCCGGGTTTGTTGGCGATGGGTATGGAAAGCTGGGTAACGGTCATACCGAATTCTCCTTATTGCGTGGCCTTGGCGACGGCCTCGGCGCCCACCGTAAGAGCACGGCGGTTGAGTTCCAGGACCTCGGGTTTCTTGCCCAGGCCGGTCTCGGCCAGGGTCTCGGAGAGGTGCTCGATCTGCACCACCCCGGTGACCTGGGCGTAGGCCCCCATCATGATCACGTTGGCCGAACGGGCTTCGCCCAACTCGCGGGCCAGGTCGTTGACCGGCACGTCCACGAAGGTGACGTCAGCGCGGCGCATCTCGGAGTGGATCAGCGAGGAGTTGAGCAGCATGACGCCGCCCTGCCGGACCACGTTGAGATACTTGAGCAGGCTGGGGTTGTTCATTATCACGGCGTAATCGGGCGAGCTAGCCACCGGGCTGGCTATGGGCCCGTCGGATACAACCACGGTGCAGTTGGCCGTGCCTCCCCGCATCTCGGCCCCGTAGGCCGGCAGATAGGTTACTTCTTTGCCCTGGCGCATGGCGGTGAGCGCCAACAGGTAGCCCATGAGCAGCACGCCCTGGCCGCCAAAGCCGGAGAATACAGTTTTAACGGTCATCGCCGGCCTCCGTCTCTGGCCCTGCGTCGTAGCCGGTTTCGTCCTTGATCACCCCCAGTGGGAAGTCCTTGGTCATGGAGTCTTTCACCCACTGCCAGGCGGTTATGGAATCCATCTTCCAGTTGGTGGGGCAGGCCGAGAGCACCTCCACCAGGGCGAATCCCAGGCCGTCGAGCTGCACCTGGAAGGCCTTTTTGATGGCCTTTTTGGCCTGGCGGATGTGCTTGGGATCGCTTACGGCCACCCGCTCCAGGTAGACCGCGCCTTTGGCCACGGCCAACATCTGGGTGAGGTCCAGGGGCGCGCCGTCGCGGTTTACCTGGCGGCCGCCGGGGGTGGTGGTGGTCACCAGCCCGGGCACCGTGGTGGGGGCCATCTGGCCGCCGGTCATGCCGTAGACCGCGTTGTTGACGAAGATGGCGGTGATTTTTTCACCCCGGTTGGCGGCGTGGATGGACTCGGCGGTGCCGATGGCGGCGATGTCGCCGTCGCCTTGGTAGGTGAAGACCACCCGGTCGGGCAGCACCCGCTTGATGCCGGTGGCCACGGCCACCGCGCGGCCGTGCGGGGCCTCGCCCATATCCACGTCGAAGTAGTTGTAAGCCAACACGGCGCAGCCGGCCGGCGGTACGCCGATGGTGCGCTCCTGGATGCCCAGCTCGTCGATCACCTCGGCCACCAGGCGGTGGATGATGGAGTGTCCGCAGCCGGGGCAATAGTGGGTTGCGGCGGGCTTCAGGCTCTTGGGCCTGGCGAATACCTGCTTCATCAGGCGCCTCCCCCCGGACCTTCCTCGTCGAGGTGGGCTCCGTAATAGTAGTGACTGATCTGGTGGGCCACGTCCTCCGGGGTGGGGATGACCCCGCCCGGACGGCCGTAGAGCTTCACCTCGGCCTGGCCCTTGACCGCCAGTTGCACGTCTTCGACCATCTGGCCGGCGCAGAGCTCAAAGGTGAGGATGTGACGCACTCTGTGGCTCAGCTCCTCCAGCGGCTTGGCGGGGAAGGGCCAGAGGGTCTTGGGCCGGAAGAGCCCCACCTTGAGTCCCCGCTGGCGCACCCGGCGGATGGCCCCGCCGGCGATGCGGGCGGCGGTGCCGTAGGCGGCCACCACCAGGCGGGCGTCGTCGCAGTCGGTCATCTCCCAGGCGGTCTCGTTTTCGCGCACCGCGTCGTACTTGCGCACCAGCTTGTAGTTGTGCGCCTCCAGTATCTTGGGGTCCAGGAGCATCGACAGGATGATGCGCTGGGGGCGGTCCTTGGCTCCGTCGAGAACCCAGTCTTTCTCGGGCAGCTTGGCCGGGTCCACCGGCTCGGGGAAGGTGACCGGTTCCATCATCTGGCCCATCATGCCGTCACCCAGGATCATCACCGGGTTGCGGTATTTGTCGGCCAGGTCAAAGGCCTGCAGGGTCATGTCGGCCAGTTCCTGGATGGAAGCCGGGGCCAGCACGATACAGCGATAGTCGCCGTGGCCGCCGCCCCGGGTGGCCTGGAAGTAGTCGCTCTGGCTGGGGGCGATGTTGCCCAGGCCGGGGCCGCCCCGGATCATGTTGGCGATCACCGCCGGCAGTTCCTGGCCGGCCAGGTAGCTGATGCCCTCCTGCTTGAGGCTGATGCCCGGGCTGGAGGAGCTGGTCATCACCCGGCCGCCGGCCATGGCCGCGCCGATGACCATGTTGATCGAAGCCAGCTCGCTTTCGGCCTGGATAAAGGTGCCGCCCACTTCCAGCAGGCGCCTGGACATGTACTCGGGCACCTCGTTCTGGGGGGTGATGGGATAGCCGAAGTAGTACCGGCAGCCGGCCAGCACCGCGGCTTCACCCAACACGTGGCTGCCTCGCATAAGTTTCTTAGTCACGGTACACCTCGATGGCTACATCGGGACAGACGATGCCGCAGATGGTGCAGGCGTTGCACCCCTTGGCGTCCTCGCCGGCCTCGACTGGTTCTGCGGGATAGTAGCCCTTCTGATTGAGGTCTTTACTCACCGTGATAACCTGTCTTGGGCAGAAGTGTACGCACAGGCCGCAGCCCTTGCACCTCTCCCGGTCGATGGAGATATGACCTTTCACCTGACGGCCTCCAACTAGATTTAGGCCGGCGACGATCTGGCCGACCAACGGACTCTGCCAGCGGCGGAAACTAAAAAATCCGTGAAAGAATTGTTACTATCAGAGGGCGGTAGGCGTGTCAAGCTGCCGGCTGCCCGGCCGAGCGGTTTGACACCCCACCTGGCCCCTACTATATTATACAGCCACCTGCAAAGCACGCATGATTACCGGCCTTGCCGGGGCCGCCAGCGTCGCCCCGGAGATTGAGATTAAGGCCATGAGCCCCCGAGCCAGCGAGAGCTCACCACCGGCCGCCCAGGACCAGGGCGAGGCCCTGGCGCTGCTTAAGCGTCACCACCGTTTTCCCGGGCCCTACATGTTCAAGGCCATCGGCCCCGGCCATCCCTCGTTTGAGGCCCGGGTCCGCGGTGCGGTGGAAAAGGTCTTGGGGCCCATGCTGGACACCGACCGGGTGCGGGTGCGCCCCTCCTCCGGCGGCAAGTACAGCGCGGTCACCCTGGAGGTGGAGGTGGCCAGCGCCGAGCAGGTGCTGGCCGTCTACGACACCCTGCGCGCCCTGGAGGGGCTGGTGGCCCTGGTCTGAGCGGTCAGCGCCAGTCGGCCGGGGGGCGCAGGTGCCAGCGGCCGTCGGTGCCCTGGCCCAAGACGCGGCGCTGCAGCAGTTCGTCGGCCGCGGCGTCGAGCTCCTGGTCGCCGGCGTTCCAGATGGTCGCCGCGTTGGCCCGGGTAAGGGGCGTGCCGCCGTCGGAGAGATGTACTAACAAAAGGTACAGGCTGGTGGCCTCCACCCCGAGGCCCAACTGGAAAATGGCTTGATTCACGTTCCACCCGTGTGCGAATAGTTCAACTCAAGGCGGAACCGCTTGGTTCCGCGACCACACCCTATCACAGGGCGCGGCCGCTGTCAGCCGGCGCCGGCGGCCCGGAGTTTGAGGTTTACCCATGAAGACTCCCGCGTTGCTATTTCCCCAAACCGCCTTGCGGCGGTCGTCACTCACGGCCTTTTGTCCCTTGTGCGAGCCGCTGCTGGTCCTGCGGCCCGGCGGCCTGGATCCCCCCCGCCACTACGCGGACCTGGTGGCCGCCTCCATGGTGGAGTACCTGTCTCCCCCGGCGGAGGTGGACCCGGCCCAGCGCAAACGCATCGCCGAGCTCATCGACCAGTGGGGGCGGTGGAGCGAGATGGTGCGCGGCAGCGGGGTGCTGGAGGCCATGAAGGCCGGCCTGGAGTTGCCGGGAGAAGACCCGGAGAACCTCGACGCCATCCGCAAGGAGATTCGCGAGTACGGCCGCCGGGTACAGCAGCAGGAGACCTTGACCCCCGAGGTCCGGGCCGACCTGCTCTTGCACCTGGCCCACCTGCAGGACCGCGAGGCGGCCGAGATGCAGGAGCTCTTGGCCAGCGCCGAGCGCAGCGGCAAGATGCTCAGCCGTCTCATGGGCCAGGAGGAGGGCGACACCGAGCCGGCCGAGTTTTCCTCTCCGGCCGATATGAACCTGCCCCCCTTAAGCCACAGCCTGGACGCCGAGCACCCGGTGGCCCTCCGCCTGCAGGCCTGGGCCAACCTGGCCGGCCGCATCGAGCTGCCCGCGGCCTGGCTGGCCACCTCCAACGCCCCGGCGGCCCAGTGGCTCCTGGAGCGGGCCAACCGGCGATTGCTCGGTGAGGACCAGCGGCGTTCCCCGGCCGGGGCCAGCCAGATCGCCTGGCCGCCGCCGAGCGCGGGCCCCCAGAGCCCCCTGGCCCAGGAGGCGGCCCGGCTGCAACTGCCCGACCTGGGGTACTTGGACGACCGGGAGTTGATGGAACTGCGCCAAAAGTTGCACCGCCAAGAACTCCTGGCCCAACTCCGCCAGGGGCTGGCCAACCTGCTGGAGCTGCTGGCCGCCGAGCCCTGGTCGCCCCAGGTGGCGGCCGAGGCCGCCGGCCGGGCCGAGTCCCTGTCGGCCGCCTGGAGCCGGCACCTGGCCGAGCTGGCGCCGGCCGCCGGCCCACCGCGCAGCCTGAGCCTGGTGGTTTTCCCGGGCCTGGACCGCGGCCAGGTGCTGGGGCTCATGGCCGGTGATGAGCCCGCCGGCCTGCCGCCGGCCGCTGACTGGCCCGAGGCCTGGCCGGCCGGCTCCTGTCCCATGCTGGTGGCCTGGTAGATCGGCCGCTGGCCCCAAGCGCTCCGGCGGCGGTAACCCGTCTAATGGTGGTGCTATCAATAAATGGTTAGGGCGGGCCTCAACTCAGGCGGCCCCAACGACGTCCCATGACCCGGACCTGGGAGGGGCCACCCTGGATAGGCGTGTCGATGCGCACCGTGTCGGGCCAAAAGGTCTCGATGACCCGGGCGGTGGCCTTGAGCCCCGGGGTGAGACGGTCCACGCTGATGTGGCTGATGCCCTGGGCGCAGGCCAAGGTGGGCAGGGCCTGGGCGGCCACCTCGGCTTGCATGCCGGCCCCGGAGTTGAGAAAGGTGAGCATGGCCTCCGAGGCCTCGATGGCCAGGGACTCCGGCCGGCCGCCGGGACGTCCCAGGGCGCTGAACCCGGCCCAGGAACGTCCGCTGGAGGCCCACACCAACAGGGCCATGCCGGTGGAGCCCTGGGCCCGGCGGGTGCTGGTCTCCGGCTTGAGCCCGAAAAGCCCCAGGCGGTCGACCACCCCGTCGAGCACCTGGTCGGCCAGGTGGCGCGGCAGGCCGGAGATGACCACCTCGGCCCCGATGCGGTGGGGCTGGAAGGAGTGTTCGGCCTTGAGCGCCTCCAGGATGCCGGCCGGCTCCACCGTCAGTTCGGCCTCGCCGCCGCCTTGGGGGAAAAAGCCGGGGGCTATCTCGCTCAAGCGGACCGGCACCCCCAGGCGCTGCAGCATGGGAAGGATCACCCGGGTCAGCTCGTCGGTGGTGGGCGCTCCCAGCATGTGGGTGGCCCCGCTGACCAGTACGGAGGAGTTCTCGCGGCAGGTGGCCAGGGGCAGGATAAGCGGGGTGATCACCGTGGACAACGGCGAGCAGAGCGGCTCCTCGCGGGACACATCGAACTGGTAGGAACCGGGGCGCACCAGGCCGGGGGTGAAGGTGGCCTCGAGGTCACCGCCGCGGGCCTGGCAGCTACCGCCGGTGATGATCCCCAGGGCCACCAGCAGGGTGCGACCGGCCGGACCCAGACCGGGCCGGGGACGCGCCCGGTCGTCCTTGATGCCGGTCAACTTTACCGTCCGTCCGCTGAGGGCGGCCATGGTAAGGGCGGTACGCATGGCCTGGCCGTGGCCTTGCCCCGCCTTGGTAATGGTCAGTTGTGGTTTCACCCCGGGTTCCCATCATTGGTAGAAGTATGAACCTGGGTTTCAGTATACCCTACCCGGGGCATTGTCCCAACTGGCCGCCGCTTGCCGCGGCCAGCGCCCTCGGCTATGTTTAGTAACTTCACCGGGTCCCCAAAATACCTAATCGACGAGCCATGCGTAGACAGCCGTCCCACATAGCCGCCCCACCCCAAGCCGGCTGGCCATTAAGCGCCGGACTGACCCGGGTGCGCGACCTGCTGCACGGCCAGGGCCGGGTGGCGGTAGGCGGACTGGAGGGCGGGGCCCAGGCCCTGGCCATGGCCCGCCTGTGGTGGGACCGGCCGGCCACCTGGCTGGTGGTCTGCCCTACCTTGGCCCGGGCCGAAACCCTGGCCCGCGACCTGGGGTTTTTCCTGGGGCGGGGCCCGGACGACAGCGGCCCGGTGCGTCTCTTTCCCGCCTACGAGGTGTCGCCCTACCACGAGATGGACCCGCCGCCCGAGGTGACCGCGCGCCGCCTGGCGGTGTTGTGGGAGCTGCTGGCCTCTGATGACCCCCTGGTGGTGGTAACCAGCGCCACCGGGGTCTCGGCCCGGCTGTGCCCCCCGGAATACCTGGTGGACAGCGCCCTGTCCATCGAGCCCGGCGCCCGCCTGGAACGCGACGTCCTGGTGGATGCCCTGGTGACCGGCGGTTACGGTTCGGTGGCCCTGGCCGAGCAGGTGGGTGATTTCGCGGTGCGCGGTTCGGTGGTGGACTTCTTCGGACCCCTGCTGGATGAACCGGTGCGGGTGGAGTTCTTCGGCGACGAGGTGGTGAGCCTGCGCCGCTTCGACCCCGCCGACCAGCGCTCCCAACTGCCCTTGGCCGAGGCCACCCTCATCCCCTGCCTGCCGGTGGACCTCTCGGAGCCGGCGGTGGAGCGGGCCATGGACCGGGTGCGGGACTTGGCCGCCCGGGAGGGGCTCAGCGCCCGCCGCCTGGCCGAGCTGGTGGAGCGCATGGGCCTGCGCGCGCCCTTCACCGGCTTGGAAAACCTGCTGCCGTTGTATTTTCCGCGGGCGCCGGACCTGTTTGCCTACCTACCTGACGACGCCGTGCACCTGTTGGTGGAGCCGGCCGAGATGCGCTCGCGCCTGGAGACCGCGGCCCAGGAGATGGCCGAGCAGTTCGACGAGGCCCGCGAGGAGGGGCGGGTGGTGTTGGGCCCGCCCATGCTGCGCCGCACCCCGGACCAGGTGGCCGCGCGGCTGGCTCAGCGTCCCTGCCTCAACTTCCGGGCCCTGGCCCTGGGCGGCCGGGAGATGGAGGGTGCCGAGTTGGTGGTGCTGCGGGCCACCGGGCTGGCGGGGCTGCACCAGGAGCTGAAGCGCGGCGGCGAGTCCAGCCTCATCGCCGGCTTCCTGGCCTGGCTGGCCGACCAGCTCCAGGAGGGCCGTGACCTGGTCCTGGTGTGCCGTTCGCGCTCCCAGGTCCAGCGCCTGGCCGAGCTGTTTGCCGAGCGCGACGCGCCGGTGAGCGTGGTGGAGCGGGCGGCCGAGATAGACCCCGGCGACCTGTCCCGGGAGCGCGGGCTGTTCCTGGTGGTGGGCGGGCTCTCGGCCGGCTTTGCGCCCGAGGACCTGCCGGTGACCATGGTCACCGAGGACGAGGTATTCGGAGCCCCGCGGGTGGTGCGCCAAAAGGCCCCGCCGCGCATGAGCGCCATGCTGGCGGCCCTGGACGATCTGTCGCCCGGCGACTACGTGGTGCACGTGGACCACGGCGTCGGCGTCTACCAGGGGCTGGTGACTATGCCGGTGGGCGCGGCCGAGAGCGATTTCCTGGAGCTTGCCTACCAAGGCGGGGACAAGCTGTTCCTGCCGGCGGACCGTATGGGGCTCATCTCCAAGTACCGCGGCCCGGGCGAGGGGCCGCCAAGCCTGGACAAGCTGGGCGGCAAGCGGTGGGCGCGCACCAAGAGCCGGGTGCGCAAGGCGGTGGAGGCCATCGCCCGCGACCTGGTGGACCTCTACGCCGCGCGCAGCTACATGAAGGGCCACGCCTATCCCCCGCCCGACCGCGCCTTCCGCGAGTTCGAGGCCGCTTTCCCCTTCCAGGAGACGCCCGACCAGGCCGCGGCCATCGAGGACGTTATCGGCGACCTCACCGCGCCCCGGCCCATGGACCGGCTCATCTGCGGCGACGTGGGTTACGGCAAGACCGAGGTGGCCCTGCGCGCCGCCTACCTGGTGGCCACCAGCGGCCGGCAGGTGGCGTTCCTGGTGCCCACCACGGTGTTGGCCGAGCAGCACTACCACACCTTTGCCGAACGCCTGGCCGACCAGCCGCTGCGTACCGCCTCCCTGAGCCGCTTCAAGAGCCCGGCCCAGCAAAAGGAAATTCTCAAGCAACTGGCCCAGGGCAGCCTGGACATCGTCATCGGTACCCACCGCCTGTTGTCGGCCGACGTGCGCTTCCATGACCTGGGGCTGGTGGTGGTGGACGAGGAACACCGCTTCGGGGTGCGGGCCAAGGAGCGGCTAAAGGAACTGCGCCGCCTGGTGGACGTGCTCAACCTCACGGCCACCCCCATCCCCCGCACCCTGCAGATGAGCCTGTCGGGTATCCGCGACCTGTCGGTGATCAACACCCCGCCCGAGGATCGCCTGGCCATCAAGACCTACCTGGCCACCTTTTCGCCGGCCGGGGTGCGCCAGGCCATCGACCGTGAACTGGCCCGCGGCGGGCAGGTCTTCTTTGTGCACAACCGGGTCAAGGACATCGGGGACATGGCCCGCCTGGTGCGGCGTCTGGCTCCCGGCGCCCGGGTGGGGGTGGCCCACGGCCAGATGAGCGAGGCGGCCTTGGAAAAGGTGATGATGGCCTTTGTCAATCGCGAGCTGGACGTGTTGGTCTGCACCACCATCATCGAAAGCGGCCTGGACATTCCCAGCGTCAACACCATCATCATCACCGAGGCCGAGCGCCTGGGCCTGAGCCAGGTGTACCAACTGCGCGGCCGGGTGGGGCGCAGCGGGCAAAAGGCCTATGCCTACCTGTTCATCAAGAGCGAACAGGGGCTCACCCGCCAGGCCCGTCGCCGGCTCAAGGCCCTGATGGACTTCACCCAACTGGGGGCCGGCTTTGCCATCGCCATGCACGACCTGCAGATTCGGGGCAGCGGCAACCTGCTGGGCGAGGTGCAGAGCGGCCAGGTGGCCGAGGTGGGCTACGAGCTCTACATCCGTCTGTTGGAGGAGGCGGTGGCCCGGCTCAAGGGCGAGGCCCCGCCCGAAGGCCCCGACCCGGAGCTGCACCTGGGGCTGCCGGCCCACCTGCCCGAGGACTACCTGCCCGATCCCGAGGTGCGCCTGAATCTCTACCGCCGCCTGGGACAGTTGCGCGGGCCGGACGAGACCGAGACCATGCTGGCGGAGTTGCACGACCGCTTCGGGCCGCCGCCGGAGCCGGTGCGCAACCTGCTGGCCGCGGTGAGCCTCAAGGACCGGCTGCGGGCCCTGCGCGCCGCGCGCATGGACCTGTCGCCCCACTCCCTGCAGGTGTATTTCGACCACCAGTCCCAGGTGGACGTGGACCGCTTGTTGGCCCTGACCCGCGATCCCTCCCAGGGGGTCAAGGTATTCCCCGACGGGCGGGTGAGCCTGCGTTTGGACGACGGCGCCCCGGCCCTGGACAGGGCCATGGAGTTCCTGCAATACTTGGATATTAGCAATGACTAGAGGGGGGGAGGTGGCGATGTCGGCCGATAGCGACCGGCGCCTCGGACCATGGGCCGGGGCTTGGCTGTGCTGGCTGGCGGCCTTGATCATCTCGCTGGCGGCCGCCTGCGACACCGAACCGGCGCCCGAGGTGGTGGCCAAGGTCAACGGGCACGCCATAACCCTGGACGACTTCACGGTGCAGATGGCCTTCATGGGCCTGGGCAGCGATCCGGCCGCCCTGGTGGCCGACCTGAGACAGGCGGTGCTCGACAGCCTGGTGCGCCGTCGTCTCATCATCTCCCAGGGTGAGAAACTGGGGCTTACCATCGATTCGCCCGAGGTGCGCCAGGCCCTGCGGGCGGCTCACAGCGGCGAGGACCAGGCCACCTTCCGCCGCAACCTGGCGGCCCAGGGGCTAACGGTTAAGCAGTGGGAAAAGGTGGTGGGCGAAGAGATACTTTCCCGCCTGATTATCCAGCGGGTGGTGGCCGACCGGGTCTTGGTGCCGGCGGCGGAGATTCAGGCTTACTACCAGGCCCACCGCGAACGCTTCAACCGGCCGCAGCAGATACTGGCCGAACACGTGGTGTTGCCCTCGCGCAAGCTGGCCGATATGCTTTTGGCCCAGGTGGCGGCGGGCCAGGACATGGGCAAAGCCGCCGCCGCCCTGGGGGTGCCCATCGACGGCGGTGGGGCGCCGGCCTGGCTGAGCCGGGGGCACATGCCGCCGGAGCTGGAAAAAAAGGTGTTTGCCCTTAAGAAGGGCAAGGTGGCCGGCCCCCTGGCTAGCGCCTATGGTTTTCACGTGGTGCGGGTAATTGCCAAGCGCCCCGCCCGTCGTTTGACTGTGGCCCAGGCCGCTCCCGAGATCACCAATATCTTGGCGGCGGGGCGCAAGGACGAATTGGCCACTCAATGGGTAGTCGATCTTTTAGGTAAGGCCGTTGTTTGGTTCGACCCCGGCTTCCAGGCCAGGGGCAGAATCGGGAGGATACGCAAATGAACAGATTGATCCGCCTGGCGTTGGTGCTGGCCGTGGTAGTTGCCTCCATGGGCCCGGCCGCGGCCGGATGGGCTGGCGAGGTGGTGGCCCGCGTGGTGGCGGTGGTGGAAGACGATGTAATAACCTCCCGCGACCTGCAACACATGGTGGACCTGATGAAGGCCCAACTGGGACGCAATGGCGCCCAGGCCCAGAGCGCCCGGGACATCGCCACCCTGCGGCGCCTGGCCCTGGACCGGCTCATCGGCGAAAAAATCTTCGCCCGCGAGGTGGCCCGGCTGGGTATCAGGGTGCGCAAAGACGAGATAGACGCCTTTATCCGGCGCATCCGGGAGTCCAACGGCCTGAGCGAGGAGGCCTTCGTGGCCCGCCTGAGCCAGCGCGGCATCACCATGGCCGACTACCGCGAGCAGCTCCGGCGCGATATTCTGCGCCGGCGGCTCATCGCCCGTTCGGTCAAGGACCGGGTGGTGATCAGCGACGCCCAGATCGACGAGTATTACCGCAACCACATGGCCGCCATATCCTCCATGGGGGGGGTGCGGTTTCGGGCCATCTTCATCATGGTGCCGCCAGACGCCCCGCCGGCCGGGGTCGAGGCCCTGCGTAAAAAGGCTGAGAAACTGCGGCAAGAGGTGGCCAACGGCGCCGAC
>JAMOVV010000005.1 GCA_027067385.1 Desulfarculaceae bacterium
CCGATGCCGGCCTCCTGGAGAGCGGCCACGAGCCGGTCGCGTTCTTTCACCCGCACCACGTACTGGTTGAAGACGTGGCTTTGCGGCTGCTCGGGCCAGCAGCGCAGCGGCGGCCGCACCAGGCCCTTTTCCAGCAGGCCGGCCTGCTCCAGCAACCGATCGTAGCGCCCGGCGTTGTCCCGCCGCGCCTGGGACCAGTCCTCCAGATGCGGCAGCTTGGCCTGCACCACCGCGGCCTGCAAGGCGTCCAGGCGGAAGTTGCCCCCCACCCACAGGTGGCGGTACTTCTCGCGGGGGTGGGAGCCGTGGGTGCGCATGGAGCGCAGCTTCTGGGCCAGCTCGTCGTCGCAGGTGGTGACGAGCCCGCCGTCGCCGGCCCCGCCCAGGTTCTTGGAGGGGAAGAAGGAGAAACAGCCGGTGCTGCCCATGCTGCCCACGGGCTTCAGGCCGCCGGCGGGGCCGGGGTAGCGGGCGCCGATGGCCTGGGCCGCGTCCTCCACCACCGCCAGGCCGTGGTCCTGGGCCAGGGTCATGAGGGGATACATGTCGGCCGGCTGGCCGAACAGGTGCACCGGAATCATGGCCTTGACCCGCCCGGACGCCGCCTCCAGGGCGCGGGCCGCCTGCCCAGGATCCAGGTTGAAGGACTCGGGGTCGATGTCGGCGAACACCGGATACGCCCCCAGGCGCACGATGCTGCCCACGGTGGCGAAGAAGGTGAACGGCGTGGTGAGCACCGCGTCGCCGGGCCCCACCCCCAGGGCCATGAGCGACAACAAGAGCGCGTCGGTGCCCGAGGAGACGCCGATGGCGTGCGGCACCTCCAGGTAGGCGGCCAGCTCCTTCTCGGCGTCCTCCACCCAGGGCCCCAGGATGAAGGACTGCTGCTCGAAGATGCGCTCCACCGGCGCCATGATCTCGTCTTTGATGGCAGCGAACTGGGCCTTCAGGTCCAGGAGGGGAATCTTGTCTGCCGGACTCATGCTTACTGCTCCTTGTGACCTCGTCGCGGGCATTGTATAGCTATGAAGTCCCTATCCCCCATAAGAACCCGCCAGTCAAGGGATGATTGAGGTGAACCACGACAAGCTCGAGCAACAGATGCAACAGGTGGCCCGGCTGCTGGCCGGGGCCGAACAGGTGGCGGCGCTCACCGGCGCCGGCATCAGCGTGGACAGCGGCATACCCGACTTCCGGGGCGCCCAGGGCCTCTGGACCAAGTACGACCCCATGGAGTACGCCAGCATCCAGGCCTTTCGGCGCGACCCGGCCAAGGTCTGGCGCATGCTCCTGGAACTGGACGAGCTGGTGCGCGGGGCCGAACCCAACCCGGCCCACCAGGCCCTGGCCCGGCTGGAGGAGCTGGGGCGGCTGGGCATGGTCATCACCCAGAACATCGACGGACTGCACCAGGCCGCCGGCAGCCGCCGGGTGGTGGAGCTGCACGGCTCGGGCCGGAGGCTGATCTGCCAGAACTGCGGGCGCTCGCCCCGGCGGGCCGAGGTCTTCTTCGACCCCCTGCCGCCGCTTTGCGCCTGCGGGGGAGTGCTCAAGCCGGACGTGGTCTTCTTCGGGGAGATGCTGCCGATGGCGGCGGTGGAACAGGCCCTGGAGGCAGCCCGCACCTGCCAGGTGATGCTGGTGGTGGGAACCTCGGCCCTGGTGGCCCCGGCCAGCCAGTTGCCGCTTCTGGCCAAGCAGTCCGGGGCCACGGTGGTGGAGGTGAACCTGGAGCCCACCGCCCTCACCGGGGAGGTGGCCGACTACTCGCTGGTGGGCGGCGCCTCCCAGGTGCTGCCGCGGCTGGCCGAGCTGGTGGCCGGGCTGCTGGAGGGCTGAGGGGCGGGGCGCTCAGGGGGAGAACCAAGTGCCCTGGGGGCCGGACCACTTGCGCAGCAGCACGTACATGGCCCCGGTGCCGCCGTCCACCGGCCGCGCGGTGCAGAAGGCCAGCACCCGCTTTTGAAAGCGCTTGCTGGCCAGGGCCCGAACCAGGGCGGTCTTGAGCACCGGCACCCCGCACGGCGAGCGCAACCCCCGGCCGTGGACCAAAAGCACCGAGCGCAACCCCTTGGCCACGCTCTGGGCCAAAAAGCGCTGGGTGGCCTCCAGGGCCTCCTGCTCGCCAAGCCCGTGCAGGTCCAGGTAGTCCTGCACCGGGAAGCGGCCCGCCGCCAGGCGCTCCAAAAGCCCCGGCCCCACCCCTGGGGCGCATCCTTGCACGAACTCGTCGCTGTAGCGCAGGTCGAATTCCCCCACCCCGGAGATCAAGTCCGCCAGCCGGGCCAGCACCTCCAGGTCCTCGTCGGGCTGGGCGTCCAACCGCGGCCGCCGCGCCCCGGGGCCGCGGGGGCGCCGCGCCCTCTGGGACGGGTCCAGGGGGCGCACCCCGGCCATGGCCCGGGTGAACAGCGCCTGTTCGTCCGCCTCCGGGACCGGCTCCGGGCTGGCCGGGGCGGCGGGCTGCTGATCCCGCACCGCGGCCTTGAGCTGCTTCTTCAGGCCGGCGAAGGGGTTGTTGAAGGGTCGCCCTTCCCGGCGCTTTTGCCGGGCGGCCTTTTGGTTTCGCTTCTTCCTGGCCATACCGCGCGCAGTATAACCCCGCCACCGGCCGGGGACAATCGCTTCTCGACAGACCGGCCGGGGCTGGTTAGCATTTAGGAAGGCAACCACACCACCACACCAAGCGGACGTGAAGAAACATGGCACGGGTTGACGACTACCAGATGAGCTTCGATTTGGCGGCCCAGCAACTGGCCGGGAGGAACTTTTTGGACGTGGCCCGGCGGGCCGGGGCGCGGCCTGCGGACGACGCCTCCTACTGCGAGCTGGACTACTATGGCCGGCCGGTGCGGGTGACCCACCAGCCCATGACCGTGAGCGCCCTGGACGACGGCCCCGAGATCCCCCTGGCCGAGCAGGCGCTTATCCTGCATTACCTGGTCAACGCCGACGGCAGCGAACCCCAGGGCGAGTGGGTCACCTTCCGCGAGGTGCCCTCGGGCGAGTTCTACTGGTCGGCCTTCGTGAAACGGGCCAAGGATCCCCTGGTGGGCTTCTTCGGCCACCAGCCGGAGCTTCTGCTGGAGCTGGCGCCCCTGGTGGGCGGGCGCCCCACCCAGGAGGTCTCGGGCGACGCGGTGGTCATCGTGCAGGCCTTCCCGCGGGTGCCCTTGCTCCTGCAACTGTGGGCCGGCGACGACGAGTTCCCCGCCGACGGCAACGTGCTCATGGACCGCACCATCGCGGGCTACCTCTCCACCGAGGACATCGCCCTGGCGGCGGGACTGCCCATCTACAAGATGATGGCCCTGGCGCGGATGCGCCGGGGCTGAAAAGGGAGCAAGCCATGCACCAGGAAGACGACTCCGGCGGCTGCGCTTGCGGCTGCGGCTGCGATCTATCCGCGGCCAACCACACCGGCAACCTGCCCGACTGGCGCAACCTGCCCGACAGCGAGACGGTCTGCTTCTGCCACGGCGTGACCAAGGGCGAGGTGCGCCGCGCCGTGGAGATGGGCGCCTACACCCTGCCGCTGGTCAAGGCCGCCACCAACGCCGGCCGCTGCAAGCCCGACTGCGGCGACAATCCCCGCGGCCGCTGCTGCGCCCCGGACATCACCGAGCTCATCCGCCTCTACCACCAGGGACCGCCCGAGTGGGCCACCCGCGGCCCCTGCTGCGGTTAGGCCCACCAAAAAACCGGGCGGCCGCTCGCCACCCGGCCCCCGGCCGGCGGCCATGACGCCGCCGCGCCCCGCCCGCGCCCCTGTCTAGGGAAGCGGCTCCCGTTGCTGCTCGGCCAGCCGGCGGGCCGCCTGCTTCTTGGCCAGCTTCTTCACTTGGGCCAGCTCCCGCTGGGCCTTCTTCTTGAGCACCGGATCTTTCAGATTCTTCACCGCCCGGGTGAGATGATACAGCGCCGCGCGGTAGTTGTGCTCCTCCTTGAAGGAGAGCCCCAACTGGAAAGCGGCCTCGGCGGTGCGGCCCATGCGCCCCAGGGTGACCCCCAGCTCGTGCCGCCCCTGGGCGTTGTGGGGGTGGCTGGCCAGCAGGCGCCGGAAGTAGCCCGCGGCCCGCTTGAGCTTGCCCTGGCGCAGGTAGCTGCGTCCCAGGCCCAAGAGCGCCAGGGCGTCATTGGGCTCCAAGGTGAGACACATGCCCAGCAGCTCCTCGGCGCGCTGGTACTCGCCCAGGCCCAGATGGCAAAGGCCCGTCTCG
>JAMOVV010000006.1 GCA_027067385.1 Desulfarculaceae bacterium
CGAGGCGGTGGCCCGGGCCCGGCTCCTGGTGCGCCGCGCCATCGCCGGGGCCCTGGACCTGGGCGCGGGGCACGGCCCGGTGCACGCCATGGCCGACCTGGCCCCCCGCCTGGAGTTGGGCCCGGCCCTGGAGCAGATGCGCCGGGCCCTGGAGCGCCTGGAGGCCGCCGCGGGCCTGGGCCGCCTGGTGCCCGAGGTGCGCTCGCAACTGGGCTACGGCCTGCCCGGGGCCTCGGGTCCCGACCAGGTGCTGGCCGTGGCCGGGCGCATCACCAGCCTGGCCGGGCGCATGAAGGCCTGCGGCCCCCCCTGGCCCGGGGCCAGCCGGCACGTGGCCAAGATCGTGCTGGCGGCCATGGCCCGCGACCCCGGCAAGCGGGCGGCCATGGCCCTGCGCTTCGATCCGGCGACCATCGAGCGGGCCCGCCACCTGGGCTGGCGGGTGGGCGAGTTTTCCCGGGCCGACGAGCCGCCGGAGGTGAAGCAGGCCGAGGGCTCCACCCTGGAGTGGGGCACCGGCCGGGTGATCGACCAACTGGGCCTGGTGCCCGAGGTGATATTTGACCGCGGCGAAGACGGTAAGGAGCCGGTTATCCGGCTCTTGGCCGCCTCCCCCGCCGACATCGTGGATATGGTGCTGCAACTGGCCGGCGAGGAGGCCTGAAAATTATGCAAACCCAGATAGAAATGGCCCGCGCCGGTAAAATCAGCCCGGCCGTGGCCCAGGTGGCCGAGCGCGAAGGGATAGACCCGCAGGAGCTGCGCCGGCGGGTGGCCGCCGGTACGGTGGCCATCCCGGCCAACCCGGCCCACGGCAACCTGGTGCCCTGCGGGGTGGGCCAGGGGCTCAAGGTCAAGGTCAACGCCAACATCGGCTCCAGCCCGGACCAGGCCGACCCCGCGCTGGAGGCGGCCAAGCTCCAGGCGGCCCTGGACGCCGGGGCCGACGCGGTGATGGACCTCTCCACCGGCGGGGACTTAAAGGCCCTGCGCCACCAGGTGCTTCAGCGCTCGCCGGTGCCGGTGGGCACGGTGCCCATCTACCAGGCCGCCGCCGAGGTCAC
The DNA here is from genome assembly GCA_027067385.1 of Desulfarculaceae bacterium. GTDB lineage: Bacteria > Desulfobacterota > Desulfarculia > Desulfarculales > Desulfarculaceae > JAMOVV01. The sequence continues at coordinate 1,065 of JAMOVV010000006.1, forward strand.
CGCCGAGGGGCGCGGCGTCGTGGACATGAGCGCCGACGACATCTTCGGGGTAATCGAGGCCCAGGCCGCCGAGGGCGTGGACTTCATGACCGTGCACTGCGGGGTGACCCGGGCCGCCCTGGACCACTTGCGGGCCGAGGGACGCGTCACCGACGTGGTGAGCCGGGGCGGGGCCTTCCTGGCCTGCTGGATCATCGCCAACCAGGCCGAGAACCCGCTCTACGATCAGTTCGACCGCCTGCTGGATATCTGCCGGGCCCACGAGGTCACCCTCTCGTTGGGCGACGGCCTGCGTCCCGGCTGCCTGGCCGACGCCAGCGATCGGGCCCAGATCACCGAGCTGGTCACCCTGGGCCAGCTCACCCAGCGGGCCTGGGACGTCGGGGTGCAGGTGATGATCGAAGGGCCGGGCCACGTGCCCCTGGACCAGGTGCGGGCCAACGTGGAGATGCAAAAGAGCCTGTGCCACAACGCGCCCTTCTACGTGCTGGGTCCCCTGGTCACCGACATCGCGGCCGGGCACGACCACGTGGCCTGCGCCATCGGCGGGGCCCTGGCCGGCTGGGCCGGGGCCGACTTCCTGTGCTACGTCACCCCCAGCGAACACTTGGCCCTACCCGGCCCCGATGATGTCTACGAAGGGGTGATCACCACCCGCATCGCGGCCCACGCCGCCGACATCGCCCGGGGACGACCCCAGTCCCTGGCCCACGACCGGGCCATGGCCGAGGCCCGCAAAAAGGTCGACTGGGAGGCCATGTACTCCCTGTGCCTGGACCCGGCCACCGCCCGCAAGATGCGCGAGGCCTCCATCCCGGCCGAGGAGGGGGTCTGCACCATGTGCGGCCAGTACTGCGCGGTGAAGCTGATGACCGAATTCTTCAAGCCGCCGGCCGGAGCCTGAGTATGCTGGTGGTCTTCAGCGACCTGGACGGAACCCTGCTGGACCACCACACCTATTCCCACGGCCCCGCCCGGCCGGCCCTGGACGCCCTGGCCCGGCGTGGCTATCCCCTGGTGCTCTGCTCTTCCAAGACCCGGGCCGAGATGATCCCCTTGCAGGCCGAGCTGGGAGTCAGCGGCCCGTTGATCTGCGAAAACGGCGGCGGCGTCTTTGCGCCCGAGGGCCACCCGGTAGCCGCGCTTGGCGAGGGCTGGCGGGCCGGGCCAAAGGGCTGGATGCTCCTGCCCCTGGGCATGGACTACGCCGAGCTGCGCCGGCGCTTCGGTCGGTTCAAGGATCGTTTTGGCGCGCGCGGCTTTGGCGACCTGAGCGACGCCGAGGTGGCCGAGCTAACCGGGCTGGCCCCCCGGCGCGCGGCCCGGGCCCGGGAGCGTGAGTTCAACGAGCCGGTGGTCCTGCCCGGGCCGGAGCGCCAAGAGGCCGCCTTCCTGGCCGCGGCCCGAGAGCAGGGTCTGCAGGTCACCCGGGGCGGCCGTTTTTACCACCTGCTCGGCGGTGGAGACAAGGGCCGGGCGGTGCGGCTGCTCAGCGACCTGTTCCGGCGGCTCCATCCAAAGCTCACCACCGCCGGCCTGGGCGACGCGCCCAACGACGCCTCCATGCTGGCGGCGGTGGACCGGCCCTTCCTGGTGGCCCGGCCCGGCGGCGACCACGCCGAGCTGGCCATGGAGGGCCTGGTACGCACCACCCTGCCCGGACCGGCCGGCTTCAACCAGGCCGTACTGGGGCTGCTCCAGGAGGCCGGCTGATGGCCGGGGGCCCCTCCACCGCGTCCCGGGTGCTGCGCCTGCTGCTGGCCGCCGACGGCCCCTGCTCGGGCCAGGAGATGGGGACCAAGCTCGGGGTGAGCCGGGCGGCCATATCCAAGACCATCGCCGGCCTGCGCCAGGCGGGCCTGGTCATAGAGTCCAGCCCCCGCCGTGGCTACCGGCTGGCAAGCGAACCTGAGACCCCCTTGGCCGCCCGGGTGGAGGCCCGCCTAACCCCCGGTGGCCTGGGCGCGCCGCTCACCTACTTCCCGCGCCTGGCCAGCACCAACCTGGAGGCCCGCCGCAGCGCCGAGGCCGGGGCGCCTCACGGCGCCTGCCTGGTGGCCGATTACCAGAGCGCCGGCCGGGGACGCCTGGACCGCCGGTGGATCGCGCCGGCCGGCTCCTGCCTGCTCTTTTCGCTCATCCTGCGGCCCAAGCTGGCCATCTACCAGGTCTTCGGCCTCACCCTGCTGGCCAGCCTGGCCCTGTGCCGGGCCCTGGAGCAGCTCGGCGGCCTGGAGCCGATGATCAAGTGGCCCAACGACGTGTATCTTGACCAGCGCAAGCTGGCCGGGGTGCTAACCGAGTTCGCCAGCCGGGCCGAACAGGTGGAACACGTGGTGGTGGGGGTGGGGCTCAACGTGAACCTGCGGCGCTCCCAGTTGCGCAAGCTGGGCCAACCGGCCACCTCCCTGGCCACGGCCAGCGGCCGCCCCTGGGACCGGGGGGTGCTCCTGGCCGAGGTGCTCAACCAGGTGACCCGTCTCTACCAAGACTTTGAGCAGGGTAGGCACGACCAACTGCGCGCCGCCTACGAACGCCGCTTCCTGCTGGCCGGCCGCCGGGTGCGGGTGGTCGACGGCGACAGCCAGGTGACCGGCGTGGCCCAGGGCCTCAACCCCGACGGCTCCCTGGTGCTGCGCGGCGAAGATGGCCGCACCATCACCATCCGCCACGGCGACGTGTCCCTGCGCCCGGCTGACTGAAGCACCATCCGCCCGGCCCCAACCCAACCCCGGCAAACCACTTGACTGGCCGGACCAGCCTGGTAGATTGTCAACCGTTGTATTTTGTGGTTTACATTAATCTGGAGCGTCCATGCCTGACGAATCTGCCACCCTGGCCCAGCGGGCCCTGGCCGGCCGGCCGCCGTCTTTGGAGGAGGCCGCCGCCCTGCTGGAGCCCGGTTCCTGGGCCGATCTGTGCCGGCTCATGGCCGAGGCCGGCGAGGTGCGCCAGCGCGCCCTGGGCGATGGGGTGGAGTTTTGCGCCATTGTCAACGCCAAGAGCGGGCGCTGCTCCGAGGACTGCGCCTTCTGCGCCCAAAGCGCCCACCACCAGACCGAGGCCGAGGTGCACCCCCTGCTCAGCCCCGACGAGATCGTGGCCGCCGGGCGCGCCGCGGCCCAGGGCGGGGCCTGCCGCTTCGGCATCGTCACCAGCGGGCGCGCCTGTCCCGACGGCCCGGAGCTGGCCGCCATCTGCCGGGCGGTGGAGCGGCTGCGCCGCGGAGAGATCATCTCGCCCTGCGTGTCGCTGGGCCTGCTGCGGCCGGACCAGGCCCGCGACCTGGCCAGCGCCGGCACGGTGCGCTATCACCACAACCTGGAGGCCGGCCCCGGCTACTTCGGCCGCGTCTGCACCACCCACGCCTACGAAGACCGGGTGGCGACGGTGGCCGTGGCCCGCCAAGCGGGCCTGGAGGTCTGCGTGGGCGGCATCGTGGGGCTGGGTGAAAGCCAGCTCCAGCGGGCCGAGCTGATGGCCGCGGTGGCCGGGCTGGAGCCCGACAGCCTGCCGCTGAACTTCCTCAACCCCATACCCGGCACCCCGCTGCAGGGGCTGGAGGCGCTAACGCCCCGGCAGGCCCTGGCCGCGGTGGCCGTGGCCCGGCTGTTCAACCCCCGGGTGCACATCCGCACCTGCGGCGGCCGGCGGCAGGTGCTGGCCGGCCTGTCCCCGCTGATGTACCTGGCCGGGGCCAGCGCCACCATGACCGGCAACTACCTCACCACCGTGGGCCGCCAGCCGCACCAGGACGCCGCCGACCTGGAGGTCCTGGGGCTAAAGCTGGTGCGCCGGGTGCAACAAGGCTAACCACCATGGACCGAACCCAAGAGCTGATCAAGCAAGACGTGGCCAACCTCTGGCACCCCTTCACCCAGATGAAGTTGTGGCCCGGCGAGCCGCCATTGGTCATCGAGCGCGGTCAGGGCAACTATCTATATGACACCGAGGGCAACCGCTACTTCGATGGGGTGAGCTCCCTGTGGGTGACGGTGCATGGCCACGGCCACCCGGCCATCAACCAGGCCATCATGGACCAGGTGAACCAACTAGACCACTCCACCCTGCTGGGGCTCACCCACCCCAAGGCGGTGGAGCTGGCCGCCGAGCTGGTACGCGTCACCCCCGGCGAGTTGAGCAAGGTATTCTACTCCGAGTCGGGCTCCACCGCGGTGGAGATAGCCCTGAAGATCGCCTTCCAGTTTTGGCAGCAATCCGGCCGGCCGGAGAAGAAGACCTTCGTGGCCCTGTCCGGCGCCTACCACGGCGACACCCTGGGCGCGGTGAGCGTGGGGGGCATGGAGCTTTTCCACCAGGCCTACGGTCCCCTGCTCTTTGATGTGCACCGTCTGCCCCAGCCCCATTGCCGGCGCTGCCCCCTGGGCCTGGGCCTGCCGGGCTGCGACCTGGCCTGCGCCGAGGCGCTCAACGACATCCTGGACCAGCACGGCGACGAGGTCTGCGGGCTCATCATCGAGCCGCGGGTGCAGGGCGCGGCCGGCATGATCATCCAGCCCCAGGGCTACCTTTCGCGCCTGGCCGCGATCTGCCGGGAGCGCGAGGTCCTGCTCATCGCCGACGAGGTGGCCACCGGCTTCGGCCGCACCGGGCTGATGTTCGCCTGCCAGTTGGAGGGGGTGCAGCCGGACCTCATGGCCCTGGGCAAGGGCCTCACCGGCGGCACCCTGCCCCTGGCCGCCACCCTGGCCAGCGACCGGGTGTACCAGGCCTTTTTAGGCGAGTTCGACGAGTTCAAGACCTTTTTCCACGGCCACACCTACACCGGCAATCCCATCGCCTGCGCCGCCGCCCTGGCCAACCTGCGGATCATGCAAGAGGACCAGGTGATGACCCGGCTGGGGCAGAAGGTGCAGCGGCTGAGCCAGGAGCTGCGCCCCCTGCGCCGCCACCCCCACGTGGCCGAGGTGCGCCAGCAGGGGCTGATGGTGGGCGTCGAGCTGGTGCAGGACAAGGCGGCCGACCGGCCCTATGAGCCCGGTCTGCGCATGGGCCACCGGGTGATCATGGCCGCGCGCAACCACGGGGTGATCATCCGGCCCCTGGGCGATACGGTGGTCCTCATGCCGCCCTTGTCCTCGAGCCTGGAGGAGATATCGCACCTGGCCGACGCCGTGGGCCGAGCCATCGACGAGGTCACCGGGAGCTGACCATGCACGCCGACGATCCCCTGGCCCTGTTGCAAAAGCGCCTGGAGCTGCGCCGCTGTGGCGGCCTGGCTCGCCGCCTGGTCTCCATCGGCCCGGCCACCGGGGCGCGGGTGGTGGTGGAGGGCCGGCCGGTCCTGCTCATGGCCAGCAACGACTACCTGGGCCTGGCCGGCCACCTTCGCCTGCGGCGCGCCGCCGCCCGCGCCGCCGAGGAACTGGGCGCCTCCAGCGCAGCCAGCCGCCTGGCCGCCGGCACCTTGGACGGCCACCTGGCCCTGGAGCGGCAGATCGCCCGCTTCAAGCACGCCGAGACGGCGCTTTATTTCCACACCGGCTACATGACCAACCTGGGAGTGGTCTCCGGCCTGGCCGGCCCCGGTGACCTCATCGTCAGCGACCAGCTCAACCACGCCAGCCTCATCGACGCCTGCCGGCTCTCGCGGGCCACGGTGAAGGTCTACCCCCACCGCGACTGGCGCGCGGCCGAACGCCTGCTGGCCCAGGGACCCGGCGGCGGGCTGAAGCTGTTGGTGAGCGACGGGGTGTTCTCCATGGACGGCGACCTGGCCCCGCTTGCGAGGCTGCTGGAGGTAGCCCAGCGCCAGGGGGCCCTGCTAGTGATCGACGACGCCCACGCCACCGGGGTGTGGGGGGAAACCGGCCGGGGCACGGCCGAGCACTTCGGCATAACCCCGGGGCCGGAGTTGGTGATGGTGGGCACCTTCAGCAAGGCTATGGGCGGGGCCGGCGGCTTTGTGGCCGGCCACCGGGTGGTGATCGACACCCTGGTCAACCGGGCCCGCTCCCTGCTCTACACCACCGCCCCGCCCCCGTCCCAGGTGGCCGCCGCCGCCGAGGCGCTCAAGGTGCTGGCCGACGAGCCCTGGCGGCGCCAAAAGCTACACCAGCTCAGCGCGCGCCTGCGCGGCAACCTGACCAACGCCGGCTTTGAGGTGCTCTCGCCGGCCGGGCCCATCGTGCCGGTGTTGGTGGGCGGGGCCGAGCCCGCCGTGAGCCTGTCCCGGGCCCTGCTGGAGCGCGGGGTATACGCCCCGGCCATGCGGCCGCCCACCGTGCCCCAAGGCACCAGCCGCCTGCGCCTGGCGGTGAGCGCGGCCCACGAGCCGGCCGACATGGACCAAGCGGCCCAGGCCCTGCAAGAGGCCAGGCGGGAGGTGGGGCTGTGAGCCGCCGCCGGGGCATCTTCGTGGTGGGCACCGACACCGAGGTGGGCAAAACCGTATTCTGCGCCGCGGTGGTGGCCGCCCTGCGCCAAGACGGCCGGGACGCCGGCTATTGCAAGCCGGTCTCCAGCGACGGGGTGGCGCACGGCGGCCGCCTGGTGAGCCCCGACGCCCTGTTGGTGGCCGAAGCCACTGGGCTCGACGACCCACCGGAGCTGCTCAACCCGGTGTGCCTGCCCCATCCCCTGTCCCCCCTGGCCGCCGCCCGCCGGGCCGGGACCGGGGTGGACCTGGCCGCCGCCCTGGCCGGGGCCCGGGCCTGCGTGGCGGCCCACGACTTCACGGTGGTGGAGGGGGTGGGTGGGCTCTTGGTGCCGCTCACCGACGACCACACCCTGCGGGAGCTGGTGCGGGAGTCGACCCTGCCGGCGGTGGTGGTGGGCCGCCCCAACCTGGGAACCATCAACCACACCCTGCTCACCATCGAGGCCCTGCGCGCCGCCGGTGTGCCGGTGCGCGCCTTTGCCTTCAGCGGCCCCCGGCCCCAGGCGGCCGGCGACCCGGCCCTGGAGAGCAACGCCGCCCTGATACAGGAGTTCAGCGGCGCGCCCTTTGCCGGACGCCTGCCCTGGCTGGACCAAGCGCCAAGCGCCCGGTCCCTGGCCGCCGCCGCCGAGAGCCTGGACCTGGCGCTGCTCACCGCCGGCTAGGCTGGGCCGCGGCCGCGGCTTGCGGTATGATACTGGCCACCGCACAGCTGGTTTCCGGCAACGTGAAGCGCAAACGCGTTGTTTCCCAAGGAGTTGTCATGAATCCCAAGTACCAGGAGCTGGCCGGCCGCATCGGCCTGCAGCACTCCCCCCGTATCGCCGGACTGTGGGCCCTGTTGGCCGACGACACCGAGGCCGACATCCTGCTGGCCATGCCCGGCCAGGCCCAAGACCTGGCCGCCAAGCTGGGGCTCGATCCCCGGGAGGTCCAGCACAAGATCGACGAGCTCTTCCGCAAGGGGGTGGCCTTCCCCTCGGGCAAGACCGACCCGCCCACCTGGCGCATGTGCCGCGACCTGATCCAGTTCCACGACGCCAGCATCCTCTGGCCCGAGGCGCCCCAAGAGTTCCTGTCCCTGTGGCGCGAGTTCATGGACACCGAGTGGTTCGACCTGGCCAAGGTCTTCAGCCAGACCATGACCAAGCCCTTCACCCGCGTCATCCCGGTGGGGGTGAGCCTCAAGCCGCGCACCCAGATACTGGACTTTGAGAGCGTGCGCCAGGCGGTGGAGGGGGCCTCCAACCTGGCGGTGACCAAGTGCACCTGCCGGCTCACCATGGGCAACTGCGACCGCCCCCTGGAGGTCTGCCTGCAGGTCAACCGGGCGGCCGACTACACCCTGGCCCGGGGCACCGGCCGCCAGGTCAGCGCCGAGGAGGCCCTGGACATCCTGCGCCGCTGCGAAGAAGAGGGGCTCATCCACGTCACCATGAACAAAAGCTCCATGGACCACTTCATCTGCAACTGCTGCCCCTGCTGCTGCCAGACCATGCCGGTGTTGATCAAGGGCGGCGTCCACGTGGTGGACCCCAGCCGCTTTGCGGCCGAGATCGACCCCGATCTGTGCTCCGGCTGCGGCCTGTGCCAGGAGCGCTGCTACTTTGAGGCCATCGAGTTCGTGGATGGCGAGGGGTCGGTATCAAAGGTAGCGGCCGACAAGTGCATGGGCTGCGGCCTGTGCCAGGTCACCTGCCCGGAGGAGGCCATCGAGTTGGTGGAGGTGCGCGAGACCCACTTCGTGCCCGGCGCGGCCTAAAGCCGGGCCGCCGGCGCGGGGACGCACGGGGTAAACCGGGTGGTGATTAACGGGCGGTGGGCCCGGCGGGCTATCGCGCGGGTTCAGTTGCGCCAGAACTCGGGCAGCAGCAGCACCAGCACGGTGTAGATCTCCAGGCGGCCCACGATCATGGCCACCGAGAGCACCCACTTGCCCAAGGCCGGCAGGTGGGCGTAGTTGCCGGCCGGTCCCACCGAGCCCAGGCCGGGGCCGATGTTGCCCAGGCAGGCGATGGAGGCGCTGAAGCTGTCGGTGATGCCCAGGCCCATGGCGCTGAGGGCCACGCCCACCAGGATGAAGGTGGCCAGGTACAGGCCCAGGAAACCCCAGACGCTGGCCAGCACCTCCGGCTCCACGCTGCGGCCGCTCAGCTTCACCGGGGCCACCACCCGCGGGTGCACCAGGCGCAGCAGCTCGCTGTAGGTCTGCTTGAAGATCACCCAAACCCGCATGCACTTGGGCCCGCCGCCGGTGGACCCGGCCGAGCCTCCCACGAACATCAGGGGGATGATAAGCGCCAGGCAAAAGGCCGGCCACAGCGAGTAGTCGGTGGTGGCGAAGCCGGTGGTGGTGAGCACAGTGGCCACCTGGAAGGCCGCCGCCCGCAGCCCCTCCTCGAACCCGGCGCCGGCCGCTATCCACAGTCCCATGCCCACCCCCAGGGTCACCAGGCCGTAGACGATCATGTAGAAGCGCCACTCCTCGTCGCGCGGGTAGGCTCGGGGTTTGCCCCTAAAGAGCATGAAGTGAAGGGTGAAGTTGACGCCGGCCAGGACCATAAACACGGTCACCACCCACTGCAGGTAGGCGCTGTCAAAGCCGCCCATGCTGGCGTTCTTGGTGGAGAAGCCGCCGGTGGCCATGGTGGCCATGGCGTGGCACACCGAGTCGAACCAGTCCATGCCCCCGGCCAAAAGCAGCACCACCTCCAGGGCGGTGAGGATCAGGTAGACCTTCCACAGGGCGCTGGCGGTGTCGCGGATGCGGGGGGCCAGCCGGTCCGGGGTGGGGCTGGGGGCCTCGGCCTTGTAGAGCTGCATGCCGCCCACCCCCAAGAAGGGCAGGATGGCGATGGAGAGTACGATAAAGCCCATGCCCCCCAGCCAGTGGGTGAGCGCCCGCCAAAAGAGCACCCCCTTGCCGGCGTCCTCCACGCTGGTCAGCACGCTGGCCCCGGTGGTGGTAAAGCCGCTGATGGACTCGAAGGCCGCGTCGGTGAAGCTGGTGAAATCGCCCGAGAGCAGCAGGGGCAGGCCGCCCAGGAGGCCGGCGGCCAGCCAACCCAGGGCCACGATGGCCACCCCGGCCCGGTGGTTGAGGATAGGCTTTTGGGCGGGCCGGAAGATCCAATATAGCCCCAGGCCCAGGGCGACGGCCACCAGGGCGCTTAGAAGAAAGGCCCTCCAGGCGGCCTCGTCGTGGATGAGCGACACCGCCATGGGCAGCAGCATGGCCAGCCCGATGCCCACGCTGAGCTGCCCCACCACCGCGATGGTGTAGGTGAAGGTCATTAATTAAAAGTACTCCAGGCGCACGGTGAGTAGTTTCTCCATCTTGCGCCACACGTCGGGCAAAAGGAATAACACCAGGTGGTCGCCGGGCTGGACCACGGTGGTGCCGGTGGGGATGATCACTTCGCCTTCCCGGCTCACGGCGGCCAGCAGGGCCCCGCGGGGCATCTTCACCTTGGCCAGCGGCTTGCCCACCACCCCGGAGGTGGCCAGGGCCTCCACCTCGATCACCTCGGCCCCGCTGTCTTTAAGCGAGGCCACGCTGAGCACCTTGCCCTTGCGCATGTAGCTGACGATGGCCCCGGCGGCCGCGAAGCGGGGGCTCACCACCAGGTCCAGTCCCAGGCTGGTGATGAGCGGTACGTAGCCCACGTGGGCCACCCGGGTCACGGTGCGGCGGGCGCCCATCTTGTTGCCCAGCAGGGCCATGAGGATGTTGTCTTCCTCGTCGTCGGTGAGCGCGGCGAAGACGTCGGTCGAGCCGATGTTCTCCTCGCGCAGCAGAGTCACGTCGGTGCCGTCGCCGCTGAGCACCACCACCCCGTCCAGGTCCTCGGCGATGCGGCGGCAGCGCCGGGGGTCCTTCTCGATGATGCGCACCTTGATGCCCATGGCCTGGGCCCCGGCCGCCACCATGCGTCCGATGGTGCCGCCGCCCACCACCACCATGTTGCGCACCGGCTGGTTGGACAAGCCAAAGTGGGTGAGCACCTGGTCCACATCCCTGGCCCGGGCCACCAGGTGGGCCAGGTCGCCGCTCAGCAGGATATCCTCGCCACGCGGTACGATCATCTCGCCGTCGCGCTCGATGGCCGCCACCAGGAAGACCGGCCCGTCGGGGGATCGCAGTTGGGCCATGCGGCTGCCCACCAGGGGGCTGGCCGCCGGTACCCGCAGGCCCAGCAGCTTCACCTTGCCGCCGGCGAAATCGGTAACCGAGCTGGCCGCCGGCACCTTGAGGAAGTTGAGTATCTGGGTGGCCACCTCGCGCTCGGGGTTGATCACCGAGGCCACGTCCAGGTGGTCGGGTCCAAAGGCCTCGGGCATGGTGAGGTAGTCGGTCTCGCGGATGCGGGCCACCCGGGTGGCCGAAGGGGCCAGCAGGCGGGCGTAGAGGCAGGCCACCATGTTCACCTCGTCGCTGTCGGTGACCGCCACCACCATGTCGGCGTGCTCCACCCCGGCCTCTTGCAAGGCCAGGGGGCTGGAACCCGAGGCCACCAGGGTCTGGACGTCCATGCGCTCGGCCACCTCGCGGATGCGACTCGCCGATAAGTCCACCACGATCACATCGTGCCGCTCCGACGACAGGCGCAGGGCGGTGTGAAAACCCACCTCGCCGGCTCCGACTATCAGTACGCGCATGGTCGTCTCTCGTTGGGGGCTAAAATAAAGGGGCCGCCTACCCGCGACCCCACCGCCCAAAATACCACGGCCAGCCCAGGGCGGTCAATGCACCGGGTCAGCCGTTGGCCACCTCGGACAAGTACTTGCAAACACGGTCTAAAAATACCTGACCGGAAAAACGGGCCGCCCGGCGCACCAGGGCGGCGGGCTCAAAGGCATCGGCGGCGGCCTCCAGGCGGTCCATGGCCGCGGCCAGGTCCTCGGCCTCCTGGCGCTCAAAAAACACCCCGGTGGGCGGGCGGCCGGCGGGGTCATCCAGCCCCACCACCGTTTCCAGGGCGCCACCCCGGCCCAAGGCCACCACCGGCCGGCCGGCGGCCATGGACTCCAGGGGGGTGATGCCGAAATCCTCCTCGCCGGGGAACAGCAGGGCCCGGGCCCGGGAGTAGAGCTCGGCCACCGCCTGGTCATCCTGCCAGCCCAAGAACTCCACCCGGTCGCCGGCCATGGCCTTGAGCTGGTCGTAGAGGGGCCCCACCCCCACCACCTTGAGCCGACGGCCGGTGGCGGTGCAGGCCTGGACGGCCAGCTCCACCCGCTTGTAGGGCACCAGGGCGCTCACCACCAGGTAGTAGTCCTCCACCTGGTCCGATGGGGCGAAGCGGCCGATGTCTACCGGCGGGTGGATCACCGTGGCCGTGCGCTGGTAGTGCCGCGCGATGCGCTCGGCCACGTGGGCGCTGTTGGCCACAAAGTGGTCCACCCGGTGGCAGGTGGCCACGTCCCAGCGCTGCAAGCGCCCCCGCACCAGGGGCATGGCCCAGCGGGCCAGGCCGCCGCGGCCCGGTCCGAAGTACTCGTGGTACATGTCCCAGATGTAGCGCATGGGGGTGTGGAGGTAGCTCACGTGGCGGGCGCCTTGCGGCGGGCGCACCCCCTTGGCCACGCAATGGCTGGAGGAAAGCACCAGGTCGCAGGCCGGCAGCTCCAGGCGCTCCATGGCCCGGGGAAACAGCGGCAGGTAGTAGCGGTAGTAGTCGGCCGCCCGGGGCAGCTTTTGGATCATGGAGGTGTGGATGGGGTGGGACTCGATGGCCGGGCTCACCATGCCCGGCCGGTGCAGCAGGGTGTAGATCGGGGCTTGGGGGAAGATGCGGCCAAAGGCCTCCAGCACCTTTTCGCCGCCGCGCATGCCGGTTAGCCAATCGTGCACCAGCACCACCCGCAGGCCGGCCAAGTCGGCCGGGACCCCTGGCCAGGCCCGGGTCATGGCCGTCCCCCTTCGCTTAGCACCCGCTGGTAGGCCTCCCAGGTGGCCCGGGCGGTGTTTTCCCAGGAAAACTCGGCCGCCCGCCGGGGACCGGCCTGGGTGAGGGCCAGGCGAAGCTCCTGGTCGGAGTGCACCCGGGCCATGGCCGCGGCCAGCTTCGCCGGGGTGGGGTCGATGAGCACCCCGGCCTTGCCCACCACCTCGGGCAGCGACGAGCGGTTACTGGCCACCAGCGGTACCCCGGCGGCCAGGGCCTCCAGGGCCGGCAGGCCGAACCCCTCGTAGAGCGAGGGCACCACCACCATCTCGGCCGCGCCGTAGAGCAGGGGGATGTCCTCGTCGCCCAGGTTGCGCAAAAAGATCACCGAGTCGCCGGGATGGTGCCGGGCCAGGTCGCGGGCCGAGGCCCCCAGGATCACCAAGGGCGGCACCCGGCCGCCGCCGCAGGCGGTGCGCTGGGCCAACTCGGCGTGGGCCCGGAGCAAGGCCCCCAGGTTCTTGTGCGGCTTAGGATTGCCCACCCCCAGGATGTAGTCGGCCGGCAGGCCCAGCCGCTGGGCGGCGCTGTCGCGGGTAAGGGGGTCCAGGGGCCTGAAGCGCCGGTCCACCCCGTTGGGGGTGACCACGATGCGGCGGGGGCTCACTCCCAGCAGCTCGGCCAGGTCCCGCTTGGAGTGCTTGCTCACGGTGAGGATCAGCGGGGCGCGGCGGGCCACCGGCCCCAGGAAGCGGCGGTAGAACACCCGGTGGCGCAGCTTGTAGTCCCGCGGGAAACGAAGGTGGATGAGGTCGTGGATGGTGATGACCATGGGCCGGCCGGGGCGCGGCAGGGGAGCGAAAAAGGGGCAGTGGTAAATATCGGCCGTGGCCTGCTTGGCCGCCCGCGGGGTAAAGAACCGGCCGGCCACGCCGTAGGGGGCCGGGCCGCAACGCACCAGCTTCACCCGGGGGTCATCGGGCGCCTGGGCCGCACCGGCGCGACCGCGCACCAAGGCGGTCACCTCCAGGTTGTCTTGGGTGGCCAGCAGGCCATCCAGCAGGCCCAGGGCGTAGCGGGCCATGCCGTGCACGGTCCCGTCCAACAGGCGCAGGTCGTACAAAAGCCTCACGCCGCCGCCTCCCCTCCCAGGACTCTTTGGTAAACCGCCGTGGTCTCGGCCGCCGCGCGGCCCCAGGAAAACTCGGCCGCCCGGGCCGGGCCGGCCCTGCGCAGCCGCCCGCGCAGCTCCTGGTCGCTCAAGAGCCTTTGCAGGGCCCGGGCCATCTGCTCCACGTCCAGCGGGTCGACCATCAGGGCGGCCTCGCCGGCCACCTCGGGCAGCGAGCCGCAATGGCTGGTGAGCACCGGCGCGCCGCAGGCCAGGGCCTCCAGCACCGGCAGGCCAAAGCCCTCGTAGAGCGAAGGAAAGGCAAACACCGTCGCCGCGCTCATCAGCCCGGGCAAATCCTCCGGCTCGATGTAGCCGGGAAAAACCACCTCGCGCCCCACCGCCAACTCCCGCCAGCCGGCCCGCAGCCGCCCGGCCAGCCAGGCCTGGCGTCCGCCGATGACCAACTGCACCCCGCCGCCGAGGCGCGCCGCGGCCCGCTTGAAGGCGTCGGCCAGGCGCACCAGGTTTTTGCGCGGCTCCAGGTTGCCCAGGTAGAGCACAAAGGGCCGGGTGACGCCGTAGCGGCGGCAGACCCGCTCCAGCGCCCGGGGGTCTTCTTGCCGGACAAAGCCCTCCCCGGCCGCCTCGGGCACCACGCTCACCCTGGCCGGGTCCACCCCCAGCACCTGTTGCAAATCGCGCCGGGTGGCCCGGCTGGGGGCGATGATGTGATCCACCCGCCTAACCAATAACCGCAGCAGGGTCCGCATGTACAGGACGTACTTGCGCGGCACCGTCTCGGGATGGGTAAAAGGCACCAGGTCGTGGATGGTGCTCACCGTCTGGAAGCCGCGGCGGCGCAAGGGGACCTGCACCGCCGGCCCGTGCAGCAGCTCCACCCCGGCGGCCCGCAGGCGGCCGGGCAATACCAGGTGTTCCCACAGGTCGCCCCGCGGGTGGGACTCCGGGCTCACTGTGGTGCCGAGCACCGGCAGCCCGGCCACCACCGGGTCGGCCGCGGCCAGGTTGGCCGGCCCGGCCAGCAGGCGCAATTCCAGCTCTGGCCATTGGCCGGCCCCCGCCACCAGAGCACGGGCCAGGTTGGCCACGTAGGTACCCATACCGGAGCCCCGGGGGCTCAAAACCCGTATATCCAGGCAGACTCTCACCGGGCTGGGCCCCCACCGACCGCCGCCCAAGCCCTAACCCGGACCCCGGCGGTCCAAGATGGTCCGTACCCGGTAGGTGGGCTTGCACTGGGTCTCGTAATAGGTGCGCACCTGCAACTCGCCCAACAGCCCCAGGCTGATGAGCTGCACCCCCACCAGGATGAGCAGCACCGCCAGGATGAGGCCGGGCTTGCCGGCCAGGGGTATGCCGAAGAACAGTTTCTCAATGGTGTAATACAGTCCCAAACCTACCCCGGTCATCCCGCACAGCAGCCCCCACTTACCAAATATCTGGATGGGCCGGGTGGCATAGGACAGCAGGAACTTGACGGTGAGCAGGTCCAGGAGCACCCGCGGGGTGCGGCTGATGCCGTACTTGCTTTGGCCGGCCCGGCGCGGGCGGTGGTTCACCTTCACCTCGGCGATCTTAACCCCCATCCAGGAGGCGATGGCCGGGATGAAGCGGTGCATCTCGCCGTAGAGCTTGATGTTGTCCACCACTTCCTTGCGAAAGGCCTTGAGGGTGCAACCGTAGTCGTGCAGCTTCACCTTGGTGGTGAGGCTGATGAGGCCGTTGGCCAGCATGGAGGGCAGCTTGCGCGAGAGCCAGGCGTCCTGGCGGTCGTGGCGCCAGCCGGCGGCGATGTCATAGCCCTCGTCGAGCTTGGCCACCAGGGTGGGGATGTCGGCCGGGTCGTTTTGCAAATCGCCGTCCATGGTCACCACCACCTCGCCCTGGGCGTGGTCGAACCCGGCGCTGAGCGCGGCGGTCTGGCCGAAGTTGCGGCGCAGGCCCACCACCACCACCGCGGGGTCGGAGGCGGCGATCTCGCCTAGCAGGTCGAAGGTGCCGTCGGTGGACCCGTCGTCCACGTAGACCACCTCGTAGCTCACCCCCATGCCCTCCAGCACCCCGGACAATTCCTGGTGCAGGGCCGCCACGTTCTCGGCTTCGTTGTATACCGGTATCACCACCGAAAGTTGCAAGGATGCTCCCCTCTCAATAATTATAGCGGCCGCGGCGGCGGGCGCGCAGCCAAAGCAGCAGCCCGGCCGGCGGCAGGAAAATCAGCAGCTCCCGTCCCAGGGTGACCAGGTCGTGCATCACCACCTCGCGGCAAAAGCTCTCGCGCCGCACGTTGAGAAACACCGACACCGGCGACTGGTAGCGCTCGCCGCTCAGCGGCCACCACAACATTACGCCCAGCGGCTCCTTGGT
The DNA here is from genome assembly GCA_027067385.1 of Desulfarculaceae bacterium. Taxonomy (GTDB): domain Bacteria; phylum Desulfobacterota; class Desulfarculia; order Desulfarculales; family Desulfarculaceae; genus JAMOVV01. The sequence continues at coordinate 16,855 of JAMOVV010000006.1, forward strand.
GTCCACCGTGAGGAAGTCGATGACCACGTGGCTCATGTACAAGGTGGCCCCCACCAGGGCCCAACGCCAGGGCCGGCCGTAGCGCCTGCCCCACAGGCCCATGCCCAGCCCCACCAGCAGGGCCAGGCCCAACGAGTGGGACACCCCCTGGTGAAAGGCCGAGGGGTTGCCCAGCAAGATACCGGGCACAAAATCCAGGTCGGCCGCCGTGGCCAGCAGCACGAAAAGAACCAGGTCCCGGCCATAGCCCAGCAGCGGCCGGTTCAGGGTGAACCCCGAGCCCAGCAGCAACCCGGCCAGGGCGTGACCCACCGGAGTGGCCACCGCCGCCTAGCCCTTTTTTATGCCGGCCATGGTGAAGCAGTTGAACCGCAGGCCAAAGGCGATCCACATGCTCTGGCACATGACCATGGAGAGCCGGCCCGGCCGGGGGAAAGGCGGCACCTCCTCGTCCTTGGGCCCCAGGCGC
>JAMOVV010000007.1 GCA_027067385.1 Desulfarculaceae bacterium
CAAGCAGAGAACGTCGGGCGAATTAGCCGCCAGCCAGTCCAGCAGGATCGGCATGCGGGCCCGGATGCCATTACAGTTAAAGGTGGCGACCAGCCAACTCATGTGAAACCTCACCCTCCGGCGACCTCAATGGCTATTGCTTAGCAGGACCTGTCCGCCGTGTCCAGCCCTGCGCGGTTGCCAGCGGCCTCCCATCCGGTTATTATTAGCGCCCGGAGGTGAACCATGCCTATTTACGAGTTTCGTTGCGAAGGCTGCGGCGAAGTCTTCGAACTGCTGGCCTTGAGCAAAAACGACCAGGTGGAGGCCAAGTGCCCCCAGTGCGGCGACACCCGCATCACCCGGGTGATGAGCTCCTGCGCCGCGGTCGTCGGCGGTTCCGCCTCCAGCGCGGGCAGCCAGGCCCAGGTGCAAAACCGCTCCTGCGCCAACGCCGGCAGTTGCTCCACCATCACCCTGCCCGGCCACCAACGCTAACCGCGAGCCGCGGCTCCCGTAGTGGGTCCGGTGGCGAGACGCTCCAGGCTCGTCCCCCCACCTGCTCCGCTCGCACGTTCTTTAAGGTCGTGGCGGCGTGCCGCCGCAGCCGTAGTGGGTCCGGTGGCGAATCGTTACAGGCTCGTCCCTCCACCTGCTGCGCTCGCAACCGACGTTTCGTCGGGCGAAAATAATCAATAGACGTCTTTGCGAGGAGCCGGCAGGTGACGTGGCAATCTTCCTTTTCCCAAAAAGATGGCAACGGAAGGTCGCTTCGCTGCCGCTCGCGATGACGTCTATTTTTTAGCTCGTCACCCCACCTGCTACGCTCGCACGTTCTTTAAGGTCGTGTCGTTTTTGCATTGCCGGTTGTCATTGAATGACTACGCCGGCACGAAGAACAACGTACGGCCCATATGGCAACCGCAGCTTGCGGTTAGTCGTCGCCGAAGAAGGTGCCGATGCCCAAACCGCCGAGGACCGAGCCTTCGCCCTTGGACTTGCCCGTGGGCCCGGCGGCAGAGTAGATGCGGTTAGCCAGGCGACTGAAGGGCAGCGACTGCAGCCACACGTGGCCGGGCCCGGTTAGGGAGGCCAGGAAAAGCCCTTCGCCGCCGAACAGGGCGGTTTTGATTCCCCCCACCATTTGCACATCATAGTCAACGCTGGGTTGCAAGGCCACCAGGCAGCCGGTATCCACCTTGAGGTTCTCGCCGGCCTCCAGTTGGTATTCAAACACGTTGCCACCGGCGTGCAGGAAGCACAGGCCGTCGCCGAGCAGACGCTGCATGATAAATCCCTCGCCGCCGAATAGTCCCACGCCGATTTTCTTCTGGAAGGCGATCTCCAGAGACACCCCGCGGGCGGCGCAGAGGAAGGCGTCTTTTTGGCAGATGATCTCGCCGCCGACCTCGCCCAGGTGCATGGGCACTATCTTGCCGGCATAGGGTGCGGCAAAGGCCACTTTTTCCTTGCCCGAGCCGCCGGCATGGGTAAAGACGGTCATGAACAGGGACTCGCCGGTGAGTAGGCGTTTGCCGGCCCCCATCAAGTTGTTTAGCAGTCCCTTTTTCTGGGGACCCTTGCGGCCGTCACCGAAGATGGTTTCCATCTTGATTTGCGAGGTCATGTAGAGCATGGCGCCGGCCTCGGCCACGGCGCTTTCGCCCGGGTCCAGTTCGATCTCCACGAACTGCATCTCCTCGCCGTTGATGACGTAGTCTATCTCGTCGGCGCCCACGGCGGTGGGAGGCGGGGGGGGAGCCGCCGCGGGTCCGCCCAGCAGGCTGGCCAAGGCGGCCACGTGCTTGATGGGGGTCCATTCGCTGGCCCCGGGGCCGTAGACCAGGGTCTCGGGGTTGATGGAGCCGTGGTCCATCTGGACCTGTAGTTCCTCTATGTTAAAGGGTCCCTTGCTCTCGCCGCCTTCGGCCACGTACCAACTGCCGGCCATGGTCAACCTCCTCCGGTCACTAGCCATGATATTGCTGTTTTTTACGACCCGCCCATTATATCAAAGGGCTGGTGCCACGCCTATGCTGCCGTCCCAGACGTCCGGGATTGGCATTGACTTACGACCTCAAATGGAATATGTGAATACGATAGTTTTTTCAGAGCGATCCACTATTAGTCCATCCGTGTGGAGCAGAACATGGCCAAAGCAGAACTCACCCTCAACGGCAAGAAGGTAAGCTTCACGCCGGGCCAGACCATACTTGAAGTCTGCCAGCAAAACGGTGTCGAGGTGCCCACTCTTTGCCACCTGGCCGGCACCACGCCCACCGGGGCGTGCCGCATGTGCCTGGTGGAGGTCAAGGGCGCGCGCACCCTGGTGGCCTCTTGCGCCATGCCGGCCGGTGACGGCCAGGTCATCGAGACCGAGTCGGAAAAGGTGCTCATCGCCCGCAAGCTTAATGTCGAATTGCTCCTGGCCAGCGGCCATCACAACTGCCTCACCTGCGAGGCCAACGGTGATTGCAAGCTGCAGGCCCTGGCCTACCAATACGGAGTGGAGTCGGTGCGGTTCGAGAAATCGGACCGGTACTATCCCACCGAGGATGATAACCCCTTCATCGTGCGCGATTTCAGCCGCTGCATCCTCTGCGGCCGCTGTGTGCAGGCCTGCAACGAGGTGCAGGTGAACCGGGCCATCGGGTTCGGCTATCGCGGCACCGAGGCCAAGATCGTCACCGCCGGCGACCAGCCCTACATCAACTCCGACTGCGTGTTCTGCGGCGAGTGTGTGCAGGCCTGCCCGGTGGGCGCGCTGACCGAGAAAAAGGCCCGGGGCAAGGGCCGTTCCTGGGAGACGCGCAAGATCCGCACCACCTGCCCCTACTGCGGGGTGGGCTGCCAGATGTGGCTGCACGTCAAGGACAACCAGGTGGTGAAGGTCACCGGGGTGGAAGACGCCGCGCCCAACTACGGCCGGCTCTGCGTCAAAGGCCGTTTCGGCTACGACTTTGTGCAGTCGCCCGAGCGCCTCACCACCCCCTTGATCAAGGTTCGGGGCAAGTTCAAACAAGCCACCTGGGACGAGGCCCTGGACTTGGTGGCCGCCAAGATCAAGGCCGCCCGCAAGGAAAAGGGAGCCAACGCGGTGGCCGGGCTCACCAGCGCCCGGGTCACCAACGAGGACAACTACCTGTTCCAGAAACTGATGCGCGTGGGGGTCGGCACCAACAATGTCGACCACTGCGCACGTCTCTGACACAGCTCCACGGTGGCCGGTCTGGCCGCCAGCTTCGGTTCCGGTGCCATGACCAACTCCATCGGCGAGATGGAAGACTGCGAGGTCATGTTCATCATCGGGTCCAACACCAACGAGAACCACCCGGTCATCGGGTCCACCCTGCGCCGGGCCGTCACCCAAAAGGGCGGCAAGCTAATCGTGGCCGACCCGCGGCGCATCGGCATGGTGCGCGACGCCACCATCTGGCTGCAGCACCGTCCCGGCACCGACGCCGCCCTGATCAACGGCATGCTCAACGTCATCCTGGCCCAGGGGCTGCAGAACCAGGAGTTCATCGACAGCCGCACCGAGAACTTCGAGGCCATGAAAAAGGTGGTGGCCGGCTACACCCCCGACAAGGTCTCCGAGATAACCGGGGTGCCGGCCAAGGACATCATCGCCGCCGCCCGTCTCTACGCCGGGGCCAAGACCGGGGCCATCTTCTACGCCATGGGCATCACCCAGCACACCAACGGTACCGACAACGTCAAGAACCTGGCCAACCTGGCCATGGTCTGCGGCCACGTCGGCCGGCCGGCCACCGGGGTAAACCCCCTGCGCGGCCAGAACAACGTGCAAGGCGCCTGCGACATGGGCGGCCTGCCCGGCGACCTGCCCGGCTACCAAAAGGTGGCCGACCTGCAGGCGCGCAAGAAGGTAGCCGCCATCTGGGGCCGCAAGACCCTGCCGGCCAAGGTGGGGCTCACGGTCACCGAGATGATGGACGCCACCGAGCACGGCGAGGTGAAGGTGCTCTACATCATGGGCGAGAACCCCATGGTCTCCGACCCCAACCTGCGCCACGTGGAAAAGAGCCTTAAGAAGACCGAGTTCCTGGTGGTGCAAGACATCTTCCTCACCGAGACGGCGGCCCTGGCTGACGTGGTGTTGCCCTCGGCCGCCTGGGCCGAGCGCGACGGCACCTTCACCAACACCGAGCGCCGGGTGCAGCGCATCCGCAAGGCGGTGGACGCCCCGGGCCAGGCCCGGGAAGACTGGTGGATCATCACCCAACTGGCCAAGCGCCTGAACCAGAAGTGGGACTACAAGAGCCCCAAGCAGGTATTTGACGAGATCGCCAAGGTGACCCCGTCCTACGCCGGCATCTCCTACGCCCGCCTGGAGCGCGGCAACGGCCTGCAGTGGCCTTGTCCCACTTCCCGGCACCCCGGCACCCCCATCTTGCACGCCGCCGGCTTTGCCCGGGGCAAGGGGTTCTTCACCCCCGTGGAGCACCAGGAGCCGGCCGAAACGCCCAACAAGGCCTATCCCTTCACCCTCACCACCGGCCGCATCCTCTACCACTACCACACCCGGTCCATGACCGGCCGGGCGGAGGGGCTCAACCAACTGGCCCCCGAGTGCGAGGTGGAGATCAACCCGGCCGACGCGCGGTCGCTGCGGATCAAGGACGGCCAGATGGTCAAGGTAGCCAGCCGGCGCGGCGCGGTCACGGCCAAGGCCTGGGTCACCGACCGGGTGGCCAAGGGAGTGGTCTTCATGCCCTTCCACTTTGCCGAGGCCGCGGCCAACCGGCTCACCATCGGCGCCCTGGACCCGGTAGCCAAGATACCGGAGTTCAAGGTCTGCACGGTGAAGCTGCAAAAAGCCTAAGACGCCCAGCGCCAATACAAAGCGCCGGCCCTTCGCGGGCCGGCGCTTTTTGGTCGAGGGCCGGCGTTTAAGCCGGCTCCCGGATCGCCACCATTCGCCGCCGAAGGCGCCGACGGCGCTGGAGTAACCGTTAGAATTCTTCCTTGAGCAGTTTGCGGGCCTGGGCCTTTATCTCGGCGTCCTCGGGCTCGGATCCGGGCAGGGGCTTGCCGGCGATGATCTGCTCCAGCAGGACCTTGGCCTTGGCGTCTTCATCCTCGTCCAGGTAGGTCTCGGCCAGGTAGAGGTGGCTTAACCAGTGCTGGGGACCGTACTTGATGGCCAGCTTGAGGTACTCGATGGACTTATCGTTATCGCCGCCGAAGATGCCGGGCAGCTTGAAGTACACCCGCCCCAGCACGCGGTAGGCGCCGCCTCCCATGTAGGCGGGGTCCTTGGCGATGACCTTTTTCATCAGCTCCTTGATGGTGTCCACCAGGCCCAGGCTCTTGGTTATGCCCTTGGCCTTGCCGTACACGCTGTAGCTCACACCCAGCCAGTAGGTGGCGGGGATATCGTCGGGAGCGGCCTTGAGCGCCGCCTTGCAGGCCTTGATACCCCGCTCAAACATGGCCGCCTTAGCGTCGTCGTCCTTAAGGTGCTTGCCGACCCAGTAGGCGCACTGAGCCACCCGGGCGGCGTTGACCCCGCTGGGGTCCTGTTTAAAGGCCTGCTCGTAAAGGTCCAGGGCCTGGCGGGCCTTGGCCAGGTCCACCCGCTGCTGGTAGAGGGCATCGGCCTTGGCCAGCGTGTCGGCCGCACCCGCGGCCAGGGCCGCACCGGCGGCCAGGGTCACCAGGGCCAACAGCGCCACCGCCACCATCGCAATACTTTTTCTCATGGCTACTCACTACCTCGTGGTTGTTTGGTAAAAGGTGCGGGCCCGTTACCGTCGCCTATACGACGACGTCTCAATCTATAACGGCCGGGGTCTTGGTTGCAAGGAGCATCGTGGCCGGGCCGCGTTGCCGGCCGGGGGCGTCTTTGATAGACTGGTTCCACTTGCTTTACGCACGCGAGGTGTCAGATGCGCAACTCAGCCATAGTCATCCTGGCCGCCCTGGTGTTGGTGGCGGCCCTGGCCCTGCCGGCCGGGGCCCTGGTGAAGCCCGGGGTGCGGGTAAAGGACCTGCGCCTGCCCGATTCCCAGGGGACCAGCCAGCAACTGGGTCAACTCATCAAGGGCAAGGTGGCCATGATCATCTACTGGTCGCTCTCCTGCCCCCACTGCCAGCGGGAGATACCCCGGCTCATGCGCCTGGCCCGGCGCTTCAGTGGCAATCCCTTCGTGGTGATCACGGTCAACGCCGACGGGGTGGAGATGGCCCAGGCCATCAACGCCTATGCCAAGCAACAGCGCATCCCCGGCCCCTACCTCATCGACGCGGGACCGGGCGACAGCCTGCCCTTTGCCGACTTCTTCGACCTGTACACCACCCCATCCATAATGGTGGTGGACCGGGGGGGCCGCGTTACCTTTGCCGATGAGGCCCAGGTAGACATGGACGCCCTGATCAAGGCGGTGCAGGCGGCCTTTTAACCGGCGGCGCGACCGCATCCGAACAAGGGGACTCCCATGACTCATCCCTTCACCAAGATACTGGGCCAGATCGAGGTGGCCATTTACATCGTGGCCTCGCTGTTGCTGTCGGCGGCCGCCTTCATAGTCTTTGGTTCCGCGGTGGTGGAGTTCTACAACGCGGCCGTGCACACCTCCATGATCACCGGGGTGATCAAGCTCCTGGAAAACCTGCTGCTGGCCCTGATGCTGGTGGAGCTGCTCTACACCGTGATCGTGTCCATCGAGACCCGCAGTCTCATGGCCGAGCCCTTCCTGGTGGTGGGGCTGGTGGCGGCGGTAAGGCGCATCCTCACCATCTCGGTGGAAGGGGCCCACCTTATGGAGTCGGACCTGGAGCGCTTTAGCTGGGTGCTCTACGAGATCGGCCTGCTGGCGGTCTTGATCCTCATCCTGGTGGTATCCATCTATATCCTGCGCAAGAGCGCCCACTTCAAGCCCGACCCTCGCGGCCTGCGCAGCCCCCCGGCCGACGAGCCCCAGGACAATTGACAGGCGGCCCGGAGCGGCATAGTATTCAACCATGCCAACTAGTTGGGAGGACCACCATGTGTGAATGCTGCGGCAAAGCGGGCGAAATTCTTATCCAGCATGCCCACGACCACGACCACGGCCATCATCACCACCACCACGACGGCCACGGCCATACGCATGATCACCAGCATGATCATCACCACGAGCACCATCACGGGCCGGTGGTAACCGTCATCGAGGCCGCGCCCCAGCCCGCCGCCGAACCGAAAGACTGATCTCAGCACCACCGGACAACCCCGGGCCGCATCCGGCCGCCTTGGCCGCCGGTCCCGCAGGGGCCGAGCCTCCGCGGGGCCGCGCCATGCCCGCCGCCCTGGGCCTGGTCACCTTTGTGACCATGCTGGGCTCGGGCATCATCGCGCCCTTTTTGCCCCTGTACGCCCAGCGCATGGGCGCCTCGGGCGCGACCCTGGGCATGATCTTCGCCGGCTTTGCCGTGTCGCGCCTGGTGGCCACCCCCTACATCGGCGCCCTGTCGGACCGCCACGGCCGCAAGCGCTTCCTCATGCTGGGCCTGGGTTGGTTCGCCCTCACCGCCCTGCTCTACATCCCGGCCGGCACTCCCTGGCAACTGGTGCTGGTGCGCATCGTCCAGGGACTGGCCGCGGCCATGGTGCTGCCGGTGACCATGGCCCTGGTGGCCGACCGTACCGCCATCGGCGACGAGGGGCGCTCCATGGGCGTGTTTCACACCGCCTTTCTGCTGGGCTGGGGGGTGGGGCCGCTCTTGGGCGGGGTGGTCTACGACCTGGTGGGCTTTAACGCCAACTTCCTGCTCATGGCCGGCCTGAGCCTACTGAGCCTGGGGGTGGTGGCCCTCCGGGTGCAGGACCCGCCCCGCGGCGCCGGCGGCGGCCGGGTGGAGAACTGGTGGCACGGCCTCAACCTGCTGGCCGACCGCCGCATCCTGGCCGTGTTTCTGGCCCGGGCCGGTTCGGCCGCCCAGGTGGGCTGCCTGGTGGCCTTCCTGCCGCTGTTGGGAGACGCCCTGGGCCTGGCCGCCTGGCAGGTGGGGTTTTTCATCACCCTCAACGTGATGATCATGACCAGCCTGCAGACCCCGGCCGGCCGCCTGGCCGACCGCTGGCCGCGCGGCCCCATGGTGGTGGCCGGCCAGTTAGTGAGCGCCGCGGGCATGGCGGTTCTGCCGTTCGCCTCCGGATTCTGGCCCCTGATGGGCCTGGCCGTGGCCATGGGCCTGGGCGCCGGGGTGGCCCTGCCGGCCATGACCGCCATGGTGGTGAGCCACGCCAAACAGCGCGGCGCGGGCATGGGCTTGGCCATGGGGGTGTACAACTCGGCCTTCAGCCTGGGGGTGGTGGTGGGCCCGGTGAGCGCCGGCGCCCTGGCCGATCTCACCGACTTCAACGCCGCCTTCTTCCTGGGCGCCGCCCTGTGCGCCGGGGGCACCCTGCTGCTGGTGCTGGCCGCCGGCCGCGGCCGGGCGGGCGGCTCCCGGCCGTCTTGACTTTGCCCAGCCCCGCGAGTAGATTCAAATTTTGTCCAAAATCAATGCCATGGTCAGGGATGAACTGATGCAGTACGAGGCCGTGATCGGGCTGGAAGTCCACGCCCAGCTTTTGACCGAGTCCAAGATATTCTGCGGTTGCTCCACCGCCTTTGGCCAGCCGCCCAACAGCAACACCTGCCCGGTGTGCCTGGGCATGCCCGGGGTGTTGCCGGTGCTCAACCGGCAGGTGGTGGAGTTCGCCATCGCCGCCGCCCTGGCCACCAACTGCACCATCGCCGAGCGCTCGGTCTGGGCCCGCAAGAACTACTTCTACCCCGACCTGCCCAAGGGCTACCAGATCAGCCAGTTCGAAGCGCCCATCGCCGAGCACGGCTGGCTGGACATCACGGTCGACGGCGACCAGCGGCGCATAGGCATCACCCGCATCCACATGGAGGAGGACGCCGGCAAGCTGGTGCACGACGACCGCGACCCGGTGAGCTACGTGGACCTAAACCGCACCGGCACCCCGCTGATCGAGATCGTCAGCGAACCGGACATCCGCACCCCGGCCGAGGCGGCGACCTACCTCAAGACCCTGCGCGACATCCTGGTCTACCTGGAGGTCTGCGACGGCAACATGGAAGAGGGCTCCTTCCGCTGCGACGCCAACGTCTCCATCCGGCCGGTGGGGCAGCAGGAGCTGGGCATCCGCACCGAGCTTAAGAACATGAACTCCTTCCGCAACGTGGCCGCCGCCCTGGACTACGAAATCCGGCGGCAGCGGGTGGTGCTGGAGGGCGGCGACGCGGTGGTGCAGGAGACCCGGCTGTGGGACGCCGACGCCGGCAAGACCCACGCCATGCGCGGCAAGGAGGAGGCCCACGACTACCGCTACTTCCCGGACCCGGACCTGCTGCCCCTGGTGATCGAGCCCCAATGGATCCAGCGGGTGCGCGACTCGCTGCCCGAGCTGCCGGCGGCCAAGCGGTCCCGTTTCGAGGACAGCTACGGCCTGTCGGCCTACGACGCCGAGGTGCTCACGGCCAGCCGCGCGGTGGCCGACTTCTTCGAGGCCACGGTGCAGGCCGGGGCCGAGCCCAAGAAGGCGGCCAACTGGATCATGGGCGAGCTCATGGGCGCACTCAAGGCCGAGTCCCGGCAGATCGGCGACAGCCGGGTGGGCCCGGCGGAGCTGGCCGGGCTCATCGGGCTCATCAGCGACGGGACCATCAGCGGCAAGATGGCCAAGGAGGTCTTCGGCCTGATGATGTCCTCGGGACGGCCGGCCGCCGAGATCATCAAGGAGAAGGGGCTGGAGCAGGTGAGCGACGCCGGCGAGCTGGAGGCCATCCTGCGGGGCATCATCGAGGCGCACCCCAAGGAGGCCGAGGCCTACCGGGCCGGCAAGAAAAAGCTCATGGGATTTTTCGTGGGCCAGGTGATGAAGGCCACTAAGGGCCAGGCCAACCCCAAGCTGGTCAACCAACTGGCCGCCAAACTGCTGGGAGAGGGCTAGTGTTGGAGACGCTTTATTGGGACGGCGAGGTGGCCATGATCCTGGACCAGCGCAAGCTGCCGGGCCAGACCACCTATATCGCCTGCCGCAACATGCGCCGGGTCATCTACTGCATCCAGAGCTTGGCCACCCGGGGCGCCCCGGCCATCGGCTGCGCCGCGGCCATGGGCCTGGTGCTGGCCGCCCGGGCCATCCGGGTGAAAGACCCGGCCAAGTTCCGCCAGCGCCTGGACAGGGCCGCCGAGACCATGCGCGCCGCCCGTCCCACGGCGGTGAACCTGGCCTGGGCCTGCGACCGCGTGTTGGCCGTGGCCGCCATGGCCCCGGACGACGTGGAGACCATCCGGGCCATGCTGCGCCGCGAGAGCGAGATCATGCTGGCCGAGGACGTGGCCATCAACCGGGCCATGGGGGACCACGGGGCCAAGCTGGTGCCCCGGCGGGCCACCATCCTCACCCACTGCAACGCCGGGTCCCTGGCCACCGCCGGCTTTGGCACCGCCCTGGGAGTAATCCGGGCGGCGGTGGCCGCCGGCAAACAGGTCAGCGTAATCGCCGACGAGACCCGTCCCCTGCTGCAGGGCGGGCGGCTTACCGCCTGGGAGATGGTCCAGGAGGGCATCCCGGTAAAGGTGGCCCCGGACTCGGCGGTGGGGGTGATCATGGCCAAGGGGCTGGTGGACCTCTGCGTGGTGGGGGCCGACCGCGTCGCGGCCAACGGCGACGTGGCCAACAAGGTCGGCACCTTCAACGTGGCCCTGCAGGCCAAGCGGCACCGGGTGCCCTTCTACGTGGCCGCCCCGCTGTCCACCGTGGACCTGGACACCCCCACCGGCGCGGACATACCCATCGAGGAACGCGAGGCCAAGGAGGTGCTGACGGCCATGGGCCGCGCTATCGCGCCGCCGGGGGCCGAGGGGCTCAACTTTGCCTTTGACGTCACCCCCCAGGACCTGGTAAGCGCAATAATCACCGAGGTAGGTGTTATCGAGCGGCCCTATCGCCGCAACCTGGCCCGGGCCAAGAAGCAAGCTCGCGTGTAAGGAGAAGAACCAATGGAAGTGCGCAAGGAACTACTGCCGGCCGAAAAACGCCAAGCCAAGCCCAGCGACGAGAACGCCTTGGGCTTTGGACAAATCTTCACCGATCACATGCTCAAAATCGACTACCACGACGGACAGGGTTGGCACAACCCCCGCATCGTGCCCTACGGCCCCCTGGAGCTGGACCCCGCCGCCTTGGTGCTGCACTACGGCCAGGAAGTCTTCGAGGGGCTCAAGGCCTACTGGGGGGTAGATGGCGATATCCACCTCTTCCGCCCCCAGGCCAATATGGAGCGCATGCTGAAATCCTGCGCCCGACTGTGCATCCCCGAGTTTCCGCGCGATTTCCTGCTGGAGGCCATCATGGAGCTGGTCAAGATCGAGCAGGAGTGGATTCCCCGCAGCCCGGGCACCAGCCTCTACATCCGGCCCACCATCATCGCCACCGAGGCCTGCCTGGGAGTGAAGGTGAGTAGTGAGTACCTACTCTACGTCATCGTGGGACCGGTGGGCGCCTACTACGCCGAGGGCTTCAGCCCCACCAAAATCTACGTGGAGGAGAAGTACATCCGGGCCGCGCCCGGCGGGCTGGGCGAGGTGAAGACCTCGGCCAACTACGCCGCCAGCCTGCTGGCCGCCGAGAAGGCCCACCACGCCGGCTACACCCAGGTGCTCTGGCTCGACGCCTGCGACAAGAAGACCATCGAGGAGGTGGGCACCTCCAACGCCTTCTTCTGCATCGGCGACGAGCTCATCACCGCGCCCCTGGACGGCTCCATCCTGCCGGGGGTCACCCGCGACTCGGTGATCCAACTGGCCCGGCACTGGGGCATCACCGTGAACGAGCGGCGCATCACCATCGACGAGGTTATCGCGGCCCAAGCCAACGGGACCCTCAAGGAGGCCTTTGCCACCGGCACCGCCGCGGTGATCAGCCCGGTGGGCACCATCGCCTACCAGGGCGCCGAGCACCAGGTGGGCGACGGCCAGGTGGGTGAGCTGTCTAAAAAACTCTATGACGAGATCGTGGGCATCCAACTGGGCCAGCGTCCCGACCCCTTCGGCTGGGTGGTTAGGATCAGCTAAAGCGGGAAAAGGGGCTAACGCTCTTTATATCCTTTATTTAAAAAATCACCGGATGCCGAGGGGCCGCCCCTGGGCATCCGGTTTTTTATGCATACATGTATCGGCCGATTAACCAGAAGATTTTTCTCTTTCCCCCAAGGGCTCACACCAGGTACGGGTTGGTATCGCGCTCGGTTTTTACGGTGGAGGTGGGGCTGGGGCCGTAGTTATGGCCGGGCCAGATGATGGTGTCGTCGGGCAGGGTGAATATCTTGCTTTGGATGGAGTTGAGCATCTGGGGCCAGGAGCCGCCGGGCAGGTCGGTACGGCCCACGCCGCCCACGAAGAGGGTGTCGCCGGTGAAGACGTTGCCCGGGGTGTAGAGGCTCATGGAGCCGGGGCTGTGGCCGGGGGTGTGCAGCACCTGCAGGGCCACCTCCTGGCCGGCCCGGATGATGTCACCATCGCGCACCGTCTCGTCGGCCGGCTCCACCATGGCGCAGCCCAGCATGCGGGCGAACTCCTGGGAGTGGGGGCTGATCATCTGTTCGGCGTCGTCTTGGTGGATCACCACTGGGGCACCGGTGAGCTGTTTCATGCGGGTGTTGCCGCAGGTGTGGTCCGGGTGGCCGTGAGTGTTGATGATCTTGACTATCTTGAGCCCGTACTTTTGGGCCTCGGCCACTATCTGGTCCTCGTTGCCGGCCGGGTCTATCACCACCGCCTCGCCGGTTTGCTCGCAGCCCACCACGTAGGCGAACACGGCCATCTGGCCCACCAAGAGCTGTAATACTTTCATTGGTTTTTCATCCTTTTCGCCATGGGGCCCAAGCCCTGGATTCGATCCGGTCAAGCTAGCAGAAGCGGCCGGGCCGGTCAAGGCCGGCGGCGGGACTCAAGCCAGCCGGGTGATGTGCCGATTAGGTTATTAACGGGTTGGACAACCACAAGGATTAAGGAGGTCCCCATGGCGTCGGCTGTTTCCGGGAGGTGGCGCGAGGTGGTGGCGGGCCTGATCCACTCCCCCCTCTACTTCAACCTGGCCCCGGTCCAGCGCCTGTCATTGGTCAAGTCCCTGGCCGAGCGTACCTGCCTGCGGCCGCGGTCCGGCTGCCACCCTGCCCTGCCGGCGCCGCCGGTCCCGGCGCCCAACCCCGGGGGCCGCGGCCGGTGTTAGCTGGCGTAGGAGTGCAGGCCCGATAGCAGCAGGTTCACCCCGAAGTAGGTGAACAGCACGCAGACAAACCCCGCCAGGGAAAAGACCGCCAGCCGGGTGCCCTGCCAGCCACGCATGTAGCGGCTGTGCAGCATGGCGGCGTAGACGAACCAAGTGATCAGCGACCAGGTCTCCTTGGGGTCCCAGGACCAGTAGGTGCCCCAGGCGCTGTTGGCCCACACCGCGCCGGTGATGATGCCGGCGGTGAGCATGATGAACCCTATGGCCACCGTCTGGTAGATGAAGTTATCCAGGGCGTTGGCCCGGGGACTGGAGGGCTGACGGCCCTGGCCGGTGAGCAGGTAGAGCAGGCTGAGGGCGGCCGATATGCCGAACCCGGCGTAGCCCAGGAAACAGGCGATGACGTGGGCGATGAGCCAGTTGGACTTAAGCGCCGGCATGAGCGGCCGGATGCTGGCGTCCTGGGCCAGGGCGTAGAGCATGGTGGCGAAAACCAGCGGCAGGGCGTAGGCCCCCACCACGTACATCCTGGTCCTAAGCTCCAGGATGAGGTAGATCAGCACCAGGGTCCAACCAAAGAAGACCAGCGACTCAAATAGGTTGCTAAAGGGCGCGTGGCCCACTCCCATCTCGTAGGAGCCCACCCAGCGCAAGATGATGGCCGTGGTGTGCACCGCCAGGATGAGCCAGGTGAGCCCCGAGCCCACCAAGGCGATCCGGCGGGCCCCCGACACCGCGGCTATGAGGTATAGCACCGCCGCGGCCATGTAGGCAAAGGTCACATAAGTTATCAGTTGATTGCTCAGCTCTGCCATGGACTACTCCGCCTTGCCCTTTTGGTTCCTGATACTTTGCTCCAGGCGCTCCATGGCCCGTTGCAATCCCACTCGGTTGCGGTTGGCGCTGCCGGCGATCTCCACCCGGGTGCGGCCCTTGCCGGCCGGGGTGAGGCGCAGCCACACTTTGCGGTGGCTGGTATAGAAGGTCACCAGGAAACCCAGGGTCATCAGGATGCAGCCGATCCACACGAACCAGACCCCGGGGTCATATTTTACCGACAGCCCGGTACGCGAGACCATGTCCCATCCCTTGAGCTGGAAAGTCACCTCGCCCCGGGAAGCCATACGGGCGCCGGGCTCAAAGGCGGTGAGGGCCACCGGCTGTTTGCCCGGCGACCGGTACAGGATGCGGGCCACCGCGCCCCGGTACATACCGCCCATGTCCACCTGGGGCCGGAAATCCTGTACCCCGGCCTCGCCGCCGCCGGGCAGCTTGCTCCAGCGCTGGAAGTACAACTGCACCTCCTGGGGCTCCTGGCCCTTGCGGGTGAGTAGAACCTTCACCGATTTTAACTGCTGGTCATAGGACGACTGGTAAAAGTCGATGCCCTTAAAGTCCACCGGGTGGTTAACCTTGAGCCGCCACTTCTTCACCTCTTTGCCGTGGTTGATAAAGACCAGGTCAGAGATGTACTCCGACGGCATCCGGCTGCCCTTGTAATAGGTGATAGTGAATTTATCCAGGCGGACCCCGAAGCCCAGGGGCAGCTTTTTACCACGCTGGATCAAGATATGGTCCACCGTCTGGCCCTCGGTGATGAACACCCGGCCGTCAAAGCCCCAAAGGTTGCCCACGATGGCCCCGATGAAAATTATCAACACGCTGGCGTGCACCAAGTAGACCCCCAGGCGCGACCAGGCGCCACGCTGGGCGAAAAGATTCACCCCACCGTCGACCTCGGCCCGGTGAACCTTGCCGACCACCCGACCCAGTTCCCGGGCCAGCCGATCCTGGTTGTCTTGCACCCCGCCGTCCACGGTAAAGCTTCGCCAGGCCTTGCGCACCCGCTTGGCCTCGGCCGCGGGGTCCTTGCGGATCACCTTGAGGGCCAAAGGCAGCCGGTTGAGCGAGCAGATAACCAGGTTCACCGCCAGGAGGGTGAGCAACAGCAGGAACCAGTAAGAATGGTACATGTCGTCCAGGGACAGGGCCTGGATGATGCGGGCGCCGGTCTCACCATAGGCCTTGGTGTAAACGTGCAGGTGCTCGCGCTGGGGGATCAAGGTGCCGAAGATGCTGGCCACGGCCAGGGTTAAAAAAAGAAAAAAGCTCAGCTTAACCGAAGCGAAAAAACTCCAGATAAGCTCGAGGGCCGACCTGCCTGGCTGGGTGTCCTTCACGGGATAATCAACTCCGATTGGTCCTGGTTACACCTGGCTCGGCCGCCGGGGAGCCAAGGATTGCTAAACGGCCTGAAATCCTACCAGCAAGCAGAGCATTTGACAAGCATTTTAGGAATCGTTATCGATCGACCGATGGCAAGGTGAAATCCCGGAAGCTCACCCGGCCGCGGCCCAGCAGGTCGTGCAGGTGCACCACGCCCACCAGCAGCCCGTCTTCCACCACCGGTAGGGCGGTGATCTCCTTGTCTTCCATGATCTGCAGGGCGTCGGCGGCCATGAGCTGGGGGGTGACCACGGTGGGGCCGGTGGTCATGATCTCTTCCACCAGGGCGCCGCCCAGGTCCACCCCGCTTACCAGGGCCCGGCGCAGGTCGCCGTCGGTGAAGATGCCCAGGAGTTTTTGGTGCTGCACGATGAGCAGGGTGCCCAGGTTGCCCCGGTCCATGGTGGCCAGGGCGTCGGCCGCGCTGGCCCCGGGGGTGATGACCGGCAGGTCGCCGCCGGTCTTCATCACCTCGCCCACCCGCAGGCTCAGGCGGTGGCCCAGGTGGCCGCCGGGGTGGTTAAAGCGGAACTTTTCTTCGCTGAAGCGGTGTTTTTCAATGAGCACCACGGCCAGGGCGTCGCCCATGGCCAGGGCGGCGGTGGTGGAGGTGGTGGGGGCCAGGCCCAGGGGGCAGGCCTCTTTTTCCACCCCGCAGTCGATGACCAGGTCGCAGACATTGGCCAGCGGTGAGTCCAGGCCGCCGGTCATGGCCACCACCTTGGCCCCGTGTCCCTTGAGCTGGGGCACCAGGTGCACCAACTCCTCGGTGCGGCCGCTGTGGCTCAGGGCCAGGACCACGTCACCCTCGCCCACCATGCCCAGGTCGCCGTGCAGGGCCTCCACCGGGTGCAGGAAGATGGAGGTGGTGCCGGTGGAGTTGAGGGTGGCCATGATCTTGCGGGCCACGATGCCGCTCTTGCCGATGCCGGTGGTGATGACCTTGCCCGCCGAATCCAGGATGAGCCGCACCGTCTCCTCGAAACCGCCGTTGAGGCGGTCGATGAGCCGGGTGATGCCCTCGGCCTCCATGGCCAGGACCTCGCGGGCGGTTTTGAGAATCTCGCTCACGGAATCAGCATTTCTCCAGGTCGAACTTACCCTGCACCTCGTCCACCGGCACAGGGTAGTTGCCGTCAAAGCAGGCCAGGCAGAAGCCGTCGCGGGTGGTGTCGGTGCCCTTGAGCAGGCCCTCGATGGACAAGTATCCCAGGGAATCCAGGTCCAGGCGGTCGCGAATCTCCTCCACCGAGTGATCGGCCGCGATGAGCTCGCCCTTGGTGGAGAAGTCGATGCCGTAGTGGCAGGGGAAGCGGTGGGGCGGGCAGGAGACCAGCATGTGCACCTCGCGGGCCCCGGCCTTGCGCATGCTGCGCACCCGGGCCACGGTGGTGGTGCCCCGGATGATGGAGTCCTCCACGATAACCACCTTTTTGCCCTCGATGACCTCGCGCACCGGGTTGAGCTTCACCCGCACCCCGAAGTCGCGCATGTCCTGGCTGGGCTGGATAAAGGTGCGGCCCACGTAGTGGTTGCGGATCACCCCCATCTCAAAGGGCAGGCCGCTGGCCGCGGCGTAGCCCAGGGCGGCGTAGTTGCCGCTGTCGGGAAAGGGCATCATGAAGTCGGCCCCCAGGTCG
>JAMOVV010000008.1 GCA_027067385.1 Desulfarculaceae bacterium
AACCATCCGCCGCAAGGTGGGCAAGGCCGGCATCAAGTAACCGGGGCTGAGCCAAGGCCAAACCGGGCCAGACGGGACGAGGTGATACGGGGCCAAGGCCAGACCGGGCCAGACGGGACGAGGCGATACGGGGCCAGGGCGAGACGTGGCCAGACGGGGCGAGGCGAAAGAGCCAAGGCGAGACCGGGCTAGACGGGGGCGAGGCGAAAGAGCCAAGGCGAGACCGGGCTAGACGGGGGCGAGACACGGGGCCGAACGAGGCCGGGAGTGGGTAAAGGGCCAAAGCGATTAAGGGCCAGCCAGCCGCGCACGGTGGCCATAGCGGGCCGCAGCCAGGCCAACCGGCCGTCGCAGAAAGAAAGCCAGCGGGCGATAATGGGCCCGCATTAAAGATAGAGGTTCAAAACATGGGCAAGACCAATCCAAGGAAAGCTGCTTGGGCCAAGCGCAAGGCGCGGGTTAAAAACCAGGTGCGGGGCACCAGTGAACGTCCCCGCCTCACCGTCTTTCGCTCGCTCAATCATATGTACGCCCAGGTGATCGACGATACCAAGGGAGTAACCCTGGCCGCCGCCAGCAGCCGCGGCGGCGACCTGGCCGCCGAAGACGGGCACAAGGGCAATGTCGCCACCGCCGCCAAAGTGGGGCGCGCCGTGGCCGAAGCGGCCAAGTCCGCCGGCGTAACCAAGGTGGTCTTCGACCGCAACGGGTTCTTGTACCACGGCCGGGTCAAGGCCCTGGCCGAGGCGGCCCGCGAGGCCGGACTGGAGTTCTAACCCCTCCGGGTATTAAGGGCAACCCCGCCCACCGGGGGCGCAACCGGTTTTTTTGCGCGAATAGCCAAGGAACGAAATCTTGCTGGACAAACGCAAAGCACGGAGACCGAGGCGGGACCGCGAATTTGACGACGGTCTCATCGATAAGGTGGTTCACATCAACCGCGTGGCCAAGGTGGTCAAGGGCGGCCGCCGCTTCTCCTTCTCCGCGGTGGTGGTCGTCGGCGACGGCGAGGGCAACGTGGGCTTCGGACTGGGCAAGGCCAACGAAGTGCCCGAGGCCATCCGCAAAGGCGTCGAAAGAGCCAAGCGCGATATGAAGCCCATACCCCTGGTCGACGGCACCATCCCCCACCAGGTCATCGGCAAATACGGGGCCGGACGGGTGCTGCTCAAACCGGCCGGGCCGGGTACCGGGGTCATCGCCGGCGGCGCCGTGCGCGCCGTGTTGGAGGCCGCCGGTATCACCGATATCCTGACCAAGTGCCTGGGCACCCATAACCCCCATAACGTGGTCAAGGCCACCATGCAGGGCCTGCGTAGCTGCAAAAACGCTGCGCAGATCGCTAAAAAACGCGGCCTGGATGCCAAGGAAGTCGCGGTCTAATCCGGCGGCGAGGTAGAGGGCAATGGCAGAAAAAAAGACCATCAAGGTGCAGCAGATAAAAAGCGTCATCGGACGCAAACCCAAGCACCGCGCCACCATGCGCGGCTTGGGCCTGACCAAAATGCATAAGACCGTGACCCTCGAGGATACCCCGGCCGTGCGTGGCATGATCAGACAGGTCAGCTACATGGTGCGGGTAATCGAGGACTGAGTAAAAGAGGCCTCTCATGAAGCTAAACGAACTCAAACCACCGGCCGGCTCCCGCAAAAAGCCCAAGCGTATCGGGCGCGGACAGGGCTCCGGGCACGGTAACCATAGCTCCACCAGGGGCTCCAAGGGCCAAAACTCCCGCAGCGGCGGGGGCGTGGCCCGTGGTTTCGAGGGCGGTCAGATGCCCCTGCAACGGCGTCTGCCCAAACGGGGCTTCAAAAACCCCTTCCGTACCAAGGTCGCCGAAGTCAATGTGCAGGACCTGCGGCGCTTCGAACCCGGTAGCGTGGTCGACGCCCAGGCCTTGGCCGAAGCCGGACTCATCAAGGGAGCCTTCGACGTTATAAAGCTCCTGGGTAAAGGTGAGCTGGATCGTGCCCTCACGATAAAAGTAGACCGCATCAGCGCAGGCGCCAAGACCAAGGTCGAGGCCGCCGGAGGCAGCGTGGAGTTGGTATAAAGTGGCGGTATCCGGGCTGGGAAATATCGCGCGCATCCCCGAGCTTAAACGGCGGGTGCTCTTTACCCTGTTGATGCTCGCCGTGTACCGGGTGGGCTGCGCCGTGCCCGTGCCGGGGGTGGATGCCACCGCCCTGGCCGAGCTGTTCAAAGAACTGCACCGCACGGTGATGGGACTCCTGGACGTCTTCTCCGGAGGCGCCCTGGAGCGTATGAGTATCTTCGCCCTGGGCATCATGCCCTACATCAGCGCGTCGATCATCCTGGAACTGCTCACCGTGGTGGTCCCACACCTGGCCCGCCTCAAAAAAGAAGGCGACGCCGGACGTAAAAAAATCACCCAGTACTCCCGCTACGGCACCGTGGCCCTGGCCCTGGTGCAGGGCCTGGGTATCGCCTACTTCCTGGAAGGCCAGGCCAGCCGCGCCGGCGCACCCATCGTGCCCGACCCCGGATGGTCCTTCCGCCTCATGACCATGATCAGCCTCACCGCCGGTACCGCCTTTATCATGTGGATGGGTG
>JAMOVV010000009.1 GCA_027067385.1 Desulfarculaceae bacterium
GGGAACTGGTGGGCCGCGCCCTGGAGCAGGTGGGGCTGTCCGGCTTGGAGAACCGCCGGGCCCGGACCCTCTCCGGCGGCGAAACCCAGCGGGTGGCCCTGGCCCGGGCCCTGGTGCTGGAGCCCAAGGTGCTGCTCCTGGACGAGCCTTTCAGCAACCTGGACCCCAACAGCAGCCGGGTCTTCGAACGCATCATCACCGGACTGCCCGCCCGGGGATGCAGCGTGTTTCTGGTCACCCACGGCCGCGGGCAGGCCCGGCGCCTGGCCCGGCGGGTGCTGGCCCTGGAGAACGGGCGCCTGGTGGCCGACAGCCTGGGACAAGACGCCCCCCCGGCGCCGTGAAGACCGCGGCCGGCCAGGCACCGGGGCACACCTTTGTCATTGGAATCAACCGGTTAAGCCCGCCAGTCCCCGCCGGGGGGCCACTTGACACCCGCCCCGCCCTGGGATAACCTCACAAGTTAATGTTTTTACGGCTCCAAAGGGGATTGCCCCGCGGGCAACGGCCGTCAACTCCAGCCGAAAAGAGATGGGGGAAATGCAAGAATTCCGCCGCATGAAACGCCTGCCGCCGTATGTCTTCGCCGTGGTCAACGACCTCAAGATGGAGGCGCGGCACCGGGGCGAGGACATCATCGATCTGGGTATGGGCAACCCGGACATACCCACCCCGCAGCACATCGTGGACAAGCTGGTGGAGGCGGCCCGCAAGGGCACCAACCACCGCTACTCGGCCAGCAAGGGTATCACCAAGCTACGGCACGCCATATGCAATTGGTATCAGCGGCGCTACGGGGTGGAACTGGACCCGGATTTGGAGGCCGTGGCCACCATCGGGGCCAAGGAGGGGCTCAGCCACCTGGTGCTGGCCACCATCGGACCCGGCGACGTGGTGCTGGTGCCCAGCCCCACCTATCCCATCCACCCCTACAGCGTGGTCATCGCCGGCGGCGACCTGCGCTCGGTGCCGCTATTGCCCGGCGGGGATTTCCTGGAGGAGCTGCTCACCGCCATCCGGCAGACCTGGCCCCAGCCCAAGATGCTCATCATCAGTTTTCCCCACAACCCCACCACCACGGTGGTGGACCTGGAGTTCATGACCAAGCTGGTGGAGTTCTGCCGGGAGCACAAGATCTGGATCGTGCACGACTTCGCCTACGCCGACCTTTGCTTCGACGGCTACCGGGCCCCCAGCATCCTGGAGGTGCCCGGCGCCAAGGATATCGCCGTGGAGCTGTTCTCCATGTCCAAGTCCTACTCCATGGCCGGTTGGCGCCTGGGTTTTTGCGTGGGCAACCCCCAGTTGGTCCAGGCGCTCACCCGCATCAAGAGCTACCTGGACTACGGCGTGTTCCAGCCCATCCAGATCGCCGGCATCATCGCGCTGAATCAGGACCAGAGCTGCGTGCAGGAGATCGTGGATGTGTACCGTCGCCGGCGCGACACCCTGGTGCGGGGGCTCAACCGGGCCGGCTGGCCGGTTCAGCCGCCCAAGGCCACCATGTTCCTTTGGGCCAAGATCCCCGAACCCTACCGCCACCTGGGCTCGGTGGAGTTCTCCAAGCTGCTCATCAAGGAGGCCAAGGTGGCGGTGAGCCCCGGCCTGGGCTTCGGACCCTACGGCGACGACTACGTGCGCTTCGCCCTGGTGGAGAACGAGCAGCGCACCAACCAGGCCATCCGCGGCCTGCGCCGTTTCCTGCAGAAAGGTTGACCAGACCATGTCCCAGCGATGCGTCAAAGTGGGCCTTTTGGGCCTGGGCACGGTGGGCGGCGGGGTGGCCCGCATGTTGCTCGAGGAGAAACAGCGCCTCTCCAGCCGCCTGGGCGCCGAACTGGTGCTGGAACGGGCGGTGGATCTGGACCCGGCCCTGGCCAGGGACCAGGGCATACCGCCCGAGCGCTTCTCCACCGACGCCGGCGCCGTGTTGGACGACCCCGAGATAGACATCGTGGTGGAGCTCATCGGCGGCCTGGAGCCGGCCCGCAGCTTCATGCTCAAGGCCATCAACTCCGGCAAGCAGGTGGCCACCGCCAACAAGATGCTTTTGGCCCACCACGGGGTGGAGATCTTCGCCGCCGCCCGCCAGCACCGGGTGGGCGTGGCCTTCGAGGCCGCGGTGGGCGGGGGCATACCGCTCATCCGCTCCCTGCGCGAGGGCCTGGCCGCCGATTGCATCGTCTCCTGCCTGGGCATCCTTAACGGCACCTGTAACTACATCCTGAGCCGCATGACCAGCGAGGGCGCTCCCTTCCAGGAGGTGCTGGCCGAGGCCCAGGCCAAGGGCTACGCCGAGGCCGACCCCACCATGGACGTGGAGGGACTGGACACCGCCCACAAGCTGGCCATCGTGGCCGCCCTGATCACCGGCGCCCAGCCCGACATCGCCGACATCTACACCGAGGGCATCAGCGCCATCGAACCGGTGGACATCCAACTGGCCGGCGAGTTCGGCTATCGGGTAAAGCTCTTGGCCATCCTGCGCAACCTGGGCGGCAAGGTGGAGGCCCGGGTGCACCCGGCCCTGGTGCCCGCCGACCACGTGCTGGCCTCCATCGAGGGACCCTTCAACGCCCTGCACATCCACGGCGACTGGGTGGGCGACGTGCTGCTCTACGGCCAGGGCGCCGGCCGGCGGCCCACCACCAGCGCCGTGATGGGCGACGTCATGGACCTGGCCCGGGGCATCGTGGCCGGCTGCCCCGACCGGGTGCCGCCCTTGGGCGACGCCGGGGCCGAGGGCGGGCGGCTTGAGATCGCCCCCATGGACGACACGGCCTGCCAATATTACTTCCGCTGCCTGGCCCTGGACCAGCCCGGCGTGCTGGCCACGGTGAGCCGGGTGCTGGCCGACCACCGCATCTCCATCAAGAGCGTGATCCAAAAGGGCCGCAGCAGCTCCGGGCCGGTGAACATCGTCATGGTCACCCACGAGGCCCGGGAGAAGGCGGTGCGCGCCGCCTTGAAGGAGATCGACCAGCTGCCGGTCATCGCCGAGCCCACCCGGCTCATCCGCCGGGCCTGAGCGGGGGGAGGACTTGCCGTGAAGTACCTGATCCTGGTGGGCGACGGCATGGGCGACCGTCCCCTGCCCGAGCAGGGGGGCCGCACCCTTCTGGAGATCGCCCATACCCCCAACATGGACCGCCTGGCCCGGCAGGGCCGGGTGGGGCTGGCCCAGACCATACCCCCGGGCATGGAGCCGGGCTCTGACACCGCCAACATGTCGCTTCTGGGCTACGACCCGGCCCGCTACCACACCGGCCGCTCGCCCATCGAGGCCGCGGCCATGGGGGTGGACCTGGGGCCCGGTGAGATCGCCTTCCGCTGCAACCTGGTGACCATCGAGCAGCGGGACGGCCGGGTGATCATGGCCGACTACTGCGCCGGCCACATCGACAGCGACACCGCCGCGGGGCTGATCCGTGCCCTGGACCAAGCCCTGGGCCGGCCGGGGCTGCGCTTCCATCCCGGCGTGAGCTACCGGCACCTGCTGGTCTGGCAGGACGGCCCGCTCAAGGCCGCCACCGTGCCGCCGCACGACCGCAGCGGCCAGCCGGTGGACGACGTGCTCCAGGACGAGGGGCCCTTGGCCGCGGTGACCGAGCTCACCCGGCGCTCCTGGCGGGTGCTGGCAGACCATCCCCTGAACCAGAAGCGCCGCGCCCAGGGGCTCAACCCGGCCAACTCCATCTGGCTGTGGGGCCAGGGCACCAAACCCAGCCTGCCCACCTTTCAGGAGCGCTTCGGGCTCACGGGGCTCACCATCAGCGCCGTGGACCTGATCCACGGCCTGGGGGTGCTCTCGGGCCTGGAGCCGGTGACCGTAGAGGGCGCCACCGGCTGGCTGGACACCAACTACGCCGGCAAGGTGGCCGCCGCCCTGGAGGAGCTCAAGCACAAGGATTTGGCCTTCGTGCACGTGGAGGCCCCGGACGAGGCGGGGCACTCCGGGGTGTTTGACAACAAACTCAAGGCCATAGAGCTTTTTGACCAGCAGGTGGTGGGGCCGGTCATGGCGGGGCTGCAAGGGCTTGGCGATCACCGGGTGCTCCTGGCCACCGACCACTACACCCCGCTTGAGGTGAAGACCCACACCACCGAGCCGGTGCCATTTGTGATCTACGACTCCCGCCGGGCCGCAGA
>JAMOVV010000010.1 GCA_027067385.1 Desulfarculaceae bacterium
AACGGCTTCGGTGAGGTCGCGGCGCAGGACCCGTTGCAGGGTATCGATGGTAAAGGGCCGGGACAGGAAATTGTCGGCCCCGGCCTTGAGGGCCTTCACTACTATGGCGGTGTCCTGATACTCGCTGGCCAGGATCACCGGCAGGGTGGGGCTCAGGTCCTTGAGGTGCTGCAGCAGCTCCAACCCGCCCATGTCCGGCAGGGTCATGCGGCTCAGCACCAGGTCCACCAGTTGTCGCTGAAAAAAGCTCAGCGCCTCTTTGCCGCTGGCTACGCTGTGCACCACCAGGCCCAACCGGCCCAGGCCGCGGCGCAGTTCCTCTATCGTTTGCGGTTCGTGGTCCACCAGCAATATGCTGCGGCCGGCCAGGTCCGATGGCTCGGTGGGGATGTTTTGGTTTGCCTGGCTCATAACTAGAACTCGGCCAGGATTATGGCGACATCGTCGGGGAAAACCCCCCGGGAAAACTCCACCAGGCTGGCTTGCAGGTAGCGCTTGAGTTCCTCGATGGTCTTGTTGCCGCCCTGGGCCACGATCTTCTCCAGGCGCTGGAGGCCAAACTGCTCGCCGGCCGGGTTGGGGTTTTCGGTGAGCCCGTCGGTGTAGAGCACCAGGCGGTCACCGGCCGCCACCGGCAGGGCTTGGTCGGCGTAGGCCACCTCCACCTGGTCGCTTGCGAAGACCCCCAAGAACATCGAGCTGTAGACCAGCTGTTCGGGTTGGCGGCCGGGCCGCAGGAAGATGGCCGGGGGATGGCCGGCGGTGGACCAGGTGAGGACCTGGCGCGGCCGGTCGTAGATGGCCGCGAAGCAGGTGACGAAGCTGTCTTCCTGGGTGAGCCGCACCAGGTCGTCGTTGAGCGCCTCCAGGGCCCGGCCCGGTGAGCCCTGGCCGGCCAGGTAGCCGGGTAGCAGGGCCTTGACGATGGAGGCGGTCATGGCCGCGGCCACCCCGTGGCCCGACACGTCGGCCACCACGAAGCCCACCTTGTCCTGGCCGATCTCTAAGAAATCGAAGTAGTCCCCGCCTACCTTGCTGCAGGGTTGAAAATGAAAAGTGATCCGCACCCCCGGCAGGTCGCTGTCATCGGGTAGAAGGAAGCCCTGGTAGCGGGCGGCCAGGTCCAGTTCTTGTTGCATCATCTCGTTTTGCCGGGTGGTCTCTTCCATGAGCCGCTTGCTGTTTACCGCGTTGCGTATCTTCAGGGGCAGGATGTAGCGCAGGTCGTCGTCTGACAGCGGCTTGGTGAAGTAGTCGTAAGAGTCCATCTGCAGGGCCCTGACAATGGAGTCGAAATCATCCAGCGAGCTGTTGACGATCACCGGCACCTTTTGGGCCCGGGGGTTGGAGGCCCGCCATTGCAAAAAGGCGTAACCATCCATGCCCGGCATGATCAGGTCCAGGAGGATGAGGTCTATCTCCGGGTTGTCGGCCAGCCGGGCCACCGCCTCTTGGCCGTTGGCCGCCTGCACAAAGCGGTAGCCCTCACCGGCCAGCTTGGTTTCCAAGAGCACCCGGTTAAGGCGGGCGTCGTCAACGATGAGGATGGTGGCGGGCGGGGTGTCAGACATGTGATCAAAAGCCTCGCTGGTTTAGCAGCTTGCCCTGTCGGCGCGAGCCGGGGGGCGTCTTGGGGACTCAACTTTTTATTCTACCCCAATCGTCGCGGCAGAATCCCCCCAATTTGCCTGGCCCGGCACCCGGACGGACGGTGGGGACTATTGTCTTTTATATATGGTCGACTCCACGTGCTTGAAGAGATCCGGCACCATCATCAGCGATTCCGAATGCCCCACGAAGAGGTAGCCTTCCGGATGGATCAAGCGGTGGAAGTTGGTCACTATGCGGAGCCGGTCCGCAGTGCCGAAATAGATCATCACGTTGCGGCAGAATATAAAATCAAGTTGGTTTCTCAGGGGGAACTCGGGGGTCATCAGGTTGAACTTGCGAAACAGGACCATGCGCTTGATCTCCGGCTTGACCTGGTAAAGGGTTAGACCGTCCTGGCGCTGGACGGTGAAATAGCGCTCGCGCAGGTGCTTAGGGACCGGGGCCAGGCGCTTGCTGTCGTAGACCCCGGCCGCGGCGCGGGCCAGCATGTTGGTGTCCAGGTCGGTGGCCAGTATCTTGCAATCCCAGCCAGGGCGGTCCTGGAAGAACTGGCTGATGGTGATGGCCAAGGAGTAGGGCTCTTCCCCGGAGGAGCAGCCGGCCGACCAGGCGCGCAGTTTCTTGGGGCCGCCGCCGGCCGTCCGCCGCACCACCTCGGGCAGCACGGTCTGGGTGAGAAAGGTGAAGTGGTGTTGCTCGCGAAAGAAGTCGGTCTTGTTGGTGGTGATGCGGTTGATCATCCTGATCAACTCGTCATCGGAGTTCGCGTTTTGTAGCAGGTCGATGTACTGCGAGAAATTCTCCAGGTCCAGGTCGCGCAGGCGCTGGGAAAGACGGCTCACCACCAGGGCGCGTTTTTTTTGGTTCAGCTTGATGCCGGCGTGGTCCCGTACCAGGCGGCGGAGCTGGTCAAACTCGTGGTCGCTCAACTTCAACGAGCGGATAGAGGGAGTCTTGGTTTGTCGTGGTCTGGGGCGTGACTTCCTGAAAAGCATGGGCCGGACCAAACATGAAGACTTGCCTGCCCGGTCGGGGAGGCGGGCCGGGCGCCGGGATTGTCATCTCGCCGCCGGGCCGTTGGGTCGCGTGCGGCATCCTGGTTGCCACCGCGTTCTCCCGCGGGCCCGCGCCGGCCGCGGGGCTACTGGATGGCCGAGATGTCGAAAACCTTGTCCAATTTTACTACTTTGAACATGGTGTAAATGTCTTTGGACATATTCTCAATGCGGATGCTGCCGCCGTGCGGGGCCAAGTTTTTGTACAACAGCAAGAGCTTGCCGATACCGGCTGAGCCCACGAAGGTCACCTCGGAGAAATCCAGCACCACGTCCTTGATTTTGGGGATGTCCAGGTCCAGGAACCGACGCTTGAGTTCTTCGGCGCCGCGCTCATCGATGTTGCCGGAAACGGTAATCCGGGCCTTTTGGCCTTCGGTGGTGACGTTAACTTCCATGGACTGCTCCTCCCATTGGCCGGCAAGGGGTTTCAAACAAGCATCACACCGGGAAACCGCCGTGGAAAACGCCGAATTATTCGTAGCTATTATCTATTTAATCTAACAAACGCCCTGGTTTAAGGCAATCGCTAAAGCCGGAGTCACCGGCGTGGCCGGGGAATGGTTATGGTGATATCCACCGGGTGGCCGCCGCGTTGCAGGCGGTAGCGGTGCGGCTGGTAGGGCGCCTTAATGATGATGGTGAAGATATCCCGGGGCGTGGCGATCTTTTGGCCGTCGATGGCCACCATGAGGTCGCCGGCGCGCATGCCCGCCGCCTGGGCCCGGGAGCCCGGCAGCACCCGCACGATCCTTATGCCCCCGGCCTGGGGCTTGATGATGATCCCCAGGCGTGGCGGCCGCGGCGCGGGGGCGGTGACCACCAGGTAGTCGGCCACCACCGGCCCCTGGCCGGGCCCCGGCACCATGCGCTGGGAGCCCCGGGACAGCGGCATCACCGTTACCATGTCCACCCCGGGCAGGCGGCGGGCGATACGGGGCACCACCCCCTGGCCGCGGTCCAGGTGGCCGCCGCCGGTAAGGAGCAGGGCGCGCCGGGGATTGTCCGGCCAGGGCAGCAGCGCGGCGGCCAGGTGGTGGGCCATGGTCTCGTCGCGGGCTATTTGGGCGATCACGAAATCCTCTTGCCGGGACCGGTCGGTGATGCCGTGGGCGGCCGCAGCGGCCAGCAGGCGCCGGCGATAGGGCCCCGGCGCCAGGTCCAGGGAGGGGGCCAGTTGCCGGCGCTCCGGGGGCGTCAGGTCCCTGAGTCCCTGGTGGGCCAGTTTGCGGATCACCGCCAAGGGGGCGTTGGCCGCCACCAGGCGGTGCCCCTTTTGTTGCACCCGGGTGAGGATGGCCGCGTAGAGATTCAGGGGATAGCCCCAGCGCTTGGGC
>JAMOVV010000011.1 GCA_027067385.1 Desulfarculaceae bacterium
CAAGGCGATCTTGCGGCCCGGGTCTAGCTGCACCAGGGCCTCGGCCATGGCCAGGCCTGGACCCACTCCGGCCCAGTCGTCGCGCGAGACCGGGTCCACCTGGCCGGCCGGGTGGTCCAGGGGCTCGGCCGCCCGCCGCCAGCGCCCGTCGTTACTATATACATAGATATGCTCGCCCCCGGCGGGAAAGCCCGACGGCAGCTCGTCCAGGCTTCCCCGGCCGGACATGTTGGACTGGCCGGCCAGGATGAAAATATCCAGGTCGCCGGGCACCTCCTCCGGGGCCAACGGTTGGTCGAGGACCGGGCGCACGAAGTGGGTGAACACCACGGCCAGGATCACGGCCACCAGGCCGATGAGGGCGCTGCGTAGTCTGCGGTCCATCTCTCCCCTGTGGCTTATGGGCATCAGGCCGGCGGCGGCCGCCTGGCCCGGGTGGGTTGGGAGAACTATCCCCGGGCCAGGCGCCAGGCCCAGGTCTCGGCCAGGCCGGCGGCCAGGTCGTGGGCCGGGCGCCAGCCCAGCTCCCGGGCCGCGCGGGAGGCGTCCAGGGCGCTGCGCTTGATGTCACCGGCGCGCACCGGTCCGAAGCTGTGGTCCAGCTCGCGCCCGGCGGCCCGCTGTACGGTCTGCCACAGCTCCAGGGTGGTGGTCTCCACCCCGGTGCCGATGTTGTAGGCTCCTTGGCCCGCCTCCAGGGCGGCCAGGTTGGCCGCCACGCAGTCGGCCACGTACACGTAGTCGCGGGCCATGCCCCGGGGCATCTCGGCGTGGCGATAGATGACCGGCGGCCGGCCGGTCATGAGGCAGTCCATGAAGATGGCCACCACCCCGGCCTCGCCGTGGGGGACCTGGCGGGGGCCGTAGACATTGGCGTAGCGCAGGGTGACCGTGGGCAGGCCGAAGTTTTGGGCGAAGTAGTCCAGGTAGTACTCCCCGGCCAGCTTGGCCACCGCGTAGGGCGAGGCCGGCCGCGGGGCCAGGTCCTCGGACGCTGGCGGGTCGTCCATATCGCCGTAGATGGCCCCGCCGGAGCTGATGAAGATGAAGCGCTCCAGCCCGTGAGCCGTGCCGGCCTGCAACAGGTTGATGAGCCCCAGCAGGTTTACCTCCGCGTCGAAACGGGGGTCTTGCACCGAGGCCGGTACTGATATCTGGGCGGCGTGGTGGTTGATCACCGCGAAGCGCTCGGCGGCCAGCAACTCGGCCAGGCCGGGGTCGCGCACGTCGGCCTGGATAAAGCGGGCCCCGGGCGGCAGGTTGTCGCGGGTGCCGGAGGATAGGTTGTCGAGCACCACCACCTGGTGACCGGCGTCCAGGTAGGCCTGGGCCACGTGGCTGGCGATGAATCCGGCTCCACCGGTTACCAATATCTTCATCGGTTCACCTAATCCTTTAATCGCGCCTTGATGGTCATGGCGTGGATGGGCAGGCCCTCGGCCTCGGCCAGGGTGGTGACCGTGGGGGCCAGGGACTTAAGCCCTTGGCGGGTGAGGTACTGGAAAGTGGGTTTCTTGATGAAGTCGTCCACCGAGAGTCCGCTGAACATGGCCGCCGCCTGGCCGGTGGGCAACACGTGGTTGGTGCCGCTGGCGTAGTCACCCACCGGCACCGGGGCCCAGGGCCCCAGGAAGATGGAGCCGGCGTGGCGCACCGCCTGCAGGGTGACAAAGGGCTCGGCGGTGACGATCTGCAGGTGCTCGCTGGCGTACTGGTTGGTGAACTCCAGGGCCTGGTCCATGTCCTCGGCCACCAGCACCGCGCAGTAGCGCAGGTTCTGGTCGATGAACTCGCGCCGCGGCAGGTCGGGGTAGAGGCGCTGGATTTCGTCGCACACCGCCTGGGCCACGGTGGGGTCGTCGGTGACCAGCACGGCGGCCGAGTCGGGACCGTGCTCCACCTGGGACAGGAAGTCCAGGGCCAGGTGATCGGGATTGGCGGTGCGGTCGCAGAGGATCAGGGCCTCGGAGGGGCCGGCCGGCGAGTCGATGTCCACCTGGCCGTAGACCAGCATCTTGGCCGCGGTGACGTACTTGTTACCCGGCCCCACGATCTTGGCCACCTGGGGCACGGTGTCGGTGCCATAGGCCAAGGCGCCCACGGCCCACGGCCCGCCCACCTTGTATATCTCTCGCACTCCGGCGATGTCGCAGGCCACCAGGGTGTAGGGGTTGGCCCGCATGCCCTGGTCCGGCGGGGTGCAGACCACCACCCGGGCCACCCCGGCCACCACCGCCGGCAGCACGGTCATCAGGGCGGTGGAGGGGTAAACCGCCCGCATGCCCGGCACGTAGCAGCCGGCCGTGTCCAGGGGGGTGTGCTTGCGGCCGGCGAAGATGCCCGGGGCCACCTGCATCTGCCACATGGGCCGCTCCAGTTGGGCGGCGTGGAAGGTGCGGATATTGGTGGCGGCTATTTTTAGATGCTCCACCACCTCCACCGGCACCTGGTCGTAGGCCGCGGCCAGCTCATCCTCGCTCACCACCAGGTCCCCGGCCGAGAGGCCCGGCTTCAGCTCGGCCAGTTCCTGCATCACCGCCTGGTCGCCCCGGGTGCGCACGTCCTGGAGGATGCCCCGGATGTAGTCGTAGATGGCGGTGATGTCTTCCATGGAGCGGTGCATTATGGCGGCGCGTCGCTCCTGGCTCAGCTCGGCTAGTCTCTCCGGCGCGATCTTCATGAAACCATTCCTCGTGTGCTAAGGACCCGGCGAAAAATTAGCAAGCGCCATGGGCGGCCGCAAGGCATTTTTAGGGCGTGGTTGGCGCACCCTTGGCCGCGGCTCACGCCGGCCCCTGATGCGCCAGCCAATCCCGCAGGGCGTCGTGGGTGGATTGGTACCCCAGCTCGTCCCAGGGGATGTCCTGGGGTTTAAACAGCTCGATATCCAGGGCCTCGCGGTTGGCGGTGATCCGGCCGCCATTGGCCCGGGCCAGGTAGACCAGGAGCACCACCGGGTGGCCGGGGTAGGAGTAGACCCCCAACAGGCCGTCGAGCTCGGCCGCCAGTCCGGTCTCTTCGCGAATCTCGCGCAGGACCGCCCCGCGCACCTCCTCGCCACGGTCCACGTGGCCGCCGGGCAATATCCAGCGGCCGTGGGCCTGGTCGCGCTGGGCGCGGCGCAGCAGCAGCACCCGGCCACCGGTTTGCACCACCCCGGCCACCGCCAGCTTGGGGTCTAAGTAGACCGACATGCCGCAGCCGGTGCACATCAAAGGAGGTCCCCCGCCGACGTCGGGCAGGGGCCGGGCCAGGGGCGCGCCGCAAGAGGCGCAAAAGCTGGGAGTAAAGGTCTTTACCATGCGGGGCCTACACCAAGGTTTCAGCCGGTCCGTTTCCGGCCGGCGGGCAGATGAAACACCAAGTTTAGTCGCTTTCGCCGGACTTGACCAGGGTCACCGTGTTACCCGCCTGGTTGAACTCCACCCGGTCCATGATTGTCCGCATGAGGTATACTCCCCGCCCCCGCTCCTGGGTAAGGCGCTGGGGATCGGTGGGATCGGGCAGGCCGCGCCAGTCAAAGCCGGGACCCTGGTCGGTGATGGTCACCGCCAGCCGCCCGCCTTCGGCCTCCACCTCCACCGTGATCCGGGACTCCGGATCCCAGCGATTACCGTGTTCCATGGCGTTGGTTATCCCCTCCACCAGGGCCAGGCGCAGCTCGCCGTCCAGTCGGTTGTTGGCAAAACCGGTAGCCACCGCCGAGTGGATTATATAGGACAAGAGGCAGCCCACGTACTCCGGCCGGCTGGGGACTTCCATGCGGGTCCTCTGGCTGATGTCGCAGTCAGGGGATTGCGACAGGCTCAGGGGAACGGCTTCGGTGAGGGCGCGGCGCAGGACCCGTTGCAGGGTATCGATGGTAAAGGGCCGGGACAGGAAATTGTCGGCCCCGGCCTTGAGGGCCTTCACTACTATGGCGGTGTCCTGATACTCGCTGGCCAGGATCACCGGCA
>JAMOVV010000012.1 GCA_027067385.1 Desulfarculaceae bacterium
CCCGGCCGGGCCTGCTTGCTCCAGCCTGGTTGGCGCGCTGTCGCTAAACGCCGCCGGTGAACTCGTTACACACCGCCCGGCCTCGAGCGCCGGTTGACTCTTTCCACGCCGCCGGTGAACTCCTGATACTCCACCCGGCCTCGCTCGACACCGCCGGTTGGCTCTTTGTATTCCGCCCAGCCTCGGGCGCCGGTCGGCTCTTTACACACCACCGCCGGCTCTTTCCACGCCGCCGGGCAACTTCATACACCGCCCGACCTCGGGCGCCGGTCGGCTCTTTACACACCACCGCCGGCTCTTTCTACGCCGCCGGTTGAACCCCCTACACCCCCTGGCCCCCTGGACCGAGCGCTCGCTCGATTTGGCCGGCCAAGAGCGCCTGGCACCACCCGCGTGAGGGAGGTGACCAGGCCGCTGGCGTGAGGCTTTTGAGGGCGGCTTTTTGTAAAGACCCGCATGCACCCTAACAAAAGAGGTGGTGAACGGTCAAGATATTTAGTCGGATGATGTGGGCGATAATGATTCCGTAAAGGCCTATGGTGACGTGGTTACAGCGCCCCGGCCGATGGTGAAGACCTGGCGGTCCGAGGCCATCCACACGGGTCCGTCAAAGACGCGGCCGGCGGCTTGGCGGGCGGTTTCCGGGTCCACGTCGCGGTAGAGATGACACAAGACCAGGGAGCGGGCCCGGGCCCGGGCGGCCAGGCGGCCGGCGGCTCTGGGCCCGAGGTGGCCGGGCTTGGGGTTTTGGTCGGTGGCGGCGCAGTTGGCCAAGAGCAGGTCGGTGCGGTGGGCCAGGCGGGCCAGTTCGCCGGTGGGTTCGGTGTCGCCGAGATAGACCAGGGAGGCGTCGGCGGTCTGGAGGCGAAAGGCCAGGGAGGTGTTGACGTGGGCGGCGGCGGCGGTGCGGAGGCGGATGGGTCCCAGGGTGAGCTGGTCGCCGGGGGCCAGCCAGGTGAAAGAGACGTTGGGGTGTCGGGGGACCAGCCAGTGGTCAAAGGCGCCTTGCAGGGCGCTCAGCACCGGTTGCAGGTCGGGGTGGGCGCAGATGGTGAGGTTGGCGGTGCGCATGGCCGGGTCGTAGTTTAAGGCAAAGAGCAGGGGCAGCAGGTCGGCGAGGTGGTCGAGGTGGTGGTGGGAGATGAGCACGGCGGTAAGTTTCGCGGGGGCGATGCCGCTTTGCACCAGGCGGCGCAGGGCGCCCTGGCCCAGGTCCAGCAGCAGGTGGGTGGAGCCGCAGGAAACCAGGTGGGCGGGGGAGGAGGCGTCAGGCCGCAGCTCGCAGGTGCCGGAGCCGAGCACGGTTAGCTGGAGGGGTTGGCCGGGGCTCATGGGGCCTGGTCTCCGTCGGTGGCCAGGCGCCGGATGGGGCCGAGCAAAGACTCGGGCACCCGCAGGGTTCCCCGGCCCACGCCGAGGTGGATGTCTTTTTTGTTGTCGCCGTGAAAGTCGGTGCCGCCACTGATGACCAGGTCCCGGCGGGCGGCCAGGGCGGCCAGGCGGCGGGCCAGGTTGTTGTGGTGTTCGGAGTAGTAGACCTCGATGCCGGCCAGGCCGTGGGACACCAGCTCGTCCACCAGGTTTTCCAATGCGGCCAGGCCCAGGCCCAGGAGGCCGGGGTGGGCCAGGATGGGCACTCCGCCGGCGGCCTTGACCATGGCGATGGCCTCGGCCGGTTGGAAGCGGAACTTGTCCACATAGGCCGGTTTACCGGCGGCCAGGAAGCGGCCGAAGGCCTCGCCGCGGTTGGCCACCACCCCGCGGGCGATGAGCGCCTGGGCGAAGTGGGGGCGTCCCACCTGTCCGCCGCCGGCCAGGGCCGAGACTTCATCCATGGTCAGTGGTATGCCGAGCTCTTGCAGGCGCCGGGCGATCCGGGGATTGCGCTGGGCGCGGGCGGCCTGCAGGCGCTGGAGGGATTGCTTGAGGTCGGGGTTGTGGTGGTCGATGAACAGGCCCAGCAGGTGCATGGAGCCCTTGGGGCCGCCGGCCATGGATATCTCCACCCCGGGTACGACCTCTATGGGCAGCTCGCGGCCGGCGGTCAAGGCCTCGGCCACCCCGGCGATGGTGTCGTGATCGGTTATGGCCACGGCGGCCAGGCCGGCGTCGGCCGCGGCGCGCACCAACTCGGCGGGGGTGAGGCTGCCGTCGGAGGCGGTGGTGTGGGTGTGCAGGTCCACGTAGGGCATGTTCACTCGCTGGTTGGGGCGCGGCCGGGGTTATGGGGGTTCTTCGCCGTTTACTGGGATTTTGCCGGGATCGTATTGTCCCGTTTCGGTCAAGGCCGGCCCCGGGGCCGGCTGCGAAGCAGGACAATAGGGAGACAATATACTACCTAATCTTTATCCAAGGAAAATAATTTCATCCCATGCTGGCGCGTGGCCTTGGCCGAGCCAAGGGAGCCGCGGCCAAGACCGCCCCACGAATCCAACATCATTTTACTCGGAAAAGACAATCGAAATGGTTATTCCCAATCCACGCCAACGACGCATGACCCTACTTTTTGGCCTTGGTCTTGGTTTTGCGCTTGGGCCCCAGGGCGGCGCGGGCCACCTCGTCGACGGTGTTGGCGAAGATGAACTTGATGCTCTTTTTCACCCGCGAGGGCACCTCCACCAGGTCGGGCTGGTTCTTGGCCGGCATGATGATGGTGCGGATGCCGGCGCGCTGGGCGGCCAGGACTTTTTCCTTGATGCCGCCGACGGGCAGCACGTGGCCGCGCAGGGTTATCTCGCCGGTCATGGCCACGTCGGGCTTGACGGTGCGGTCGGTGAGCAGGCTCAGCAGGGCGGTGAAGATGGTGACCCCGGCGCTGGGTCCGTCCTTGGGTATGGCCCCGGCCGGCACGTGGATGTGCAGGTCGCGCTTCATCAGCTCATCGCTGTCGATGCCCAACTCGTCGGCCTTGGAGCGGGCGTAGCTCACCGCGGCCTGGGCCGATTCTTTCATCACGTCGCCGAGCTGGCCGGTGAGGGTCAGGGCTCCCTTGCCGGGCATGGCGGTGGCCTCCACGAAGAGGATATCGCCGCCGGTGGGGGTCCAGGCCATGCCGGTGGCCACGCCGGGCACCGCGGTGCGCATGGCCACGTCCGGGGTGATCTTGCGCGGCCCCAGGATGTTCTCCACGTCGCCGGCGTTGATCCTGACCTTTTCGGCCTCGCCCTCGGCGATCATGCGGGCGCTGTGGCGGCACAGGGCGCCGATCTCGCGCTCCAGGTTGCGCAGCCCGGCCTCGCGGGTGTAGCCGGAGATGAGCAGTTTCAGGGCCGCGTCGGCGATGACCAGTTGCTTGGCCTTGAGCCCGTGTTCCTTGCGCTGGCGGGGCACCAGGTAGCGCTTGGCGATCTTGAGCTTGTCCTCGGCGGTGTAGCCGGGTATCTCGATTATCTCCATGCGGTCGCGCAGCGGCGGCGGGATGGTGTCTAGCACGTTGGCGGTGGTGATGAACATCACCTTGGACAGGTCGAAGGCCAGGTCCAGGTAGTGGTCGCTGAAGCTGAAGTTCTGTTCCGGGTCCAGCACCTCCAGCAGGGCGCTGGAGGGATCGCCGCGGAAGTCGGCCCCGATCTTGTCCACCTCGTCGAGCATGAATACCGGGTTGCGGGTGGTGGTGCGCCGCAGGGACTGGATGATGCGTCCCGGCAGAGCCCCCACGTAGGTGCGGCGGTGGCCGCGTATCTCGGCCTCGTCGCGCACCCCGCCGAGGGAAAGCCGCACGAACTTGCGTCCCATGGCCCGGGCGATGGAGCGGCCCAGGGAGGTCTTGCCCACGCCGGGGGGGCCCACGAAGCAGAGGATGGGTCCCTTCATGTCCGGGTTGAGCTTGCGCACCGCCAGGTACTCCAGGATGCGCTTCTTCACCTTTTCCAGGTCGTAGTGGTCGGCGTCTAGTATCTTGCGCGCCTGGCCTATGTCGATGTTGTC
>JAMOVV010000013.1 GCA_027067385.1 Desulfarculaceae bacterium
CGAACCTACGGATTAAGAGTCCGTTGCTCTGCCAGTTGAGCTAGCAGCCCGTTGCACGAACCCCGATGATGTATCAGGCCAGTGTGATTTAGTCAAGGTCGATTTTGCCGCCAGGGCCCGACGGCAGAGCCCCAGCACGTAATCCCGCCCGGTCTCTTGGTTTTCCAGGGCCTCCAGCCAGGAAGAGGGCAGGGTGTCCACCCCCCAGTAGGCCCCGGCCAGGGCTCCGGCCATGGCCCCGATGGTGTCGGTGTCCCCGCCGAGGGACACGGCCAGGACGATGGCTTCGGCGGCCGAGCGGCTGCCCAAAAACGCGCCGATGGCCGGGGGGACGCTCTCGGCCGCGGTGACGTCGCAGGCGAACTCGGCGGTGAGCGCCCGGCGCAGGTCCCCTGGTCGATCGAGCCGCAGGGCGGCCAGCCGGGCCAGACGGCTGGCGCTGTGCTCATCCAGCGGCCGCACCATGTCCACCAGGTACTCTACCATGCCCGCGCCTTGATGCGGCCGGCCGGCCGCTCCCAGCCGGGCGGCCAGGCCCACCGCCAGGGCCATGGCCGCCGCCCCGGCCAGGCCCTGGGGGTGGTGGTGGGTTATGCGGCACTGGTCCAGGGCCGCGCGGCCGATGGCCTGGTCGTCATCAGCGAAGAAGGCCCCCACCACGCCCACCCGCATAGCTCCGCCGTTGCCAAAGGAGTCGGTGCCCACCTGGTCCCAGGGCTGGCCCTCGGCGATGCGCCGCATCACCCCGAAGATGCGCCCCCCGTAGCCGCGTTTTGGCTCAAAGCGGGCCAGGAAGCGCTGGGCCAGGTGGTCCGGCTGCAGCCGTCCCTTGGCCGCCAGGCTCTCTAAGATGGCCACCATCATCTGGGAGTCGTCGGTATAGTGCCCGGCCGGCAGCCGGCCCGGCAGCATGCGTTCCAGCCGGCCGTGCGCCTGGGCGATGGCCGCGGCCGACCAGCCCTCCACCGGCATGCCCAGGGCGTCGCCGCACATGGTGCCCAGGGCCGCGCCGGCCAGGCGCGCGAAACTCACCGCCTCGGGCCGGGGCGGGTTGTACGAAGTGTGGGGCATGGGTATATAATTTCCGTCTACTTTTGGTGCGCCGGGCACCAGATGGTTTTGATGTAGCATGTTTGACTCTGCGGCGGCAACCAGGGCGGAAACGGCGGTGACCTATGACAGCGGTTAAAGGCGGATGCGCGGCTTACGGTGGCGGGCTGCGGCTCATGGCCATCAAGCGCGAGCTGGAGCGGGAGGACCTGGGCGATGAGGAGCGCGCCCGGCTGGAGGCCGAGGCGGCGGAGCTGGAACGCGACCTGGGGTTGGACTGAGGTGGTGCGGGGAGGGCGCTACGGTGGATAGACCCCAGAGCCGGGTAGCCTTGGCCCGTTGCGGCAACTACCAGCCCGAGGTGGTGCAGGCGGCGGTGGAGCGGGTGCTGAGCAACCTGGAGCCGCTACCCCTGCCGGCCGGCGGCCGGATTCTGCTCAAGCCCAATTGCCTGGCCGCCTCCAGCGGCCCGGACGAGCCGATAAACACCCGGGCCGAGGTGACCGCCGCGGTGGGGCGCTACCTGCAGGCCCATCACCAGGCCGAGTTGGTCATCGCCGATTCGGGTGGCATCGGCACCTACGACCGGGCCGAGCGGGTCTATCGCCGCATGGGGCTGGACCGGGTGGCCCAGGAACTGGGCGCCGACCTGCTGAACCTGGAGACCCTGGGGCTCAAGCAGGTCCAGGGCCGCACGTCCCTGGTGCTGCCCAGCTTCCGGGTGAGCCGGGTCTTGGACCAGGTGGACGCGGTGGTCAACCTGCCCAAGCTCAAGACCCACATGCTCACCGGCATGACCGGCGCGGTGAAGAACTGCCTGGGCCTGCTGCCCGGGTCCTTGAAGCGCGACGTGCACATCGCCGCGCCCACCGGCCGGCTCATGTCCGCGGCCCTGGTGGATATTTTTTCGGCCATCGTCCCGGCGCTAAACGTGCTCGACGCGGTGGTGGGCATGGAGGGCAACGGCCCCTCCCAGGGTCGGGCCAAGGAGCTGGGGCTCATCATCGCCAGCCACGACGCGGTGGCCGCTGACTACCTGGCCTGCCGCCTGATGGGCCTGGACCCCGGCGCGGTGGCCACGGTCACCCTGGCCCACCAGGCCGGGTTGGGCGCGGCCGGCCCGGCGGAGATAGAGCTGGTCGGGGCGCAGTGGGACCGCCTGCCCGGAGTCCGCTTCGCCCTGCCCATGAGCTTCCAGTTCCGCTCGGCCCAGCGCCTGCTGCCCCCCAAGATCACCGGTCGCCTCATGGCGCGTCTCCTGGAGGCCAAGCCCCGGACCGTGCCGGCCAACTGCCGGGCCTGCGGCCTGTGCGTGCAGTCCTGCCCGGCCGGCGCCCTGAGCCTGCAAGAGGGAACCGTCCGCCTGGACAGGGAGCTTTGCCTGGAGTGCTATTGCTGCCTGGAACACTGCCCGGACCAAGGGCTGCGCCTGCCCCGGGGCCTGTGGGACCGGCTGCGGCCCGGCCGTTGATTAGGCGGCGGGTTACTTTTTAACCGCCACCACGCGGTCTACCAGGGATTGGGGGGCCAGCTTCAACAACCAGGCGCCGAAGGTCATGGGCCAGGGGAAGGATATGCGGGTTTTCCCCTTGGCCAGCCCGCGCTGGATCTTGCGCACCGCTTGGTCCAGGTCGACCACCAAGGGCATGGCGTACTGGTTGCCGCCGCTCATGGGCGTCTTCATGAAGCCGGGGATGATGGTGGTGACCAGCACGCCCTCGCGGCGCACCAGCGAGGCCAGCCCCTCCCCGAAAACCCGGATGGCCGCCTTGGAGGCGCAGTAGGACGGGGCCACCGGCAGGCCCCGCACCTCGGCCAGGGAGCTGAGCAAGGCGATATGCCCCTCGCCCCGGGAGCGGAACAACTCCAGGGCCGGCAGGGCGGTGTTGAGGGCGCCCGTGAGGTTGGCCTCGAATACCTGGTACACCTGCTCGGGACTCTCCAGGTTGTTCACCGTGCCGTGGCTGATGGCCGCGTTGGCTATCACCAAGTCCAGGGGACGGGTATCGTCTGCCGAGCCGATCCACTCTTGCATGGCCCGCCGGTCGCTTACGTCCAGCACCACGTCCTGTACCGCGGCCCCGGATTCGCGGCAGGCCTCCGCGGTCTGGGCCAGTTTTTCGGCGCGCAGGTCGTTGATGAATAGGTGGACGTCGGGTCCAGCGTAGGCCTGGGCCAGGGCGGCGCCCAGTCCCCGTGCCGCGCCGGTTATTAGTATGGAACGTGGCCGTCGCAATTCTTGCTCCCTGGATAAATTGGCTATGCAGCCCCCTGCTGGTGAGGGCCGGCATGGGTTGGTTCAGAGTGCATTGTACAGAAAGTGAGGCGGAAAGGTAAAACGCGGCGTTTTAGTCCTGGGCCTGTTGCAGCTCTTCCAGCTTGAGCGAAAGTTCTTCCCAGCGCACGGTGTTGCGCTCCAGGCGGCGGGTGAGGGCGGCGTGCTCCTGGCTGAGCCGGCTGAAGCGCTCGCTGTCCTGGTAAACCTCGGGGTCGGCCATCTCCTGGACCAACTGGTCCAGGCGCTCGCTTATCTCGTCCACCGCGGCCTCCGCCTGGGCGATCTTGGTCTTGAGCGGCTTGATGCGACGGTAGAGGCGGTTGCGGGCCTCGGCCTCGGCCCGCTTTTGGGCCGCGCTCTTGGGGCCGCGCTTATTCTTGCCCTTGGGCCGGGCGGCGGCGGGCTTGGCCTGGCCCTGGTTCGCTTGCTTGGGCTGGGACGCGGCCGGGGCCAGGCGGTCTTTCCACAGCCTATGGAAGTCGTCGTAGTTGCCCGGCAGCACCGTCACCTGGCCGCCGGCCACGTAGGCCACCCGGTCGGCCAGGGTGTTGATGAGATGCCGATC
>JAMOVV010000014.1 GCA_027067385.1 Desulfarculaceae bacterium
CCAGCGGCTGAAGCGCCGAGGCCTCGGAGTTTCAGGAGAGACTCACCAAGTTTCGGCGGCGGGGGTTCAACGTGGTGGGGCTCAGCCGCGACAAGGTGGCCAGCCACCGCAAGTTCGCCGACAAGCTGGGGCTGAAGTTCCCCCTGTTGGCCGACCCGGAGACCAAGCTGATCCAGGCCCTCGGCGCCTGGGGCGAAAAGAAGATGTACGGCAAGGTGACCCACGGTCCCATCCGTTCTACCTTTATCGCCGACGCTGGCGGTAAGTTGCTCAAGGTCTACCCCAAGGTAAAGGCCAAGGGCCACGCCGAGCAGGTCTACCAGGATTTAGCCGAGTTGGTGTAAGGCCCCATGGCCACGAAAACCCACCGCCCGCCGGAGCGCTCCGGCGGGCGGTTCTTGTGCGGGGCCGCGGGGGGAGGCGCCTTTGGTGGGCAAGCCCGGCGCGGCTGAGGCGGGGCGCCTAGAGTTGCGCCTTGGCCTTTTGCACCGCACTCTCCACCAGCTCGCGAATCTGCTCCAGGCGCTGGCGGCTCACCGCCTCGAAGCGCAGCACCAAGGCCGGCTGGGTGTTGGAGGCGCGCACCAAGCCCCAGCCGTCGTCAAAGTTCACCCGCACCCCGTCCACGTCGATGATCTCGTTGCCCGGGGCCAGGGACTGTTTCACCTGGTCCACCACCGCGAACTTGATCTCGTCGGGGCACTCCACCCGTATCTCGGGGGTGGAGACCACCGGCGGCAGGTCGGCCAGCCAGGTGGACAGGGGCCGGGGGTCGGCGGCCAGGAGCTCGGCCAGGCGCAGGCTGGCATAGATGCCGTCGTCAAAGCCGAACCAGCGGTGTTTGAAAAACATGTGCCCGCTCATCTCGCCGGCCAAGAGGGCCCCGGTCTCGGCCATCTTCTGCTTGATCAGGCTGTGCCCGGCCTTCCACATCACCGCCCGGCCGCCGCGCGCCCGGATATCGTCAAACAGGTTCTTGGAGCACTTCACCTCGCTGATAAAAGTGGCCCCGGGGTGCTCCGGCAGGATGGCCCGGGCAAAGATGGCCAGCAGCATGTCGCCGAATATGGGCCGGCCGTTTTCATCCACCACCCCCAACCGGTCCGAGTCACCGTCATAGCCCACCCCGGCCCGCAGGCCGCCGGCGGTCACCGTTTGGGCCAGGTCCCGCAGGTTATCGGGCACCGTGGGGTCGGGCTCGTGGTTGGGGAAGGTGCCGTCCATGTCGCAGAAAAGCGGGGTGACCTCGATGCCCAGGCGCTCCATCAGCGGCAGGGCCACCGGCCCGGCGGTGCCGTTGCCGCCGTCGATGGCCCAGGCCAGGGGACCGTTGATGGTGATGTTGTCAGCCACGTGATCGATATAGGGGCCGATGATATCGCCGGCGGTGAGGCTCCCGCGGCCGCCGGCGAAATCGCCGGCCTCCACCAGGGCGCGCAGCCGCTGAATCTCGGCCCCGTGGATGGTGGACTTGCCGGCCAGGATCTTGAAGCCGTTGTACTCCGGCGGGTTGTGGCTGGCGGTGATCATCACCCCGCCGGCCACGTCAAAATGGTGCACCGCGAAATACAAAAGCGGGGTGGGGCAGACGCCCACGTCGATGATCTTCACCCCGGTGGCCAGCAGGCCCTCGACCAGCCGGTCGCGGAAGCTCTCGCCGCTGATGCGGCAATCGCGCCCCAGGGCGATGGCCCCGATGCCCTGGCGGTCGTAGTAGGTGCCCAGGGCGCGCCCCAGGCGGGTTACGTCCTGCGGGCTGATCTCCTGGTCCACCAGCCCACGGATATCGTACTCTCGGAAGATGTTGGCCTGCATCGATCAATCGCCTCGGGTTGCGGGGTTGTCTTGGGCCGGGGGCGCGGCCGCGCATTCAAACAGGGTGAGGCCTTCCGGCCCGCCGCTCACCTGGCAGCGGCCCAGGCCGGCCGGGATCAGCCAGCTCTGGCCCGGGGACAGCTCCTGCTCCTCCCATGGGCCACCCGGCACAGACAGCCGGCCGCGGCCCTGGGCCACGTAGAGCACCCGCACCACGGCGGGTCGCCGCTCCACCAACCACGCGCGCCGCACCCGGCAGCGCGCCAGCGCGAAGTGCTCGTCGCTCACCAAAAGCTCGCGCTCGGCCCCCTCGGCCGGCAGGGCGCGTCGGGGCGCCGGCCGGCCCGGTCCGCTGGGGCGCATCACCTCCAGGGCGCGCTCTTGGTGCAGGGTCCGCGGCCGGCCGTCGTCGCCCAGCCGGTCCCAGTCGTAAAAACGGTAGGTGACGTCCGAGGCCTGCTGTATCTCCAGGATCAGCAGGCCCGGGCCGGTGGCGTGCACCGTGCCGGCCGGCAGGTGAAAGGTGTCACCGGCCTTGGCCGGCACCCGCGCCAGCACCTCCGGCAGCCTGCCGCCGGCCACCGCCTTGGCCACCGCGGCCGCGTCCACCCCCACGGCCAGGCCGTGGATGATCTCGGCCCCGGCTTCGGCGGCCAGCACGTGCCAGGCCTCGCTCTTGCCCCAGGGCTCGTTCTCCAGCCGCCGCGCCGCCTGGTCATCCGGGTGGACCTGCACGCTGAGCCACTGGCCCACGCTCAAAAGCTTCACCAAGATGGGCAACTCGCCGCCGTCCGCCTGGCCCAGCACCCACTCGGGCCAGCGGGCAATCACCTGGTCCAGGCCCATCCCGGCGTGCTCGCCGCGGGCCACCTTGGTTACATGCCCCCGGGCGCTGGCCAGCCATATCTCGCCAATACCCGGCGGCGCGTCAAAATCGTCGCGCCAGGGCCGGGGCAGACGATCGGCCGCCCAGACCTTGGGCAGCAGCACCGGCTCCAACAGGAGAGGCCCCGGCCGTCTCACGCGTCCGCCTCCCCGGAGCTACCCGAGCGCCGCGACACCCGGTCCAGGATGATTACCACCGCCAGGCCCAGGAGCATCAACCCCACCGCGACCCAGAAATCAGCGTCTGCCCGCGGTGGCAGGATGTTGGCCTCCCGCACCACCAGCACCTTGCCCCCGATCACCCGGGTCTCCAGCACCTCTTTCCAGGGCCACACCTTGCGCATGGCCCCCAGCATGAAGCCGGTGAGCGCGGCCATGGTCAGGTCGTGGAAGCGCGTGAGCAAAAAGTTCAGCAGCTTGGCAAAGGCCAGGATGCCCAGCAAGGCGCCAGCCAAGAACACCACGATGAGCAGCAGGTTGCCCGGGTCAAAGGGGTTCTTCAGCGCCCCGGTCATCAGGGCGTACTTGCCCAGGATAACCAGGATGAAGGCCCCGCTGATGCCCGGCAGGATCATGGCGCAGATGGCCACCGCGCCGCAGAGAAAGATGAACCACGGCGTCGAGGGCGTCTGCACCGGGATGATCCCCACCAGCCAAAAGGCCACCGCCGTGAAAACCAACCCCACCACCACCACCGCCGGGGTGAGCCGCCCCACCTTGCGCCCCACCACCAGCACGGACGCGGCGATGAGCCCGAAAAACAGCGACCACACCTCCACCGCGTAGTTGGCCAGCAGGTGGTGGATCAGCCGCGAGGCCAGCACGATGGCCGTGGCGATGCCCAACAGCAACGGCAGCAGGAAACGCAGGTGCACCCCGGCCAGGGCTCCGGCCCAGTCACGGCGCCACAAGCGGCGGGCCAGGCGGGTGTCAAAGGAATTGATGGCCGCCACCAGGCGGCCGTAGATGCCGGTGATCAGGGCGATGGTGCCGCCGGACACCCCGGGGATGATGTCGGCGGTGCCCATGCCCAGCCCCTTGAGCCACAGCAAAAAGGCCTGCGGCCAACTGTCCGGGCCGGGCGATGCTTTAAAGGCTTGCTTCAGGTCCATATAAATATTGCAGCGTACCCCGGCCGCCCGCCGCGCCCGGGGCTATAGATGGTCGTCCAGCCCGCTGTCCTTGATGGTTTTGAGTATCTCCCCCAGCTCCTGGCCCCGCGAACGGTCCATCACCAACACCACGTCGTCGGTGACCACCACCACCTGGTTGTCCACCCCCAACAGCACCGCCAAGCGCCCCCCGGCCGAAACCAGGTTGTCCTTGGCGTCGTGGCCGACGATCTCGCCTTGGTGGCAGGCGTTGCCCTGGCCGTCACAATCCCACAGCTCGGCCATGGCCTCCCACGACCCCACGTCCGACCAGCCGAACTCCGCCGCCACCACCCGGATGTTCTTGGTCTTTTCCAAGACGCCGTAATCCACGCTAATGGCCGGCAGGCGGGGATAGTGCCTAGCTAGGGTCCCCTCCTGTCGCTCGGTGCCCAGGTCCTCGGCCAGCCCGGCCAACCCCTCGGCCAGGGAGGGCAGGTGAACCTCGATCTCCTTTAGCAGCACCTCGGCTCGCCAGGCGAACATGCCGGAGTTCCAAAGATGACGCCCCCCGGCCAGGTAAGACTCGGCCACCGCCGGCTCCGGCTTCTCGTGAAAGGCCGCCACCTGGTGCAGGGCCGGCGGACCGGGCTCCAACACGGGGCCTATCTCGATATAACCGTAACCGGTGGCCGCAAAAGTCGGCTTGAGCCCCATGGTGATCAGCGCGTCTTGGGCCGCCGCCGCCTCGGCCGCCCGCTCAAAGGTGCTTAAAAACAACCCTTCGTCATCAATTAAATGATCGGCCGGCAACACCAAGCACACCGCCGAGGGGTCCCGCCGGGCCACCCAGGCCGCGGCCAATCCGGCCGCCGCCGCGGTGTTGCGCCCCTCGGGCTCCACC
This sequence comes from Desulfarculaceae bacterium, assembly GCA_027067385.1. Lineage (GTDB taxonomy): Bacteria > Desulfobacterota > Desulfarculia > Desulfarculales > Desulfarculaceae > JAMOVV01. The sequence goes on from JAMOVV010000014.1 coordinate 4,696, forward strand.
AAGATATTCTTCGCCGGTACTTGGGGAATCTGCTCGGCCAGGGCCTCGGCGTGGTCGGCCGCCGTGACCACCACCACCCGCTCCGGCGGGGTGAGCGGGGCCATGCGGTCCACCGTGCGCTGCAAAAGACTACGCTGGCCAAAGAGCGTCAGAAGCTGTTTGGGCCGCTGCCGGCGGCTGGCCGGCCAAAACCGGGTGCCGCGTCCGCCGGCCATTATCACGCTGTACATCATGGCCCTTTCCTAACCCCAGATGCTCCAGGCCACCGCGGCCAGCCCCAGGACCCAGCAGTAGGGCGCGAACCAGTGCAGCCGTCCCGCTTGCACCACCCTGAGCAAAACCCGCAGGGCCGCCCACCCGGTGACCCCGGCCACCGCCCCCCCGATCAGCAGGGGAGCCCAATCCACCGCTTGGCCCGCCTCCAGGTCTCTCACCTGCAGCAGCAAGGCGCCCAGTATGGCCGGGATCGAAAGTAAAAAAGAATAGTGGGCCGCCAGCTTGCGGTCAACCCCCAACAGCAGGGCCACCGATATGGTGGACCCCGAACGGCTTAGACCCGGGGTGATGGCCAATCCCTGGGCCGCGCCGATCAAAAGGGCCCGTCCGGCCCCGGTGCGCTCGGCGTCTCGGTCACCGGCCGGCGCCCGGCCGGCCACTGCCAGCAGCGTGCCGGTGATCAGCAGGGCCACCCCCACCGCCAAGCACGAGCTGAACATCGCCTCGAACCGATCCTTAAACAGCAGGCCGATGATCGCGGTGGGCACCGAACCCACCACCACCAGCCATATCAGCCGCCGCCCCGTCCGGCCCGCGGTTCCCCTGTCCCACAGCCCTTGCAGCATGGCCCAAATATCATTGCGGAAAACCGCCACCACCGCCACCAGGGTACCCACGTGCACCGCCACGTCAAAGAGCATTGACGGCTCGTTTACCCCCAGCAGGCGTTGGCCCAATACCAGGTGTCCCGACGAGCTCACCGGAAGAAACTCGGTTAATCCCTGCACAATTCCCAGTACCACTGCGTTCGCAATATTCATTGAGCCCAGGCTCCACTTGAGTGTGCCGCCCATCATAGCCCGGCCGCTGGGGGCAGTCGAGTTTTTTTCCGGTCACAGCGGGTGTGCAAAACACTTGCCAAGCGACGCCGGGGCCCTTTGACCACCCCCCACTTAATTCCTTGACAAACTCGTACGCAACTGCTTAATATCATCACGTTATCGCACCACTTCGCCCATGCCGACAGGGAGTGCCGGGTTATGAATAAATCGCAACTCATTGAAGCTTTGGCCAAGGATCAGGGGCTAACCATCAAAAAAGCCGAAATGGTCATCAATACTATTTTTGGTTCGGTGGAAGAATCGCTGATCAAGGGAGATCGTGTTGAAATTCGAGGCTTTGGCAGCTTCAAGGTCAAAGATTACGACGGTTACCAGGGTCGCAACCCCAAAACCGGCGAGATCATTGAGGTGGGGCGCAAGAAGCTTCCCTTTTTCAAAGTCGGCAAAGAACTCAAAGAACGCGTAGACAACTAAAGGGGGCCAGATAAGGGGGCTGAACAAGGAGCCACCGCGTCGACCAAGCAAAAACAAGCGGGAGCAGGCGGACCAAGCGGGAGCAGGCGAGAGCGGGCGGGTAGCAAAGCGGGGCCGAGCGGGAGCAGGCGAGAGCAAGCAGGAAGCAAAGCGGGGGTAGGCGAGAGCAAGCGGGAAGCCAGCGGAGCAAAGAGGGGCAGACGCCCAACAGGGCAAGGGGCCAAGGGACGGACGGTCAAGTTATCGGCAGACGGTCAAGTTATCGGCAAGGGCAGTCGTTGATCAGCCTGCAGTGTTGCAGGTAGCCGCGGGCGGAGAACAGGCGCAAATAAGTTTTCATCAGGGTGTTGTCGGTTCCACCGGCCGCCTTTTTTTATTGCCCCGGCTATGACTATTTGTCATGGCGGCCCATCTGATATATATATTGAACCCGACCCCGGCCGTGCTAGACGGGGAGCTAGCGGTGCCCTATACCCGAAATCCGCTTATGCGGGGTCGAAGGCCCGCCCAGGGCATTAGTCACTTGGTTTCAGCCTCTTGGGTCCGGTGTTGAACTGGACACCGCGTGACGGACGGTTGTGAACCCCGTCAGGTCCGGGAGGAAGCAGCGGTAAGCAATGCGGTCCGTGTCGCGGAGCGCTCTGGTTCTTGACCGCCTCCCAATGCTGATCCGTGACATGTTCAAAGCGGGTGGCACGGCCGGGGTCACTCTCGTGGCGGCCTGCCTCTGCGCCGCAAAGCCCCCTCACCCCTTGGCCGGTGCCCAGACATGAGCCCCACCACCCGTCAGACCATGGCCCAGATGCTCACCGGTCAGTGGCGCTCGGCCAAGGACTTGGCCGCCGCGTTGCTAATCACCCCGGCCGAGGTGGAACAACACCTGGTCCACCTGGCCCGCAGCCACCAGCAAAAACTCCGGCAGCGGCCGGCCGCCTGCCGCGCCTGCGGCTTCCAGTTCACCTCCCGCCGCCGGCTAGACGCGCCGGGGCGCTGCCCTCGCTGCAAGGCCCAGCGCGTGGCCGGACCCTGGTTTAGCCTGGAACCTTGAGCACCCCGGCCGTCGACCGCAAACTTACGGGCGGCGTCGCCGACACTTACTCAGCTCGGCGGCGCGATTGTTGGTCTCCCGGCGCACCTCTTCCCAGTTGCGGGCCCGTTGGCACCAGTTGTAATGCCCTTTGTAGTCCTCGTGCCAGGCAAAGCCCCAGTAGCCGCAGCCCAGGCGCTTGTTCTCCTGTTGCTGGGCCACCGCCTTGCGGGCATATTCGGCGCAGGAGTCCCACTTGGTGCCCCTTTGACGGCACTCCATCAAGGCCAGCTTGCGCTGCATGTCCTCCTGCTTGACCCGCTTGATCCTGCCCGCGTTGGCGAAACACCAGTTGTAATGAGTCGAATAGTTGGAGTGCCAGCGCGCCCCCGCATACCCGCAACTGCGATTGATGTTCTCCTGCTGCTGGGCCACCGCCCGCTGGGCATAGGTCCGGCAGTTGTTCACCGCCGACCGACAGCCTTGTATGGCTTTACGCCGCTCCAGGGTCTCCCAGATGGCATCTCCCTTGCGGGCGCCCCGGCACCAGTTGAAATGCCCCTGCCAATCCGAACTCCAGCGGGCCCCACCGTAGCGGCACTTCAAACGCTGGGCCTCGTTGTTGGCCCGCACCGCCTCGTCGGCGTATCTACGGCAATATGACTCCGATACCGCCAGGCTCTCCGAGGGCAACACCGCCACGCTCAGCAATCCCATGAGAAACACCAAGAGAACCGGCCCCGTAATACCTCTTTTGCTTGTGTCCATGTCTGCCCCTTGCAAATATGACGTTGCCCTTGCACCTCGTGGGCCTAATCGCGGAGGTGACGTCGGTGGTTTGTTCACAAATTATGTTAGCCCAGCGGGGTTGTGAGGGTCAATATCCCTGCGGGGCGGTCGGGGATTGCCCCGGGCGGCCAGGGCGGGGAAAGGAATCGTGGTATAATTATTCCTAAATGAGTCGTCAAACCAGGCCGCCGCCGGCGGCTCCGCCGGCAAGGGCCTGGCCATGGAACGCATATGAGCCGTGAGTCCTCCCAATCCCATGAGCCGGGACGCTATTTCTTCCCGGTATCTCCCTTGATGCTCTTTCCCCAGACCAAGGGCGAGTTCGCGGTCTACCTCAAGCAGGCCGAGGCCTTTGTCCTCTACACCCGGGCCGAGGAGGTGTTCACCCACGAGACCCGCCAGCGCCTCTTTGATTCCGGGGTCCAACAGGTCTATATCCTGCAAAAACAAAAAGAGCTCTACGACCGCTACCTGGAAGACAACCTGGGACGAATCCTGGGCAATAGCGCGATTCCATCGACAGAGAGGGCCAAGGTCTTTTACGGCGTGTCGGTGGATATGATCAAAGAGGTCTTTGACAGCCGGCTGCCCGACGGCCTGAGCCGCAAGCTCTACGACCGCCTGCGCCGCTTCGTGGCCCAGGGGCTCAAGTTCCTGGGAGAGGAGGGCTCGCTCAAAAACGTGGCCAAGCTCATCAGCCACGACTACTATACCTACAGCCACAGCGTGCAGGTCTTTGTCTACGCCTGCTCGGTGCTGCAGACCTTCGGCTACCAGGATGAAGACCTGGTGAAGATCGGGGTGGGCGCCCTGTTGCACGATATCGGCAAGACCCGCATCCCCCACGCCATCCTCAACAAGCCCGGTCGGCTCACCCGCCGGGAGTGGGAGATCATGAAGTCCCACACGGTGCAAGGCGCCGCCCTCTGCGCCGGGCTGCCGGTGGGCCAACAGGTGATCAACTGCGTCCTGTTCCACCACGAGCGGGTTGACGGCAAGGGCTATCCCTCGGGTATGACCGGTGAGCAGATCACCTTTCCCATCAAGGCCATCAGCCTGGCCGACTGCTACGACGCGCTCATCAGCGACCGGGCCTACGCCAAGGGCATGTCCCCGTTCGCGGCCCTGAACCTCATACGCGAAGAGATGACCGGCGCCTTTGACATGGAGCTGTACCGCCGCCTGGTGCTGGTGCTCTCGGGTGCGGACATCGTTTAATCATGGCCGCGGCCGCCCCCTGGGCCGTGACGAACCAGGCTGGCAATCCCTTTGGGCCATGTCGTCGGCGCGGGCCGGGGATTCGTAGAGTCTACGCCGCCCGAGGGGTAATAATCCCGGCCGGGAACCGTCGTATGAAAAGCCGGCTAGCGGCGGCAAAGGAGCGCCAAGTCCAGGTCTTGGCGCCCGGCTCCGCCCCCGCCGCGGACTTAAAATGTGAATACACTGTGTTCACGGCAAGTTGGTCGGACATGCCATTGTCAAATCGCAATGGATTTTGTTAGGGTGGTAACGGATTGTTAGGACCTGCTATATAGGGGGAAATCATGAAAAAGTTCGTGGCGAAAATGGTAGTGGCCGTGGTGGCCGTGGTGGCCGTGGGGATGTTGTGTCCCACCGGGTATGGACCTGCCCTGGCCAAAAAGGCCGATTCCGGCGCGACGCAGCAAGTACAACCCCAACGACATCTCCGGGTCAAGGGAACGGTTAGGGCGCCCACCAGAACCATAGCCAACCCGATTAAGGTTACCAATCCCCGGCCGGGTACGGTCGTCAGGGGCGGCTATCGCACGGTTCGCATCATCTGGACCTACCAGGGCAATGCCACCCATGCCAATAAGAACGAGTTCCGGGTAAAGGTGATGAAGCACAGCGACCGTTCCTGGTCAGTGGACTTGGGCACAAACCACAATTTCTATATCGAGTCCGGGGCCTATGGGCGCAACTGGCGCGTGCCGGATGCTTTTACGGCCGGGAGAGACTATTTCATCAGGGTCATCCACGTCCCCACCGGGGCTACTTCACATAGCGTCTTCTTCTCCATTCAGGATCGCTAGGATTTTCTGCAACGGGGACCTTGGCAAGCGCGCACCAGGCGCTCTTGCCAAGGTCTCTTATGCTATACCGCCGACGCGCGGCCCAAGATTGCACCAGGGGAACAGGGTGTATCCGGGGCCGGCGTCCGATACCCCAGGCGGTGCCCATGCTCTTGGGCGCGGCTGTCGTTTAACCGGAGATAATACGGCCCATGAGCGCCACCAACCCGCCTGCCGACCTGCACGGTAACCTCAAGACCCCCTACACCAAGCTGGACCCGGCCGGCCTGGCCCTGCTGGTCATCGACGCCCAAAACGATTTCGCCCACCCCCGCGGCGCCTTTCCCCTGCCCGGCCTGGACGGAGTGGTCCCCCGGCTGGTACGGGCCATCGAGCTGTTCAAGGCCGCCGGTCGTCCGGTAATCCGCGTGGTTCGGCTATACCGGCCCGACGGATCCAACGTGGACCTGTGCCGCCGCTGGCAAGTGGAGCAGGGGCAACTGGCCTGGGCCGCGCCGCATGACTGGGGATCGCAACTGGTGGAGGCCAGCAACCCGGCCGGGACCAAGCTGGCGGTGGAGGACTTGTTGGCCGGCCGGGTGCAGACCCTGGCCCCGGGCGACTACGTCATCTACAAGCCGCGCTTCAGCGCCTTTGTGAACACCGACCTGCACCAGTTCCTGGGCCGCATGGGGGTCAACAGCCTGGTGATCGTGGGGCTTACCTTTGCCAACTGCGTGCGCGCCACCCAGATCAGCGCCACCGACCTGGACTACCGGGTGGGCCTGGTGCCAGATGCCTGCACCGACACCGACGCCAAGGGACTGGCCGTCATGCAGGCCATGGGGGTGCAGCTAATGACCATGGCCGACCTCGAAGACCTGCTGGCCCCGGCCGGCTAGAGAGCCGCGCCCATGGCCGCGGCCACCCGCTCGGCCGCCCGGGCCAGCCGCGGGCCCATGGCCGGCAGCTCCCCCGGCTCCAGCGAGCTGGTGAACCCCGCCGCCCAAATCGCCGCCGGCAAACCACCGGCCGCGCCGATGCCGGCGGCCACCCCCCACATACCCAGGAGGTACTCGTCCTGCTCCAGGGCATAGCCCTGTCGCCGGGCCGCCTCCAACTGCTCCTGGAACTTTCGGGGATCGGTGACCGTGGCCGGGGTGTAGGCCGGCAGGCCCTCGGCCAGGACCTGGGTGATGCGCTCCGGGGCCAGGCCGGCCAGCAGGGCCTTGCCCACCGCGCCGGCGGCCAGGGGCAGGCGGGTGCCCGGCCCGGCGGCGATGCCCATGCGCCCCACCGGCTGGCGGGCGTCCACCACCGTGATCTCTCCCCGGCTCAGCACCCCGAGAAAGACCGACTGGCCCAGCTCGTCGCGCAGCCGGGTGAGTTCGGGGCCGGCCGCCTGGCGCAGCAGGGTGTACACCGAGCCGCGCGAGGCCAGGGTAGTGACCAGGGGGCCCAGGCCGTAGCGCTTGCTGCCCTGGTCGCGCACCAGGGCCCCGCCGGCCTCCAACTGGCCGCAGATGCCAAATACGCTGCCCTTGCTCACCCCCAGCCGCCGGGCGATCTCGCTGATGCCCAGCCCCTCTTGGCTCTCAGAGACCATCTCCAAGATGGCCAGGGCCCGTTTCACCGACGGGGCGCGGTAGGTTGCCGAAGCGGCCATGGTTGTTCTCCTGGCTGAACGGTTGCCAGGATATGGTGACGGCTTATTCCAAAATTGTCAACTTTAGTGGAAGTTTAAGCCGGGCAGATCATGAACCGCGGGCTGGGCGCAGGCGGGCAGGGCCGCTACGGCCGGAGGGAGCTATGTCAAAATACTGACCCCGCGGCAATGGGCAAGAATGACCGGCAAAGGGAAAAACTTCCCGGTCCCTAGACGTAGCGGTCCAGCCCCGGGTTGGGCTCCGGCGCGGGCGCGGGACGGTTGTGCAAGGTCCCGGCCTCTTGGCTATGGTCCACCCGCCGGGTGCGCTTCTTGTCCTTTTGCTTGCGCCGAAGGGCCTCGGTGGAGTCTTTTGGTTTTAAGGGGGCGATGAGCCCGGTATCCACCAACATAGAGCACCTTCCTGTTCACTCTATCGGCAATACCGGGGACCAACTTGAATATTAACAGGTTAGGGGTGTATACCTTTCTCAGGGGGGCGGTCGTTTTTCTCGGGGGCCTGTTCCAGGCCCAGGCGGTTGACCATGTGGTTCACAAACCAGGCGCAGTCCTCGCGCCGGCGCTCGGAGCACTTGCAACCAGCACGGTTCCAGGCGGTGTAGGAGCAGTTGAGGCACAGCAGTTCCGGGGTGAGCAGGGCTTGATCATAGAACTCGCGCAGCCGGGCTTTGGGGTTAAAGGCCATCTCTTCTCCTTGGGGCCCCGGTGGGCCGTCGGTGTTCAGCCCTAAGGATTGCAGTATTCGTGCCATGACCCCAAGGGGGTTGCGGCCGGGGTGGGGGACTTGTCAGGCGGTGCCCCACATGTTAGCTTGAGCCAGCAGATTAGGGAGTAGTGACGCCATGATGAGCCTGTTGCTCTTGGGGTTGTTGGTAGCCGCGGTGCTGTTTTTGCTCGGCGGTCTCGGCTCCTTGTATCGCTACCTCACTCGCAGCCGGTTGTTCCCGCAACTGCCCCGTCTTTGGAAGCCCGATCTCACCCGCACCATCGTCTTCGGGGTGCTGCTGTTGGTGTCGCTGGTGGGGCTCTTTGGCCTGGGGGCGTTCACCAGCCAGGACGAGCAACCCGGGGACCAGCGACGCGACCCCAACCTGTACCCCACCGCGCGCCCCACCCGCACCCGGCCGGCCGCCACCGTGGCCCGGGGCGAGGAGCGTATGCTGCCCCCGGCCACCACCGCCACCACCACGCCGGCGACCACCGCGGCCGCGCCGGTGACCACGGCCCCGAGCACCACCATGGCCGCGCCGGTGACCACCGCGCCGGCCCCGAGCACCACCTCCACCACCACGACCACTACCACCAGCACCACCACGACGACCACCACCACCCGCCCGGCGCCGCCGACCACCCAGGCGGCCAAGCCGGCGCCCAAGAGCAAGTACTGGACGGTGTGCATCTCGTCGTACAAGACCGCCGCCGCGGCCCGGACCGACGCCAAGCGTCTCAAGGACCGCGGACTGGCCACCCGTATCTACCACGTCAAGGTCAAGGGCAAGGGCTGGTGGTACCGGGTCTGCGCCGGCCGCTTCCACACCCGGGCCCGGGCCGGGGCCCAGGGCGCGGCCTGGAAGCGGGCCGGGGTGGCTAAGTCGCCTTTCCCCTACCTGGTCCGCTGATCCCCATGGGGATATTGGAACCCCAGCGTCTTTGGATGATGCTCAACGAGCTGGCCGGCCGGCTGGGGGTGCAGGTGCGCCTGGAGCGATTGGAAGACGGCGAGGGTTTCGCGGTGCGCGGCGGGCTCTGCCGGGTGGGGGGACAGCCGGTGGCCATCGTGGACCAGCGCCTGGCCCCGGCCGGCCGCGCCCGGCAGTTGGCCGCCGCCCTGGCCGGCCTGGAGCTGGAGGGGGTGTCCATGGTGCCGGCCCTGCGCGAGTTTATCAGGCAACAACAACCCGGATCGAACCTGGAGTAGCCATTGGCCCCCAAACTCAGCGGCAAGAAACTACTGGCCCACCTGGAAGACCAGGTCAGGGGACGCGATGTGCACCTGGCCTACGAAAAGCTGCAATTCGCCGGGCTCAAGCTCAACAGCGGCCTCTGCTGGTTCAAGGGGCGCTACTATCTTTTTGTGGACCGCTACAAAAAGGTGGGAGAGCGGGTGGAGCTGCTCAAGGCCGCCCTGGACGAACTGGACCGTCTGGTCCGGGACGGCCGCTTGGACAACCCCGAGGCGCCGGCCGAGGCCCCGGAGAACCCGGACCAGGACCATGAACCCGCGTGAGGAGATAGTACGCTTTTGCCGACTGGCCTGGCAGGCCGGGCTGATGCGGGCCCACGACGGCAACATTTCGCGGCGGGTGGACCGGGCCATGCTCATCACCCCCAGCGGCCGCAGCAAGGCGCTCATCGAGCCTTCCGAGCTGGTGGAGGTGGATATCGCCACCGGCCGCGGCCAGGGACCGGGCCGGCCCTCCAGCGAGGCCGGGCTGCACCTGGCCGTCTACCGGGCCCGCGACGATGTCGGCGCGGTGGTGCATGCCCACCCGCCCCAGGTGATGGCCTACAGCCTGGCCGGCCGCAGCATCGCGCTAAGGGCCATGCCCGAGGCCCTCATCGGCCTGGGCCGGGTGGCGGTGGTCCCTTATGCCACCCCGGGCAGCCCTGAGCTGGCCCAAAGCGCCGGGGCGGAGCTGGCTCGCTGCGACGCGGTGGTGATGAGCCGCCACGGCAGCGTCACCGTGGGCCGCAGCCTGGAGCAGGCCTGGATTCGCACCGAGCGGCTGGAGCAGGCGGCGGTGGTCTCGGCGGCGGCCGAGGCCATGGGCGTACCGCGTCCCCTGGACCCGGCCGAGCGCCGGCGGCTCCAGCAGATGGGCCGGGCCTTTTGGGGAGACCCCGCGGCCCCCGGCCCCCGGCCCCTGGCCGAGCTCTACCGCCTGGACCGCCTGCCGGCCACCGAGGCCTTTGCCACCGAAAAGCGGACGGCCGACGCCCGCGGCCAGGCCCACCTCATCGTCGACGATTTGCCGCTAAGGCGGGTCTGCTACCTCACCCTCAAGGCCGGGGCCGGTTACCGCGGGGGGCACTACCACCGGCACAAGCGCGAGGGTCTCTACATCGCCGCCGGCCGGGCCCGGGTGGAGTTGGCCGCGGTGGACAGCGGCCAACGCCACGGCCTGGAGCTGGAGGTGGGGCACCGCCTGTGGATGCTGTCCGGCCTGGCCCACCGGGTGGCGGCGGTGGAGGACCTGGTCATGGTGGAATACACCGACCGCCCCTATGACCCGGCCGACGACCGGCCCTTTGACTTTTAGCCGCAGGCTGGTTTGACAGGCGGCCGCGGCCAAGGGTAATACATAAGGCCGCCGGCCGCGCCCGGGCGGCCGAGCGCAACCGCCTCCCCACGGGGGCCTGCCGCCCTGCGAGGTTATGCCAAGTGTCCAAGCAACTACCGCCGGTACCACCGGAGATACTCAACCTGGTGCCCTATAAGCCCGGCAAGCCCATCGAGGAGCTGGAGCGCGAGCTGGGCATCAGCGGGGCCATCAAGCTGGCCTCCAACGAGAACCCCCTGGGCCCCTCGCCCAAGGCCATGGAGGCGGTGCGCGCCTGCGCCGCGGGCCTGCACCGCTACCCCGACGGCGCGGCCTTTGAGCTGCGCTCGGCCCTGGCCGCCCACCTGGGCCTGGCCCGGGAGCAGATTCTGCCGGCCAACGGCAGCAACGAGCTCATCGAGTGGCTCTGCCGGGCCTTTGTGCGCCCCGGCGACGAGGTGGTGGCCGCCCAGTACCCCTTTGGCATGTACGGCAAGCTGGTGCAGGTGGCCCAGGGCCGCCTGGTGGAGGTGCCCCTGGTCGACTTCCGCCTGGACCTGCCGGCCATGGTCGCGGCCATCGGCAGCCGCACCAAGCTGGTCTTTGTCAACAACCCGCACAACCCGGCCGGCTCCGCGGTGAGCGCCGAGGCGCTGGCCGTCTTCTTGGAGCAGGTGCCCTCCGGGGTGCTGGTGGTGCTGGACGAGGCCTACATCGACTTTGCCGACGATCCCCGGGTGGCCCGGGGCGACGCCTTCCTGGAGGGCGACACCCCGGTGCTGGTGATGCGCACC
>JAMOVV010000015.1 GCA_027067385.1 Desulfarculaceae bacterium
CAGCCCCCAGCAGGATGCCGGCAGCATGCCGGCCATCGTGGCCAGGTTCACCGGCTGGGAGCGTTTGAGGCGCATGGCCAGGTGGCGTTGCTTGACGTGGGCGATCTCGTGGGCCACCACCGAGACCAGCTCAGCCTCGCTGTCCATGAAGGTGACCAGCCCCCGGAAGATGAAGATGTAGCCGCCGGGGATGGCAAAGGCGTTGATCTGGGGTGAGTCCACCAGGCTGAAGGTGTAGGTGAAGGGGCTGTTGGGGATCAGGGCCACCAGGCGCCGGCCCAGGCCGCGCAGGTACCACACGCAGTCTGGGTCTTTTACCAGCCCCAGTTGCTCGCGTATCTCCAGGAAGGCCTTGCGCCCCAGCTCCTTTTCTTTTTTTATAGTCATCTCGGCCGCCACCGGCCCGGCCGCGGTGAGCAGCACCAAGAGGGCCGCCACCAGGGACCGGATGCAGCGCGCCGGCTTCATGGTCAATCCACCGGCTCCAGCAGGCAACGGCCGGTCATGGCCGGGGGCTTCTGCAGGCCCATCATCACCAAGATAGTGGGGGCCACGTCGGCCAGCGCCCCGGAGGCCAGCCGCCAGGCGCCCGCGTCACCGGCCACGTAGTAGACCGGCACCGGGTTGGAGACGCTGTGGGCGGTGTAGGGGCAATTGTGCTCGTAGTCGATCATCTGCTCGGCGTTGCCGTGGTCGGCGGTGAGCAGCACCTTGCCGCCGGCGGCCAACACCGCCGGGATTACCCGGGCCAGGCAGCTATCGACCGTCTGCACCGCCTCCACCGCCGCCTCGATCACCCCGGTATGGCCCACCATGTCACCGTTGGCGTAGTTCATGACGATGAAGTCGTAGCGGTCGGCCGCCAGGCGCTCCAGCACCTCGTCGGTCACCTCCACCGCGCTCATGGCCGGCTTCTGGTCATAGGTGGCCACGTCGCTGGGCGAGGGGATGAGCACCCGGTCTTCGCCGGCAAAGGGCTTTTCCTCCCCGCCGTTGAAGAAAAAGGTGACGTGGGCGTACTTCTCGGTCTCGGCGATGTGCAACTGCTGCAGGCCGGCGGTGCTCACCACTTCGGCCAGGGTGTCCCTGATCTCCTGGGGTTCAAAGGCCACCGGTAGCTTGAGGTCTTCATCGTACTGGGTCATGCACACAAAGGCGGCCAACTTGGGCCGGTCGCTCACGTCAAAGCCATCGAAATCGGGCTGGTTCAGGGCCCAGGTCATCTCGCGGGCCCGGTCGGCCCGGAAGTTGAAAAACACCATGGCGTCGCCGTCGCGCACCCTCCCCACCGGTTGTCCGCCGTCGTCCACCATGACCGTGGGACGCATGAACTCGTCGAGTTCTTCCCGGGCGTAGGAGTCCTTAATGGCCTGCACCGGGTCGTGGGCCGTCTCGCCCTGGCCGCGGATGATGGCCGCGTAGGCCTTTTCCACCCGGTCCCAGCGCTTGTCGCGGTCCATACCCCAATAGCGGCCACCCACGGTGGCCACCTTGGCCTGGGGGTAGTCCTTGAGAAACTCCACCAATTGGGCCATGTAGCCGGCCCCGGAGTCGGGAGGGGTGTCGCGGCCGTCTAAGAAGGCGTGGATGTATATCTTGTCCAGGCCGTTTTCCCAGGCCATGTCGACCAGGGCGTAGAGGTGCTCCTGCATGGCGTGCACCCCGCCGTCGCCCAGCAGACCCATGAGGTGTAGGGCGGCCTGGTTCTTTTGGGCGGCGCGCATGGCCTTGACCAGGACCAGGTTGTTGCTGAAGCGGCCCTCGCGGATGGCCCGGTCGATGCGGGTGATGTCCTGGTAGACCACCCGGCCGGCCCCCAGGTTGAGGTGGCCCACCTCGGAGTTGCCCATCTGGCCCGGCGGCAGTCCCACCGCCTCGCCGAAGCACAGCAGTTGGTTGTGGGGATAGTTCGCCTCCAGGGAGTCGATGTAGGGGGTGTCGGCCAAGGTGATGGCGTTGCCCTCGCTGGCCGGGGCTATACCCCACCCGTCCATGATTATCAACATCACCGGCTGGTGTTTTGGCATGGCATTTCACTTTCAGCGATGGTTACAGACCGCGGCCGGGGTGGTCAGGGCTCCGGGTTCGGCAACAGGCCGGCCAACTCCCCGGGCGGCAGCGACACCCGCGGGGCGTCGCCCCAAAGGGCCTCCAGGTCGTAGAACTCCCGCACCGGCTGGTGGAAGACGTGCACCACCACGTCGCCGTAGTCCAAGAGGACCCAGGCGCCCTGGCGCAGGCCCTCGGCCCCCAGGGGGCGCACCCCGGCCTTCTTGAGGGTTCGCTTGATCTGCTCGGCCACGGCCGTGGCCTGCCGAGTGGAGCGGCCCGAGGCCAGGAGGAAATAGTCGGCAAAGCCGCTTAAGCCGGCCACATCCAACAGCACCACGTCCAGGGCTTTGCGGTCCAGGGCGGCGGCGGCGCACAGCTTGGCGGTCTCCAGGGGGGAGGCCGGCCGCGGGGGGCGCGAACTCGGGCGCTGGCTTTCTATCACCGCTGCGCCCCGGGGGTACGATACAGCTTCATGTCCCTAATATAATCCGCCACGGCCGGGGGCACAAGATAGGCGATGGAAAGACCGGCGGCCACCCGGCGCTTGATGTCGCTGGAGGAGATGTCCAGCAAGCGGGTCTGCAGGCGCATGGCCCCGTGGCCGTACGGCCCGCGCACCCAGCCGCCCTTGGCCGGGGCAAAGCCGGGGTCCAGGTTGCGACGCAGGTAGTCCAGGATATCGCCGCGGGGGGTGCCGGGCCGGTCCATGATCACGAAATCGGCCAGCTTGAACACCTCCATGGGCTTATGCCAGGTGTGCACGTGGAAAAAGGCGTCGGCCCCGATGAGGAAGTAGAGGTCGGCCTCCGGGTGGGCCGCCTTGATCTCGTTTAGGGTGTGCAGGGTGTAGCTGGGGCCGCCGCGGCGGGCCTCCAGGTCGCTGGCCCGAAACAGGGGGTTGGACTCCACCGCCAGGCGCACCATGGCCAGGCGGTCCTGGGCCCCGGCCCCCACCGTCTTGTGGTGGGGCGGCTCGGCGCTGGGCATGAAGACCACCCCGCTGAAGTCCAACTGCTCGGCCACCTCCTGGGCCGCCCGCAGGTGGGCCAGGTGGATGGGGTCGAAGGTGCCTCCGAATATGGCCAGCCGCTCGGCCATCAGGAGCGCACCTGCCCGTCGCCGTAGACCACGAACTTGGTGGTGGTGAGCTCCTCCAGTCCCATGGGGCCGAAGGCGTGCAGCTTGCTGGTGCTGATGCCGATCTCGGCCCCCAGCCCCAGTTGGCCGCCGTCGTTGAAGCGGGTGGAGGCGTTGACCAGCACCACCGAGGAGTCCACCGCGTCCAGGAAGCGGCGGGCCCGCTGGTAGTCGCGGGTGACGATGGCCTCGGTGTGGCCGGAGCCGTAGGCCGCGATGTGGTCCATGGCCTCTTGCATGGAATCCACCACCTTCACCGCCAGGATGAGATCCAGGTACTCCGCCGGCCAGTCGGCCTCCTCGGCCGGCGCCGCCTGGGGCAGTATCCGGCAGGTGACCGGGCAGCCGCGCAGTTGGACCCCGCGCGAGGTTAGGGCCTCGGCGGCCAGGGGCAAAAAGGCCTCGGCCTCGGCGGCGTGCACCAGCATGGTCTCAATGGCGTTGCACACCCCGGGGCGCTGGCACTTGCCGTTCACGGCCAAATCCACCCCCATGGCCTGGTCGGCGCCGGCGTCGATGTAGAGATGGCAAACGCCCTTGTAATGCTTGAGCACCGGCATGCGGGCGTTTTGGGCCACGAAGCGGATGAGCCCCTCGCCGCCGCGCGGGATCATCACGTCCAGCAGTTCCTCCTC
>JAMOVV010000016.1 GCA_027067385.1 Desulfarculaceae bacterium
AGCTTTCGCTATTGCGGGTTATCCAAGACCGCCAGTTCGAGCGGGTGGGAGGGGAGAAGACCCTGGAGGCCGACGTGCGCATCGTGGCGGCCACCAACAAGCGCATGCGCGACATGGTGGAGCGGGGGCATTTCCGGGAGGACCTGTATTACCGGCTGAACGTGGTGAGCCTGGAGCTGCCGGCGTTGCGCCAGCGGGCCGAGGACATACCCTTTTTGGCCAACTATTTTCTGCGCATCCAGACCGAGAAGCTGTCCAAGCCCATCTACGGCTTTTCGCGCCACTGCCTGGGCCGCCTGGTGGACTACCCCTGGCCGGGTAACGTGCGCGAGCTGCGCAACGTGGTGGAACACGCGGTGTTGATGTGCAAGCGCGAGGTGGTGGAGGTCGGTGACCTGCCGCCGGACATGATATCGGAGCCGGCGGTCCCGGCCACCCTGGAGGCCACCGGCCGCCTGGTGGACCAGGAACGCCGCATCGTGGAGAACGCGCTCAAGCAGACCGGGTGGAACAAGTACCAGGCCGCCAAGCTGCTGGGCATCGCCCGTTCTACTCTCTACGGCAAGATCAAGCGGCTGGGCATCACCGAGCCGGAGCAGGCCGCGCTGGAGATCGACTGAGGCTCATTATTTTTCGGGACGCTGGCCGGCCTGGGCCCGGGCCAGCTCGGCCAGGCGGGCCAGCTCGTCGGCCGCCAGGCGGTTGAGGCTGCCTTTGGGGAACAGCCCGTTCTTTTGGCGTTGGCCCGCCTTTTTGCCGGTCATCAGCTCCAGGGCCTGGTCCACATGGTCCACGCTGTAGACCGCGAACTCCCCCTGCTCGGCCGCGGCGACCACCTCGGGGTGGAGCATCAGGTTCTTTAGGTTGGCCTCCGGGATTACCACCCCTTGGTCGCCGGCGAGGCCCCGCTCCTGGCACAGCCGGAAGAAGCCTTCGATCTTCTGGTTCACCCCGCCGATGGCCAGCACCTCGCCCCGCTGGCTCACCGCGCCGGTGACCGCCAGGTCCTGGCGCAGGGGCGCGCCGGCCAGCCGCGACATGAGGGCCAGCAGTTCGGCCAGGGAGGCCGAGTCGCCGTCGATCAGGGCATAGCTCTGCTCAAAGACCAGGCTGGCGGTGAGGGCCAGGGGCCCTTGGCCGCCGAAGCGGCCCCGCAGGAACCCGCCGAGGATGAGCACGCCCTTGGTGTGGAACGGCCCGCTCAGCTCGCTCTCGCGGTCGATGGCCACCACGCCGTCCTTGCCCAGGCCCACGGTGGCGCTGATGCGGCTCACGTTGCCAAAGAGGTGGTCGCCGATATCCAGCACGGCCAAGGCGTTGACCTGGCCGGTGCGCCTGCCGGTGGTCTCTACCTGGATGAAGCCCCGGGTCACCGCTTGGCGCAGGCGGTCTTCGGCCATGGAGACCCGGCGGCGCTGCTGGGCCTTGGCCCGGCTCACGTCTTCGGCGGTGATGAGCGGTTGGTCGCGGCGGCGGGCGACAAAGTCGCTTTCGCGCACCAGGTCCTCCACCTGGGCCAGGCGCAGGGTGAGGCGTTCCCGGTCGCCGGAGAGCTCGGCGGCCGTCTCCACCAGCGATACCACCGCGTCCCGGGCCAGGGGCAACAGGTCTTCCTGGCGAACCAGGCGGCACAGGTGGGCGATGAGCCCCTGCACTTCGGACTCGCCCCAGTCCATGCGGTCGGCCATCTGGGCCCGTACTTTGAATATCTTGGAGAACTGGGCGTCGTGGGTGTGCAGCAGCCGGTAGAGCCGGTTGTCGCCCACCAGGATCACCTTCACCTCCAGGGGTATCGGCTCGGGCCGCAGGGTGCGGGTGACCATGTAGCCCAGTTGCTCCATGGCGTCTTCCAGGGGTACCTTGCCCTCGCGCAGGGCCCGTTTGAGCCCCTGCCAGGGCAGCCACATCTGCAACAGTTCCAGCATGGGCAACACCAGGTATCCGCCGTTGGCCCGGTGCAGGGAGCCGGGGGTTAGGTAGGTGAAATCGGTGACCAGGGCCCCGAAGCGGGCCTGGCGCTCGATGCGGCCGAAGAGATTGGGGAAGGTGGGGTTGGTCTCCACGATCACCGGGGCGCCCTGGGCCTCGGAGTTGTCCACAAAGACGTTGACCCGGTAGCGCTGGAACTTGTCTTCATCCGCCGGCGGCGCAAAGGGCAAGGCGGGCTGGGTCTTTTTGACGAACTGCTGGTAGTTGTCGGCCACGTCGGCCTGCACCTGGCGCAGGTAGGCCAGCACCTTGCCCTGGCCGGCGTACTTGTCAAACAGCGCCTGCAATAGGCTGTTGACCGCGAACAGGACCATGTCGTGATCCATACGCTTGAGGGTCTCGGCCAGGGTCTTTTCCGCCGCCCCCACCTTACGCAGGCTCTCGGCCACCCGGGCCTGCAGGTGGTCGCTCTTGCGGCGCAGCTCGGCCCGGGCATCCTCGGGCATCTCGCGGATGGCCGTCTCGGGCAGGGGCTCGCCCTTTTCATCGGCCGGGGCCACCATGATGCCGCCCTCTTCAAAGCGCAGGGTGTAGCCCACCTCGCGGGCCTCCTGGTCCAGGGCCTGGAAGATTTCGCTGCGCCGCCGCTGGAATTCGTTCACCAGGGAGTCCTTGCGCTTGGCGTATTCCTCGCCCTCGAACAGGGCCGGGATGCGGCTTTTGAGCCCCTCTACCAACTCGGCCATGTCCTGGGCCAGCACCCGGCCGCCGCCCGGCGGCAGGCTCAAGGCGTTGGGGCGCTCCGGGTCGCGGAAGTTGTGCACGTAAACCCAGTCCGGGGGCGCCGGGGCCTCGGCGGCCAGCTTCTCCACAAAGGAGCGCACCAGGTGGGTCTTGCCGGTGCGGTCAGGACCGGCCACGTACACGTGGAAGCCGGGACTGCGCATGGCCAGGCCGAACTCCAGGGCCTCCTTGGCCCGGTCCTGGCCCAGGACCGCTTCCGCCTCGGGCGGGGCCTGGTCCGAGCTGGCAAAAGGAACCACCTCCGGGTCCAGCTTGCGACGCAACAGATGGGGATCAACAGGTTTCGCCTTGCTTGCGGCCAATTAAGCCCTCCGATGATGAAGTGACAGGTATAGCGGGCCCTTGATTTCAGCCTAGCATATAGTCCGCCACCCGGCACCCCGGCGGCGCACAACCTGGTCCCTTGGCAGGCCGGGCGTCAGATTTTGGACATAGGGGTTGCCGGCCGGCGATGCAGCGGCCGCAGCCGGCGGGAGGGGTGGGCCCTCTCAGGCCGAGCCCACGGGAAGACGGCCCCAGTGGGTGCTGAGGGTGCTCTTTTTAAGTGAGTTGATCAGCGGTTCCAGGTTGGAAGACTTGGGGAGGCGGCAACAGCCCTTTTCGGTTCGGGGCCGTCCCTGGCGCGCGGACAGGGCCACCACCGGACCGGAGTAGACCCGCCGTACCATGGGCAGCCAACAGGGAGAGAAGTAGGCGCAAGTAGACTCGTCGGTGACCAATACATCCACCGAGCGGTCTTGTAAAAACCGCATGGCGTCGCTTAGTCCCCGAAATACCAGGACCTGGAAACCAGCCTCTTCCATCTCTTCCTTATAGAGCCGGGACACGGAAAGGTCCTTTTCTATAAGGAGTATCTGCGCCATTTTTTCCCCCTGGTTATGACCAGCCCACGTATTTTGTCAGGTGCAAAAACGACGCCAACCCCGGGTTAATGATTAGCGGCACTTACCTCGTGGGCTCCGGGGCGCTACTGTACGGATACGATACACCAAAGGGTAAATAACACCCACCCCCAGTAAATTTAACGCTATATGTCATGTCATTTAACCACAGT
>JAMOVV010000017.1 GCA_027067385.1 Desulfarculaceae bacterium
CCATACCATCTTGAACTGCATCGAGGCCTGCCCCAAAAACCTCAACCCCACCCAGGCCATCGCCGGTATCAAAAAAGCCCTCACCCAAAGAAAATACTAGGGTGCCGGCCAAGGAGAAAGGGCCCATGCACGAGGACCGGGAGTTGCGGCGCAAGCGCCTGCGCCTGGCCGCCTGCCAGCGCGGGCTGCTGGAGGCTGAGCTGGTGCTGCGCCCCTTCGTGGCCCGCCACCTGCCGGAGCTGAACCCGGAGCAACTGGACTGCTTTGAGCGCCTGCTGGCCATGGCGGACCTGGACCTTTGGGAGATCATCTCCGGCCGCCGCGATGCCCCGCCGGATATTGACCGAGCCCTGCTGGCCATGCTACGCCGTCCCTTGAGCCGGGAGCCCTGACCGCGCCGGTCCCCCCAGCTCACCGCCGGCCCGGTATCTGTTTGACATCATCATATTGCTAGACTATTCTTTTTTTGTTTGAGTCCTGAAATTCAGCGGTTATTGTGGTTGGTGGTTAGCAGGGCTCGGCCAAGGCATCCTGGGCGTCGCGCATGGTGACTCGCGCGGGCGCTGGCCATAACCAGCGGCAGGGAGAATAGAGTGTCCGACGATCTCAAGCTGGTTCTCTCCCCGGAAGATATCAACCGGCGGGTGTCCGAATTGGCCGCCGAGATTTCCCAAGACCTGGGAGCCCGGGACCTGGTGTTGGTGGGGATTCTCAAAGGAGCGTTTATCTTCCTCAGCGACCTGGCCCGCCAAATGACCTGCTCCTGCTACTTGGAGTTTGTCCGCGTGGCCTCCTACGGCGCTTCCACCGAGAGCTCCGGTAATATCGAGCTCACCAAGGCACCAGAAATGGAGTTGGCCGGCCACGACGTGGTGGTGGTGGAAGACATCGTGGACACCGGCCTCACGGTGCGCTGGCTCAAGGACTACCTGGCCGAGCTGGGTTGCCGCCGGGTGCGGGTCTGCGCCCTGATCGACAAGCCCGAGCGCCGCAAGGTGGACCTGGAGCTGGATTATGTGGGTTTCCGGGTGCCAAAGGGCTTCCTGGTGGGGTATGGATTAGATTACAATGAGCAGTACCGCTACCTGCCGGGGGTGTACGAGATTGTGCGCCAGGGATAACACCTGTTACCCGATGGATTGGTTATGATCGTCAAGTGTCCTGAATGCAGTGTTGGCTTTAACCTCGATGACAGCAAGGTCCCCGATGACGGGGCGTGGGTGCGTTGCAGTAAGTGCCAGCACGTCTTCGAGGTGAAGCCCCTGCCCAAGCCGCCCAAGGCGCCCGAGGATAAGGTCGAGTTGGATGCCGACGCGGCCGTCATGCCCCAGGAGCCCGAGCCCAGCCCGGCGCCGGAGACCTCGCCGGAGCCGGTGGCGCACCCGGAGCCCGAGGAGCCGGCGGCGCGCCCGGATCCCGAGGAGCCGGAGGTGGACCTGGGGGTGGAGCTGGGCACTGCGGAGGCCGCCGGTCGCGGCGGGCTGTTTAGGGTGATGTTCTGGCTAGTGGGCCTGCTGCTGCTAGCCGCCCTGGTGGGCATCGGCGGCCTGCTGGTGATGGACCGCATGGGCCTAGGTGGCGATATCGTGGCCAGCGCCCGCAAGCTGCCGGTGGTGGGCGCCATCCTGGAGATGGTCAAGGTCTCGCCGCCCAAGGAGACGCCGGCCCAGCTGGCCACCAAGATGGCCCTGGCCAGGGTGCGCGGATACTTCCGCATCAACGAAAAGGCGGGGCGTATCTTTGTGATCCAGGGACAAGTGGATAACAACCACACCAAGCCCCAGCAGGCCATCCGGGTGCGCGGCCGGCTGCATGACCTCAAGGGCAAGGTGGTGCGCTCGGAAGTGGTATACGCCGGGGTGTCCTTCACCGCCGATCAACTGCGCCAACTAACCCCCGAAGACATGAAGAGCAAGCTGGCCCAACCCGTGGGACCCGACGGTTCCCCCTACGTGGCCCAGCCGGGCAAATCTCTGCCGTTTATGATCATCTTCACCGACCTGCCGGGCAACCTCACCGAGTTCACCGCTGAAGTGGTCGGCTCCGAGGTCTACCAGCCCAAGGCGGGTCCCGCCAGATAGTCCCTTGAAAAAGCGGCGTCACGGAGCCATGGGCGGGAGTCGTCTCTCGCCGGTGGCCCGTATCGCCATAGGCTTGGCCTTTACCTTTGTCATCGTCGCGCTGGGAGCCCTGGGCTTTTACCTCATTGGAGAAAACTGGACCCTCCTGGACGCCTTCTA
This sequence comes from Desulfarculaceae bacterium, assembly GCA_027067385.1. Taxonomy (GTDB): domain Bacteria; phylum Desulfobacterota; class Desulfarculia; order Desulfarculales; family Desulfarculaceae; genus JAMOVV01. The sequence continues at coordinate 2,241 of JAMOVV010000017.1, forward strand.
CATGTCGGTGATCACCGTCACCACGGTGGGGTTCAAGGAAGTGCACCCCCTCACCAGCGAGGGCCGCATCTTCGCGGCGGCGCTGATCTTCGTAGGCGTGGGCACGGTGCTCTACATCATGTCCTCGCTCACCCAGATCGTGGTGGAAGGTAAATTACGCGAGATATTGGGGAGAAAAACCTTGGAGCGCAGAATCCGGGCCCTGAGGAACCACTTCATCATCTGCGGCTGCGGGCGCATCGGCAACCTGGTGGCCGACATGCTGCTGGAGCGTGGACGGCAGGTGGTGGTTATCGAGAGCGACGTGGAGGTGCTGGAGCAGCTCGACGCCCAGGGCATCTACTATGTCCGGGGATCGGCCACCGAAGACGAGAGCCTGCTGGCCGCGGGCATCGATCGCGCCCGGGGCCTGCTGGCCACGGTCAGCTCCGACGCCGATAACGTCTACATCGTGCTCACCGCCAAGGGCATGCGGCCGGACCTGTTCGTCATCGCCCGGGCCACCGAGCCGGGTAGCGAGCGCAAGCTCAAGCGGGCCGGGGCCGACAAGGTGGTCTCCCCCTATTTCATCGGCGCGCGCCGTATCGCCCAGACGGTCATCCGACCCTCGGTGGCCGACTTCATCGACCTCACCTTTCACAGCTCCGACATCGCCCTGCAGATGGAAGAGATCAAGGTGGGCGACACCAACGAGCTCATCGGGGTGCCCCTGAAAGACTCGGGCATCCGGCAAAAGCTGGACCTCATCATCCTGGCCATCAAAAAGATCGATGACCACATGATCTTCAACCCGCCGGCCGACACGGTCATCGAGCGCGGCGACATCCTCATCGCCATGGGACCGCGCGACTCCATGGACAAGCTGGCCCAGATGATGGGCGGCCAGTAACCCCGCCGCCCGGCTACCCCAGCAGGGCGATCACCACCGCCCCGCCCACCATCAGGGCGGTGGCCACCAGGTGCTGTCCCAACCGAACCTCGCCCAACAGGAACCCGCCGTAGAGCACCGCGAACAGGGGGCTCAGACGCTTGATGGCCACCATGTAGGAGGCCTGGGTCTGGTCCAGGGCCAGGTAGTGGCAGATCGCCATGCCGCTCATGCAAAGGGCCAGGGCCAGCGCCGGCCAGGGGCGCCGCAGCCAGCTCCAGGACAAGCGCTTGAGCGGCAGCAGTATGGCGCTCACCGCCACGATAATCAGCAGGGGATAAAAAGCGGCCATGAACAGGGGGCTGGAGTGCTTCAGGGCCAGGCGGCCCAGGACCACGGTATAGGCGTAGATGGCGCTGGTGGCCAGCATCATGCGCGAGCCGGGCTCCCGCCACAGGGCCCGCAAGGGCTCGGCCGGGCCCAGGCGGGCCTGGTGCAGGTTCAGGCCATAGGCCCCGGCCACCAATAGCACCACCCCCAAAAGCCCCGGCCAGTTGGGCAGGTCGTGGTTCACCAGGTAGTCGGTGCCGATGGCAAGCAGGGGGGTAAAGGCCAGGTAGGGAATGGTGAGGGCCAGGGGCGAGACCTGGATGGCCCGCACGTAGAGAAACATGGCCGCCAGCTCGGCCGGCAAGGCCGCGCCCAGGGCCGTAAAAAACGCCCCGTCCAGGGGCGGCCAATCGATGATGGCCAGCATGACCAGGCTGGCCGGCAACAGCCCCAGGAAGCGGGCCGTCACCACCTCCACCGTGGGCAGGTCGGCAAAGTAGCGCTTCACCACCAAGTCGGCGGTGGCGATGAGCAGGGCCGAGGCCAGGGCCCACCACACCCAGCTCATGACAGGGACCGCTGGTGTCGCAAGGAAAGAAAGACGCCGCTGGCCAAAAAACCGCCGGCGGACTTAAACGCCCCGCCCTGGCCCGCCGGCGCCTGGGGGCCGGGGCCCGGCACCGGGCTCAGGCCTCCTGGGGCAGGATGCGCGTGGCCACCTTGCCCGCCAGGGCCGCGGCGAACTTCTCGGCGTCGCCGCTGTCGCCTACGATGGCCCCGTAGTGCATGGGGATGGCCAGTCGGGGGCCAATAGCTAAAGCCGCCTCCACCGCCTGTTCGGCGGTCATGACGTAGGTGCCCGACACCGGCAAGAGGGCCACGTCCACCTCGAGACCGGCCATCTCGGGGATGAAGTCGGTGTCGCCGGCGTGATAGACCTTCACCCCGTCCACCGTCACCACAAAGCCCAGCCATCCGTTGTCCTTGGGGTGAAACTCCTTGTCGGTGTTATAGGCCGGCACCGCCAGAATCTGCACCCCGGCCGCCTCCAGGAATTGGCCGGGGGTGAGCACCCGCACGTCGCCGCTGAGCTTGCCCGCCGTCTGGGCCTCGGTGACGATCACCGTGTCATCGCCGGCCACCTTGGCCACGTCTTCCACCGTGTAGTGATCGAAGTGGTCGTGAGAGATCAGGATAAGGCTGGCCGTGGGGCCGCCGGTCAACTGGTAGGGGTCAAAATAGATGGGCCCGGCGGGGCCGTCGAGGCGGAAGCTGTCGTGCCCCAACCAGTGCAGGTTGTCGACCAAACGGTCAATAGCTGCTTGATCGGCCATATCGCCTCTCCTTCCTGGGGCCTCCCGGTACCCCGGGAGCCGCTGCTCATGGCGCGGGAGTCCGCCGAAAACAACAAGCGGCCGCGGGAATAGGCACCGGCTCACCCGGCCGGTCGGGCACTATTCCTGGGCCAGCACTACCCGGTGGTTAACCAGGGACATGGACTTGATGCGTCCCTTGAAAAGCTTCTGCTCACCATAGATGGAGACCAGGCGAATACGTCCCTCCTCCATCGGCTCGATGATGTCCACATCGGCGAGAAGCACTTCCTCTTCGCCGTCGTTCTTGGCCAGGTACGCGGTTGCCTCACACATCTTCCATCAACTCCCTCAAACGCACCTTGACGATATAATCGACCTGGTGCGGCAGTGGCTCATGCTTGACGCTGGCTATCTCAACGTTCTCCTGGGTCAGCGGCAGGAGGAACTTGCGGGCCCGGCAGGAGGCCACCGCCGCGGCCATGGCCGGGGTGACCTCGCCCATCATGGCATCGGCCAGCACGATGCCGATGGGTCCTATCACCACGTCGGCGTTGCGCAGGGTGACCAGGATGGCGTTCTCGCCGGTGGCCCCCCGGTTGGCGTTGGCCTTCATCATCTGGGCGGTGGCGATGGCGTTGGTGCCCAGGGCCAGCACCTCGATATCCTCACCGTACTCATCTTTCAGACGTCGGATTATCAGGCTGCCTATGCCGCCACCCTGCCCGTCTATTACGCAGACGACCAAATTACCCCTCCTGCTTTCCAGGTAGAATACACGCAAGACCAAGGCGATTCAACCCGTAGGGCTCACCCGGCCCGCAGGTGGAATTGCCTTGAGTCCCAGGGCGTTTCAGGATATGTACAGGGCTACCCTTTTGGCCCCACAGCGAGGATGCACTTGGACTGGAACCTCATCACCCTGATCACCCTGGCCTACCTGGTGGGGTCCATACCCTGCGGATTGATACTCACCCGGTGGATAACCGGTCGCGACCCCCGGGCCAGCGGCTCCGGCAATATCGGCGCCACCAACGTGGGCCGGGTGGCCGGCAAACCCCTGGGCGTGCTCACCTTGGCGCTGGACATGGCCAAGGGCACCCTGCCCACCATCCTGGGACTGTGGCTGCTAGAGACCGACTGGCACGTGGGGCTGGTCTCCCTGGCCGCCTTCCTGGGCCACATCTTCCCGCTGTACCTGCGCTTCAAGGGTGGCAAGGGCGTGGCCACCGCCCTCGGCGCCTTTGGAGCCATCAGCCCCCTGGCCACCGGCGGCGTACTGGCCGTGCTGGTCCTGGGCCTGTGGCTCACCGGCCACATGTCCGTCGGCTCCCTGGCCGGCTGGGCCACCGCGCCCCTGTGGTTTTGGCTCACCGGCTTTAGCTGGCAATTGGTGGGCCTCACCGCCGTGGTGGCCAGCATCATCTTCTGGACCCACCGCGAAAACCTGTCCCGGCTGCGCGCCGGCCGCGAGCACTCCTGGCGCTAGGCGGCAGGCTGCCGCTGCCATATGGGCCGGGCGGCGTGCCGCCGCTGCCATATGGGCCGGGGCCACCTTCTCCGGGCCAACCCTATCATTCAATTGCCGCCGGCAAAGTAAAACAGGGCGACATTAAAGAACGCGTGAGCGAAGCAGGCCGGGGGACGAGCCCGTAACGTGTGGACTTGGACCCACTACGGGAGCACAGGCACTGTGCGGTTAGAGGCGGTTCAGACGACGCTGGCGGCGGCGCTGGCTCTTGGGCAGGCGGCGGCTGGGTCCTTTCTTCTTGGTGGTAAAGTCCCAGCCGGCATCGTCGTCATCGGCGCCCGCGTCCGCGCCCGCATAAGCCACCTGCATCAGCCGCTGGCCGAACTCGCCCGAGCCGATCACCTCGGCCCCGGCCGCCCGGCAGGCGCGGGCCAATTCGCGGTCGTCGGTGATCACCGTCAGGCCGGCGCCCTGGTGCCGGGCCATGGAGATGATCACCTGGTCGGCGCTGCGCCGGTGGCCGGAGAAGACCGCCGGGATGCCGTGCAGGGTGGCCCGGCCGCCGTCGGGGTCGCGGCCGCCGTCAAACACCGCGGTTATCTTGTGCCGGCGCTTCTTGCGATACAGGCTCAGGGCCATGCCCAGGGCGCGGCGGCCGCCGCCCTCCTGCTGGGCCTCGGCCATGGCCAGTTCCATGGTGCGGTGGATGAGATTATAGGCGTCGATGACCAGGTGCATGGCGGGTTCACCCGAGAAGCTTCAGCAGCCGCTCCAGGTCGTGGTCCGAGCCGTAGTCGATGGTGAGGCGGCCGCCCTGGCCCTTGGCCTTGGGCTTGATGCGCACCCGCACCCGCAGGTTGCGGGTGAGCTGCTCGGCCAGGCTGGCCAGGTGCACCTCGGCCTGGCTGGGGGCCTTGGGCTCAGCCGGCTGGCCGCCCTGCATGGCCTTGACCAGGCGCTCGGTGGCCCGCACCGACAGCGAGCGGGCCACCACTTGCTCGGCGGCGGCGCGCATCTTGGCCTCGCTGTCCAGGGCCAACAGGGCGCGTCCGTGGCCGGCGGTCAGTTTGCCCTCACCCAGCAGCTCGCGCACCGGGGCCGGCAGCTTGAGCAGCCGCAGGGTGTTGGCCACGGTGGAGCGGTCCTTGCCTACCCCGTGGGCGATTTCCCCGTGGCTCAGGTCGAACTCGTGGGCCAGGCGGTGGTAGGCCTGGGCCTCTTCCAACACCCCCAGGTCCTCGCGTTGCAGGTTCTCCAACAGGGCCAGCAGCAGGGCCTGCTCGTCGGTGGCCTGGCGCACCACCACCGGCACGGTGGCCAGCCCGGCCATCTGGCAGGCCCGGAAGCGGCGCTCGCCGGCGATGATCTGGTAACCGGCGGCGGCCGGCCGCACCACCAGGGGCTGGAGCACGCCGTGTTCGGCGATGGAGTCCGACAGGGCCTTTAGCGGCTCGGGATCGTAGTGGCGGCGCGGCTGGAAGGGGTTGGGCTCCAGGCTCTCCACCGGCAACTCGATGATCTTTTCGCCCCGGCGGGGTTCGGTGGCCGGCCGGCCGGCGGCGTCCAGGCCGTCATCGCCCAGCAGGGCGGCCAGGCCGCGGCCCAGGGCCTTTTTCTTTTTGCTGGGAGCCCTATCGTCCTTGCCGGCGCTCATGCGGCCACGTCCCCTTGGCGGGCGGCCGGTCCGGCCGGCCGAGCCAACAGCTCACGGGCCAGCCGGAGATAGGCTCGCGATCCGGCGCAGTGGCGATCGTAGAGCAGGGCGGGCTTGCCGTGGCTGGGGGCCTCGGAAAGACGCACGTTGCGCGGGATGACCGTCTTGAACACCTTGTCGCCGAAGTGCCGGCGCACGTCTTCGGCCACCTGGCCCGAAAGGTTGTTACGCTTGTCGAACATGGTGAGCACGATGCCTTCCAGGCCCAGGGCGGGGTTGAGGTTGCGACGCACCCGGGTAACCGTGTGCAGCAGTTGGGTGAGCCCTTCCAGGGCGTAATACTCGCATTGCAAGGGAATGATAACCGCGTCGCAGGCGGTGAGCGCGTTGAGGGTGAGCAGGCCCAGGGAGGGCGGGCAATCCAGGAAGATATAGCGGAAAGAGGCGGCCAGGGGCTTGAGGGCCCGGGCCAGCAGGTGCTCGCGGCCCTCCATGGCCGCCAGCTCCACCTCGGCCCCGAAGAGGTTCACGTTGGAACCGATGATCCCCAGGCGCTCCAGGTCGGTGCGGTTGATCGCCGCCTGGACCCCGCTGCGGCCGATCAGGAGATCGTAGAGGGTGGGACGCCCGGCGGCGATCTCCACCCCCAAGCCGCTGGTGGCGTTGCCCTGGGGGTCGCAGTCCACCAGCAACACGTCCTGTTCGGCCGCGGCCAGGCTGGCAGCCAGGTTGACCGAAGTGGTGGTTTTCCCCACTCCGCCCTTCTGATTGGTGACGGCGAAAATGCGACCCATAGCGCCTCAACGTTACCTGTGCCGGTCGGAGCTTGGCAAGCCAAAAGACCGGCCAGCGGGGCGGCGGGCCATCCCGCTGGCCGGGGCCTCAGCGCCTCTTTTTACCCTTGCCGCCTTTTTTCTTCTTTTTCTTACCGGTGCGTTTCTTGGCCCGCGAAGCGGCGGCCGCCTTCACCGGCCGTTGCTTGGCCGCCGCGGCCGGCGACTTCTTTTTGGCCGGGGGCGCCGTGGTCTTGGCCTTGGCCGGCGCCGCCTTGGTCGCCGGCTTGGCCTTGGACGGCGACACCCAGCCCATGACTCCGCCGCCCGCCGGCATGGACAAGATGACCGGGCTGGCCACGAAGATCGAGGAGTAGGTGCCCACCACCACGCCCACCAGCAGGGCCAGGGCGAAGTCCTGGATAACCCCGCCGCCGAACAACCACAGGCAGACCAATACCAACAGGGTGGTGCCCGAGGTGAGGATGGTGCGGCTCAGAGTCTGGTTCACCGCCTCGTTGATCACCTGGCCCATCTCCTTGCGCCCGCCCTTTTTCAAGTTTTCCCGGATGCGGTCGTAGACGATGATGGTGTCGTTGAGCGAGTAACCGATGATGGTCAACAGCGCGGCCACCGTGGCCAGGGTGAACTGCTTGTCCAGCAGGCTGAAGACGCCCACCGTGATGACTACGTCGTGCAGCAGGGCCACGATGGCCCCCATGGCGTAGCGCAGCCGGAAGAACCAACAGGCTCCTACCGTCACCACCAGGGCGGTGACGATGAGGTAGACCATGCCGGTGCCGGTGGCTCCTCCCCGCCCGGTGGCCAGGATGGTTTGCACCAGGAGCACCGCGCCCACTAAGATGGCGGCCATCACCGCCGCAAGGAACCACTTGGCCTCGAAGCGACCGGAGATGTAGACCGCGATGAGCAAGATGACGAACAGGATGGCCATCAGGGCCTTCTCACGCAGGTCGCGGCCCACCTTGGGTCCCACGGTGCGCACATAGCGCACCTCGCCGAACTTGTCGCCATAGGCCTTCTTCAGGGCGGCGGTCACCTTTTCCGGCAACCCCTCCAGTTGGAGGCCTTCACGCTCGTTCATGATGCGGAACTCGTTGTCGCTGGCCTTGCCGATTTCCTGCACCACCGAGTTGGCCATGCCCAGGGATTTAAGGGCCTGCTTTACCGCCCCCGGGTCGGTGGGGGCGTTGAAGCGCACCCGCACCTCGATGCCGCCGGCGAAGTCGATGCCGTAGTTGGGGCCACCGTGCATCACCAGCGAAAGAATGGTGACCACCACCAACAGCCCCGACAGCAGAAAGGCCCACTTGCGATTGCCCACGAAGTCGATATTAATACCGGGCTTGATGATTTCCATAAATGCTCCCGCCTCTAACTGGGGCCGCTAAATGCTGAGCTTGCTGGGCCTGAAGCGCAACAAGACGTAATCAAATATCAGCCGGGTGAAGGTAATGGCGGTGAACAACGAGCTGACGATACCGATCGACAGCGTTACCGCAAACCCCCGCACCGGCCCGGTGCCGAACTGATATAGCACCAGGGCGGCGATGAGGGTGGTGACGTTGGCGTCCAGGATGGTAAGGGTGGCCTTGCCGTAGCCGGCCTCCACCGCCGCGGCCGGGGTCTTGCCCAGGCGCACCTCCTCGCGTATGCGCTCGAAGATGAGCACATTGGCGTCCACCGCCATACCGATGGTGAGGATGATGCCGGCGATGCCCGGCAGGGTAAGAGTGGCCTGGAAGGCCGCCAGGGCGCCCAGCATGAGGATCATGTTGAGGAACAAGGCCAGGTTGGCCACCAGCCCGGCAAAGCGGTAGTAGACCAGGATGGCCAACACCACCAGGGCCAGTCCCACGATCATGGAGGTGATACCCTGGTTGATGGAGTCCTGCCCCAGGCTGGGGCCCACGTTCTCCTCCGAGAGAATCTTCACCGGGGCCGGCAGGGCGCCGGAACGCAGCACCACCGCCAGGTCACGGGCCTCGTCCATGGTGAAGGAGCCGGTGATGCGGCACTCGCCGCCGGTGATGGGCTCCTGGATCACCGGGGCCGACTGCACCTTGCCGTCCATGACGATGGCCAGCCGCTCCTTGACGTTCTCGGTGGTGATCTTGGCGAACAGGTCGGCGCCGCGCGCGTCAAAAGAGCAGGAGACATAAGGCTCGTTGAACTGGGAGTCGATCTGTACCCGGGCGTCGGTGATGGTCTCACCGGTCATCACCGCCCGCTTGTAAAGAATGATCGGCTCCTTGATGCGCTGGCCGGGCTGGGAGCCGCGAGTGTACATGTAGCGCAGCTCCATGTCCGGGGCCATGTTGGCCTTGGTCACCGAGGGCGGGGCCACCAGCTTAAACTCCAACTGGGCCGTCTTGCCGATGAGCTCCTTGGCCCGGGTGGGGTCCTTCACCCCGGGCAGTTGCACCTGGATACGCCAGTCGTCCAGGGGCACGATCTCCGGCTCGGCCACGCCGAACTGGTCCACCCGGTTGCGTATGGTCTCCAGGGCCTGCTTATGGGCCTGCTCCCGGATGCGCGCGGCCTCCTCCGGCTTCATCACCACGGTCATGGTGATGTTGCCGTCGGCGTCGGTCTTTACCGACTGCAGCTTGAAGCCAGGGTAGTTGGAGGCCAGGATGTCCTCCACCTTGGCCTGGTTGGACTTGCTGGGCACCACGATGGTGATGGTCGACTTCTCGTCGGATTCGACCTTGGTGAAGGTGACCTTCTCCCGGTCCAGCTTGCGGCGGATATCCTGCCGGGTGCGCTCCAGGGCGGATTCCACCGCCTTGTCCACCTGCACCTCCAACACCAGGTTCATACCGCCGCGCAGGTCCAATCCCAGGTGGAGCTTGTCCTTGGGCAGGATATTGGGCCACCAGCGGGGCAGGTCGATGAGGGTGGGGGCCACGTAGATCAGGGCGAATACGATCACGCCCAGCACGAGCACGGCCTTGTAGGTCAGGTTTTTATTCAAGGTCCTCTCCTTGACCACGACGCGCTATCCCCCAGTTCCCGGCGGTTGGTCCCGCCCCCGGAGTCCGCGTGCGGCCCGATGAGGTGTTTATTTCTTATCCTGGGCCGCCGGAGCGGTCTCATTTACGGCCGAGACCAAGCCGGCCACCTGAGCCCGGTTGACCTTGACCCGAACCTGGGGGGCGATCTCCAGCACCACCATGGTATCGGTAATACCGGTGATCTTGCCGTAGATACCTCCACTGGTGATGACCTCGTCGCCCTTCTTGAGGCTGGCCAGCATCGCCTTGTGGGCCTTGGCCTTCTTCTGTTGCGGCCGGATCAAGAGTAGGTAGAAGATACCGAACATCAGTACCAAGGGCAGGATGGAAATCCAACCGCCGCCGGCGCCGCCCTCGCCGCCGCCCTGGCCGGCCGCGCCGCCCATGGCCCAGGCTGTGCTAACAAACAAATCAAACATGTTTTTCTCCCTTAGGGGTAACTACTCGTTATCGGGATTCCCCTGCCGCGCGGCGAAAAAATCGCGGGCAAAGGCTTGGTACTGTCCCTGGCCGATGGCCCGGCGCAGGCCGGACATCAGACCTAGAATGTAATGCAAATTGTGCAGCGTGGCCAGTCGATAGGCCAAAAGCTCCCGGGCCATGAACAAATGCCGGAGATAAGCCCGGCTGTAGCTGAGGCAGGCCGGGCAGTCGCAATCCTCCTCTATGGGCTGTGGGTCCTGCTTAAACCGCGCGTTGCGCAGGTTCAGGCGGCCCCGCTTGGTGAGCAAGGTACCGTTTCGGGCCATGCGGGTGGGCATCACGCAATCAAACAGGTCCACGCCCAGTCCCACGCAGGCCACCAAGTCCTCGGGGGCTCCCACCCCCATCAGATACACCGGGCCGCCCGGCGGCAGCTGGGGCACGGTGTCCTGGAGCACCGCCATCATGGTTTCCTTGGGCTCGCCCACGCTGAGCCCGCCGATGGCGTAGCCGTCAAAGTCCAGCTCGGCCAGGAGCTCCACGCTACGCGCCCGCAACTCGGGGTAGGCCCCGCCCTGTACTATACCCAACAAGGCCGCGCCCCGCCGGTCCCTGGCGGCCAGGGCGCGGGCGGCCCAGCGGGCGTCGCGCAGCAGGGCCTGCTCCACGAAGTCGCGCGGGGCCCCGGCCGGCGGGCAATGGTCCAGCATCATCATCAGGTCGCTGCCCAGCATCTGCTGGGCCTCGACCGCCCGCTCGGGGGTGAGGCTAAGGCGCGCCCCGTCCAAGTGGGAACGAAAGCTCACCCCCTCTTCGGACACCTCGCACCGGGCCGCCAGGCTGAAGACCTGGAACCCGCCGCTGTCGGTGAGGATGGGGCCTTGCCATCCCATGAAGCGGTGCAGGCCGCCGAGCCGGGCCACCGTTTCCACCCCGGGTCGGATCATGAGGTGGTAGGTGTTGCCCAGGATGACACGGGCTCCCAGCCCGGCCACCTCCCCGGGCAGCAGCGACTTCACGGTGCCCTGGGTGCCCACCGGCATAAAGGCCGGGGTGTCCACCGATCCCCGCCGGGTACCAAGACGGCCCAGGCGGGCGCGGCCGTCGGTGGCCAAAACTGAAAACCGCAGGCGCCCCACGGCTATATTATCAACATGGCGTCGCCATAGCTGTAGAAGCGATAGCGCCGCTTGACCGCCTCGCCATAGGCCCTGAGCACCGAGTCCCTTCCGGCCAGGGCCGCCACCAGCATGAGCAGCGTGGTGCGCGGCAGGTGAAAGTTGGTTATCATGCCGTCGGCGGCCCGGAAGCGGTGTCCCTCCTGTATGAGCAGGTCGCACCATCCCTCGCCGGGCTCCACCCCGCGGCCGGCCGCGGCCCGCCACTCCAGGGCGCGCATGCTGGTGGTGCCCACCGCGATGACCCGCCCGCCCCGGCGCTTGGTCTCGGCCACCGCGTGGCTCACCTCCGGCGGCACCCGCACCCACTCGGGATGCAGACGCCCGGCGGCCAGGTCGGCGGCGGCCGGTTCGGCGAAGGTGCCGTAGCCCACGTGCAGGGTGAGCTTGGCCACGCCCACTCCCCGGCGCTGCAGGGCCCCCAGCAGGGCCGGGCTGAAGTGCAGGCCGGCGGTGGGGGCGGCCACCGCGCCGGGCTCGGCGGCGTATACCGTTTGGTAGCGCCGGCGGTCGGCCGGGCGGGGCCCCTGGGGTCGTTTTATGTATGGCGGCAGCGGCACCTGGCCCAGCCGCCGCGCCAGTTGCAGGGCCGGGGCGGGCAGGCTGATGAGCCACTTGCCCCGCTCGCCCTTTTGCAGCAGGCGCAACCTGGTATCAGACGAGAGCGGCGCCTCCCCCTCATCGCCATCACCGCTGTCCCCCCCGTCGCCGCCGTCGCCCCTGTCACCCCCGTCGCCGCCGTCGAGCCACAGTTCCTGGCCCGGGTGCAAGGGGCGGTGGGACCTGAGCAGGACCTGGTGCTCCTGGCCGCCATCGGGCCGCAGACGTACCGGGTTGCCCGGCGCCAAGAGCAGCACTTCCACCCGTCCTCCGCTGGCCTTGCGGGCCCAGAGACGGGCCGGCACTACCTCGGTGTCGTTGAGCACCAACAGGTCGCCCGAGCGCAATAGACGGGGAAGCCGCCACATGCCCTGATGATCCAGCGCTCCACTGCGGCGGTCCAGGACCAACAGGCGGGCCATAACCCGCCGCCGCAGGGGCTCCTGGGCGATCAGTTCCGCGGGCAGGCGGTAGTCATAGGCGGCCAGAGGGTCCGCCACCGTTTCCAGCCCTGACCCCAGGGCTCTCATAAGGCCGTCGTCCAGGTGCCCCGGGGTCGCCATCGTGGCGCCGGCCGGGCTTGGTCCAGGTTGCCGCAAGAGCCACCAACCCCGTCAAAGTAGTGCATAATAAGCCTCCGGCCGGCGGTTGTCAAGGTAGCCACCGGGCGGTGCTTATCCCCACAGGCAACCGGATTATTTACTTGACATAGCCACCTGCCCCATGGACCATAGGCGGCGGGGTGAACGCATTGGATTTTGGCTTGTCCCGCCACCGCAGGGGCACCTTGGCGGGGCCAATGGAAAGGTTTAGAAGACATGGTTTATGTTATTTGCAAAAACGAGGACTGCCAAGCGAAAATTCCGGCTCCGGAAGAGGCCCAGGTAGCCGCTGACAAGCTAGAGGAAGTTTTGCATAAAAATAATTATTACCTGTGTAGCAAGTGCGGCAAAGTCTTTGCGTATAGTAAGGAAGACCACATAGTAGCCTAAGGTTGCGAGACAGGTCTATTCAAACGGCGGCCCCGGCAGGGCCGCCGCGTCTGATTATACCCTTTATACGCAACGCAGAGGGTTATCCGGCCGGGGAGCTCATGTACCAGGCTGAAGTTTGTATGGCCCCTTCGCCCTTACACTCCCTTGGCCCCATTCGCCCTCGCGCCCATTCGCCCTCGGCCCTGGTCGCCTCGTGGTCTATCTAGCCCCGTTCGTCCTCGCCCCCCATTCGCCCTCGGCCCCGGTCGCCTCGTGGTCTATCTCGCCCCGTTTCGCCCTCGCGCTGTGGCCCCGGTCACCTCGTGGCCCCGTTCGCACCATGACCCCGTTCGCACCGTGGTCTCTCTTGCCCCGGTCGCCCTCGCGCCCCCTGGCCCCCTTAGGCTTTGCGGCGGCCGGAACCGCGCCGACCGGAAACAATGGCCCGCACCCCCAAACGCACCACTATCCTCATAACCTCG
>JAMOVV010000018.1 GCA_027067385.1 Desulfarculaceae bacterium
GCCGCTGCGGTCTTGCTGCTGGCGCAGGGCCAACAGGTGGTCCACCCGTTCCTCGGGGGTCTCGATATGGCCGTAGAGCATGGTGGCGTTGCTGGCGATGCCCTGGCGGTGGGCCTCACCGCTGATGGCCAGCCAGCGGGCTGCGTCGGCCTTGTCCGGGCACAGGGCCTGGCGCACCCGGGGCGCGAAGACCTCGGCCCCGCCGCCGGGCATGGCCTGCAGGCCAGCGCGCTTGAGCTCGGCGATGACCTCGGCCGGCTCCCGGGACTCCAGCCGGGCGATATGGTCTATCTCCACCGCGGTGAAGGCCTTGAGGGTGGCCGCAGGCTGGGCCTCCCGCAGGGCGGCCAGCAGCTCGCAGTAGTAGCTAAGCCCCATCTCGGGATGGCAGCCGCCCACGATGTGCAGCTCATCCACCGCCGGGTGGTGGTCCCGGCTGACGCGCTCGGCCGCCTGGCGGGGCGATAGCAGGTAGGCGCCGTCGTCGCCCTCTCGGCGGCGGTAGGCGCAAAATGAACAACGGTTGGCGCAGATGTTGGTGTAGTTAAGGTGCTGGTTTACCACATAAAAGACCGCTCGGCCTGAGAAGGCCGAGCGGACGGGGTGAGCCAGGGCTGAAAGGCCAAGTAGGTCCCGCGAAGTCATCAGTGCGAGCCCGTGCTCACGTTCCAGCCTTTTTCCATCACTAAGCTTGGCTGCCACTGCAAGTAACTGGGGATCACTTACAGTATCACGGTCGATCACCAAGGGGGGGGTGGATGACCCACCGCTGGCATAAGCTTTTCGCGTCATGGACAGTACCGGAGGTGACCACATGCTGTAGGACCGGATGAGGTGCCCGCAAATGACCAGGTGGTCACCACTTGGCCTTAATTTTACCTGGCCCACCCCGCCCGTCGGCCAAGTGAGTACATACTATCACACAATCGGCGGTTCGCAATACTTTTATCACAATTTCTTTATTCTGGTTATATTTTTCTTTTAATATGGTTAAGCCGACCACCGGCACACAATATATCACGATCCCGGCTAGTTACATCCAAAACCAATGGCAAATCCCTACCATTTACTATGGCAATTATACTACTTTTCCCATTTGAAATAGCAGTCAATACCCTTTTTAGTTGTATCTCTTGGCCGGCTTGCAGCCACTGGTAGTCATCCGGATCGGCCAACACCAAGGGGATTATGCCGAAGTTTATGAGATTGGCGCGGTGAATGCGGGCAAAGCTCTTGGCCACCTTGACTCGCACCCCCAGGTAGCGGGGGGCCAGGGCGGCGTGCTCCCGGCTGGAGCCTTGGCCGTAGTTTTCGCCGCCCACCACGGCCACCGGCGCCTGGGCCTGGGCCTGGTCGGCGAAGCCGGGGTCCAAGGCTGCGAAGACGTAGCGGCTGATGGCCGGCACGTTGGAGCGCAGGGGCAATATCTTGCTGCCGGCGGGCATGATGTGGTCGGTGGTGATGTTGTCGCCCACCTTGAGAATGATCTTCACCCGCAGGTCTTCCGGCAGGGGGTCCAGCTCCGGGAAGGGGGCGATGTTGGGCCCGCGGAGCACCTCGATGCCGGCCGGGTCGTCCGGCGGGGGCACCAGGGCCTCGGGCCGCAGGGCCGGCGGCGCCGGGATGGCCGGCATGGCTCCCAGGGTGCGTGGGTCGGCAATATGGCCGGCCAAGGCGCTGGCCGCGGCCACCTCGGCCCCGGCCAGGTACACCTGGTCGTCCGGGGTGCCCGAGCGCCCGGGGAAGTTGCGGGGAAAGGTGCGCAGGCTGGCCGCGCCGGTGGCCGGCGCCTGGCTCATGCCGATACAGCCCAGGCAGCCGCTCTGGTGGATGCGGGCGCCGGCGGCGATGAGCTTGGCCAGGGCGCCGGTCTCGGTGACCTGTCCCAGGGCCTGGCGCGAACCGGGGTTGATCGACAGGCTCAGGCCGGGGGCCATGGTCTGGCCGTCCAGGGCCAGGGCCACCCGGGTGAGGTCTTCATAAGAGCCACCGCCGCAGGAGCCCACGATGACCTGCTCCAGAGCCACGTCGGCCAGCTCGGCCGCCGGCCGTACCTTATCCGGGCTGGAGGGGCAGGCCACCAGGGGCTGCAGGGAGCCCAGGTCGATCTCCTGCACCTCGTGATAGGTGCAACCGGGGTCGGCCTGTAGCGGCTGGTAGGCCTCGGAGCGCCCCTGGGCCTTGAGAAATTCGGCGGTGGTCTGGTCGCTGGGGAACAGGCTGGCGGTGGCTCCCAGCTCGGCACCCATGTTGCAGATGGCCGCCCGCTGGTGCACGCTCAGGGTGGCCACCCCCGGGCCGAAGTATTCGATTACCCGGCCCAGGCCGCCCTTGACCGTGAGGCGGCGCAGCAGCTCCAGGATGACGTCCTTGGCCCCCACCCAGTCGGACAGGTGGCCGGTGAGGTGTACGCCGAGCACCCGGGGACAGGCCAGGGAGAAGGGCTGGCCGGCCATGGCCGCGGCCACGTCGAGCCCGCCGGCGCCCATGGCCAACATGCCCAGGCCGCCGCAGTGGGGGGTGTGGGAGTCGGAGCCGAGCAGGGTGGCCCCGGGGCGGGCGAAGTTGAGCAGGTGGAGCTGGTGGCAGATGCCGTTGCCCGGCGGTGAATACCACAGGCCGTAGCGGGCGGCAAAGGTGCGCAGAAAGCGGTGGTCGTCCGGATTCTTGAAATCGCTCTGCACCAGGTTGTGGTCAACATAGGAGACCGAGACCTCGGTGCGGACCCTCTCCAGGCCCAGGGCCTCGAACTCCAGGGCGGCCAGGGTGCCGGTGGCGTCCTGGGTGAGGGTCTGGTCGATGGTGAGGGCAATCTCTCGGCCGGGGGTGGGGTCACCCTCGACCAGGTGGCTTTGGATTATCTTTTGAACCAGAGTTTGGGCCATGGGTTGCTCCCTTGTCATTGGCCGCGGTGCGGCGCCGGCGCATGCCGGGACATTCTATGGGCAAGCGGCCCGCCAGGCAAGTCAATCTTGCCAGGACCGGCATTGTTGTCCAGGAATCCGGAAAAAACGGACCCGCGTCCTGGGACGCGGGCCCTAGGGTTCTGGCCGTGGGTGGCGGCCAGGGGGATGGCTGGGGAGGTAGACTACTGCGTTTACGCGACCTTAAGCGGCCTGCTCCTGCTTTTTGCTGAGCTCGGCGCCAATGGCGCATTCCCGGCAAGGTTTAAGGTTCATTTTAAAGACAAAGACGTTGAATGGCTCTGCGCCGATGTTGGAATAGCGCGGATCATTCGCATACTTATGACGTTTTGCGCATGAGGCGGCCGTTAGTCGCAGGCCGCCGGGCTGCCGGGGGCACTCGATGAGCGATTCAGGATGAGAGGCCAGCCACTTGTCAACATCGATGTTTGGAACAAACGGCTTGGCACCCTTACGCGGCTTTCTTCTTCTGGGGATCATAGCCGTACTCCCTTCGCACTAGTGACTACGCTGGGTCATTATGCACAGCTTCTGTGAATTGTCTAAGCAATCCCCGTGCCAGTTGTTGTCAATTAATACGATTAGCAACCGCAGTTGGCCGAAATGCCATGATTATGGGGCAAAAAGCCACGAAATGCCTGTGCGCATTCATGCAAAGTATGTTGATAATTGGCCTACCATGGGCCCGCCGGGTATGCCGTAAACACTACATATGACGAATATAGGACACTGTGGTTAAATGACATGACATATAGCGCTAAATTTACTGGGGGTGGGTGTTATTTACCCTTTGGTGTATCGTATCCGTACAGTAGCGCCCCGGAGCCCGCGAGGTAAGTG
>JAMOVV010000019.1 GCA_027067385.1 Desulfarculaceae bacterium
GTCGCTCATCGCCGACACCGACCGCTACCGCACCAAAGATGGCCGCATCCTGGATCTCAAGGCCATGGCCGAAAGGGTGCTGGCCAAGGTCAACCCCCAGATCAAAAACCCCAAGTACCGCCTTCACTTCAACAACCACCGCACCGCCTCGCCCGACTCCATACACAAGGAACAGCGCCGCAGCGCCACGTTCTACGCCCTGACGCATCACGAGATCCCCGCCTTCGGGGTGGAAACCAGCAAGTCGCTGCCCAGTAACGCGCTCAAGGTCCTGCACCACAACCTGGTGGTCAACGCCTTCATGGAGGAACTGGGCATCCGCATCGCCACCCCGGCCTCTCTTTTGGTCCGGCCGAAGCTGAAATTTCTGGTTATCAGCGTGAACGATGAACTGCCCGTGGTGGTCCGCAAGGGGGGAACCCTCACCATCCGCCGCGGCGACCGCATCAACGTGCTGCACATCGAGGCCAACTATGAGCGCGGCCTCACCTGCGATCTTCTGGGACTGGGGTCGGTGAACGACCTGCGCCAGAATTTTGTGATCAAAAGACCCACCACCTTGGTGGTGCGCAAAGATGGCACCAAGATCGGCAAGATCGCCATCCGTCTGGCCCAGGGCAACCAGGGTGTCTTCAGCGCCCTGCGCTCGCCCATCCTCTATTTCGTTGTCGAGGTGGAGGGCGAGCGGCGGGTGGTGGCCGACGGCGAACACCTCAAGGTGGTCAAGGGCGACCGCCTTTCCATCGTGGAGGTGCTCACCAACCTGCCCAACCAGGGCGACATACGGGTGAATTTCAAGGGCTTTGTCCCCCGGGGGCAGGGGAACAACAACCTGGGCGAGGACCGGGGACACACCATCAACACCGCCGAGGACCTGCTGACACGCTATTCCCGTTGTCAGGGCAAGGCCGGCGAAGGGGTGGAGTGTTACCGGGTGTTGGCCACCAAGGGCAAACAGGTGCTGGGCGAGATGACCGTGGAGGTGGTGCCGGCCAAGCTGGAGTATCTGGTGTTGCAGCGCAACAAGGGCCCCAAACTGGTCTATCACCACGGCGAAACCATCAAGGCCGGCCCCGGCGAGCGTCTGGAGGTGGTGGACCTCAAGACCAACGTGCGCTCGGCCAAGGAACTCGGGCTGGCGCTCAGCACCGGCAAGGGGCGCCGCCTGCCCTTGACCGCGGGACTCATCGATACCTCCGATCGCAACACCCAGGAACTACTGCGCATGGCCCGGGATGGCCGCTGTCTGCGCCTGGAGGTGCTACGCGACAAGAAACCCATTGGTTACGTGCGGTTGAACATCGGAGACAAGTAGTGCAATCCAACAAGCTGACCATTCTGGCCCAGGGTAGCTTCACTCGCGGCGACGTGTTTTGCGAGGGTGTCCTGGTGGTGGAAGGCGGTGTGGAAGGCAACGTGGTGGGCAACCGGGTGATCATAAAAAGCACCGGTTGGATACATGGCGATATCGCCTGCGCCTCGCTCAGTATCGAACAGGGGGGGATGGTGGATGGAGAGGTGCGGGTGGCCACCCAGCGGGCCGGCCTGGCCCCGGGCCAGGCCCAACCGGCGGAGGAACTGCCAGCGGCCCACAAGGGCCACACCCTGCCCGCAGGGGAGTCGCCACCCACGAACCAGGGTGATGCCGCCGACGGCGATCGGCAGGCCCCGGAGGCGGAATCCTCCCCCACTGCCGCGGACCCACAAACACCCCCGGATACCCCCTCCACGCCGGCCGGGCCATGAGGCATACCTGGCTGCGCCGGACTGATTATATCTGGACCGGGACGCGGATTGTTCCGGGAATCGTTATTGGTTAAGCCTGAAGCCACAAAAGGGAGTCGCTGTTATGGCTAATATCGCGATTATTTATCATTCTCACGGCGGCAACACCAAAAAGATGGCCGAGGCCCTGGCCAAGGCCGTGGAGGAGACCGGGTGTCAGGCCAAGTTGATCAAGGTGGCCGACGCCCAGCTTGCCGACCTGCGGGAGGCCGACGGGGTATTGTTGGGCTCTCCCTGTTATTTCGGCAATATGTCCGCTCCGATGAAGGAGTTCGTGGACCGCTCGGTGCAACTTTTCGGCAAGGGCGAGTTGGAGGGCAAACCCGGCGGGGCGTTTGTCAGCACCGGCGGCATCGGCGGCTGTGGTGAGCTGGCCCTCATGTCGCTCACCGCCGGGCTGATGATCCACGGCATGGTGGTGCAGGGCTTCCGCAAGGGGGGCCACCTGGGACCGTTGGCCATCGGCGAACCGGACCAGCGGGTCTTGGACGAGTGCCGCCTCTATGGCACCCAGTTCGCCAACCTGGTCAAGCGCCTGGCGGGCTGATCCGCACTCATGCCGCCTGGGGGGAATACCGCCCCGGTTGAAGTGTTTGCTTCAAGACGCGCCCATTACCTGCTGGCCCGGGGCTG
>JAMOVV010000020.1 GCA_027067385.1 Desulfarculaceae bacterium
GGAGGCTCGGGGGCGGACTCGAGGGCGGGGGCGATAGTCACCGGGTCTATCGCGGACTCCTCGCCATTCGGCGGGTTCGGAGGGGCGGGGAATCAGGGGGCAAAGAGGGCTGAACACGGGTTAGGCTGGTTCGGCATTACCAGGCGGGCGCGCCCAACCACCGGCGGTGGCTCAGGATGCGGGGGGCGAAGGGTTGGGGCGGGCGCTGGCGCAGCCAAGCGAATCCCGGGGCGCCGCTCCATTCAAGCGTCCCCTTTTAACTATCTGCTACTGTTAACTAAACTGTTTGCGAGTGTAGATGCTTCCTTCTGACCAACGAATGGGCAATGTCTTAATAGAGGATGAGATAAAAAGCTCATACCTTGACTACGCCATGAGCGTTATCATCGGACGCGCCCTGCCCGATGTCCGCGACGGCCTCAAGACCGTCCACCGCCGCATCCTCTTTGCCATGCGCGAGTTGGGCAATACCCACAACAAGCCCTACAAGAAGTCCGCCCGCGTGGTCGGTGATGTCATAGGTAAATACCACCCCCACGGCGACGCCGCGGTCTACGACGCCCTGGTGCGCATGGCCCAAGACTTCTCCATGCGCTATATGCTGGTCGACGGCCAGGGCAACTTTGGCAGCGTGGATGGCGACGCCGCGGCCGCCATGCGTTATACCGAAGTGCGCATGAGCCGGCTGGCCGCCGAATTCCTCGAAGATATTGAAAAAAACACCGTCGAGTTCGGCGATAACTACGACGGCTCGCTCTCCGAACCCCTGGTGCTGCCCACCAAGGTCCCCAACCTGCTGGTCAACGGCTCCTCGGGTATCGCCGTGGGCATGGCCACCAACATACCACCCCACAACCTCGGTGAAGTCACCGCCGCCGTGGTGGCCCTGCTCGACAACCCCGACATAACCGTCGGCGAGCTGATGAAGGTCCTGCCCGGCCCTGACTTCCCCACCGGCGGCTACATCTACGGTTCCGCCGGTATCGCCGATGCCTACCGCACCGGCAAGGGCATAATCAAGCTGCGCGCCCGGGCCAACGTGGAGATTCACCCCCGGCGCAAAAAGCCATTCATTGTCGTCAGCGAACTGCCTTACATGGTTAACAAAGCCCGACTGCTCGAGCGGGTGGCCGAGCTGGTGAAAAACAAAAAACTCGAAGGCATAACCGATATCCGCGACGAGAGCGACCGCGACGGCCTGCGGGTGGTCTTTGAGCTGAAACGCGACAGCCAGCCCACCGTGGTCTTGAACCAACTGTTCAAGTACACCCAGATGCAGTCCACTTTTGGCATCAACCTGCTGGCCATCGTCAACAACCGACCCCAAATCCTCAATATAAAAGAGGTGCTAGGCCACTTCATCGATCACCGCCGCGAGATAATCCTGCGGCGCACCGCCTTTGACCTGGCCAAGGCCGAGGCCCGGGCCCATATCCTCGAAGGCCTGCGCATCGCCCTGGACAACCTCGACCGGGTCATCGCCCTCATCCGCGCCGCCAAGGACCCGGCCGCCGCCAAGGCCCAACTCATGGACGAGCTGAGCTTAAGCGCGGCCCAGGCCCAGGCCATACTGGATATGCGCCTGCAGCGCCTCACCGGCCTGGAACGCGATAAGATACTGCAAGAGTACAAGGACATCATCAAGCAGATCAGCAAATTAAAGGCTATCCTCGGCTCCGACAACCTGGTGCGCCAGATCATCCGCGAAGAAACCCTGGCCCTGGCCGATGGGCACGGCGACCCCCGCCGCACCGAGATCGTGGTCGATGCCGAGGATATCGAGCTCGAAGACATGATCGCCGAAGAAGAAATGGCGGTTACCATCAGTCATTCCGGCTATATAAAGCGCACGCCCATCAGCCTGTACCGGGCCCAGCGCCGCGGCGGCAAGGGCAAAAAGGGCATGTCCACCCGCTCGGAAGACTTCGTGGAGCAGCTCTTCATCGCCTCTACCCATAGCTACATGCTCTTCTTCACCGACAAGGGCCGGCTCTACTGGCTCAAGGTCCACGAGATACCCCAGGCCGGCCGCGCCGCCCGCGGCAAGGCCATCGTCAACCTCATCGACCTGCAACCCGGCGAAGGAGTGGCCACCGTGCTGGCCGTCCGCGAGTTCACCGAAGGCCGCCAGGTGATCATGGCCACCGCCCGCGGCGTGGTCAAAAAGACCGATCTCATGGCCTTCAGCCGCCCGCGCGCCGGCGGGATAATCGCCATAAAACTATCTGATGACGATGAGTTAGTCGCGGTACGCCTCACCGACGGCGATATGGAGGTCTTCCTGGCCACCCGCCAGGGCCAGGCCATCCGCTTCCACGAGGACCAGGTGCGCTCCATGGGCCGCAACGCCGGCGGCGTGCGCGGCATCCAGGTCAGCTCCGACGACGCGGTGGTGGCCATGGAGGCGGTGGCCGGCGCGCCCTCGCTGCTCACCGTCACCGAAAACGGCTTTGGCAAGCGTACCCGCATCGACGAATATCCCCTGCGCAACCGCGGCGGTAAAGGCGTGATCACCATCAAAACCACCGAGCGCAACGGCCAGGTGGTGGGCGCCCTGTTGGTCGGCGACGATGACGAGCTTATGCTCATCAGCAACCGCGGCAAGATCATCCGTATCAAGGTCGGCTCCATAAGTGTTATCGGCCGAAATACCCAAGGGGTTAAGCTATTTGAGCTGTCAAACGACGAACGGCTGGTCTCGGTGGCCCGCTTGGCCGAAAGCACCGGCGAGGATGAACCTAACGGCGAGCAGTAGCCATGCAAGAAACCGAGCCCGTTAAGGTCGCCGTGGTGGGGGCCGGTACCTTTGGCTCCGGCCTGGCCCACCACCTGGCCCAGGCCGGACACCCGGTTACCCTCTGGGCCTACGAGCCCGAGGTGGCCGAGGCCATCAACCGCGAACATCGCAACCCATTGTTTTTAACCGAAATCGACCTTAACCCCAGCATCCGGGCGTCTTCGGAACTCCCCGAGGTGCTCCCCGGCGCCACCATGGTGCTGCTGGTCATGCCCAGCCACGTCTTCCGCCCGGTGCTCATCCAGGCCGCAGCCCACCTGGACCCCGGGGCCATCGTGGTGGCCTGCTCCAAGGGTATCGAGCAAGAGACCTGCTTCACCATGGGCGAGGTGGCCGAAGACGTCCTGCCCAAAGACTTCCACCGACCGCTGTGCTGCCTCTCCGGTCCCAGCTTTGCCCGTGAGGTGGCCATGGCCATGCCCACCGCGGTCACCGTGGCCAGCCGCTCCCCAAAGGCGGCCAGTTGGGTGCAACACGCCTTTGCCACCCCCTCGTTTCGGGTCTATACCAGCCCGGATATGGTCGGGGTGGAGCTCGGCGGGGCCATCAAGAACCCCCTGGCCATCGCCGCCGGCATGGTGGCCGGCTTAAAGCTAGGCACCAACACCATCGCCGCCCTAATCACCCGCGGCCTGGCCGAGATGACCCGCCTGGCCCTGGCCCGGGGAGCCCAGCCCGCCACCATGGCCGGCTTGGCCGGGCTCGGCGACCTGGTGCTCACCTGCAACGGGCCGCTGTCGCGCAACCGCACCGTGGGCGAACGCCTGGCCCGGGGCGAGAGCATCGAGCAGATCAAGCATTCCATGAAAATGATCGCCGAGGGCGTGCACAACACCAAGACGGTGTTGCAACTGGCCGCCCAGCTCGACGTGGAGATGCCCATCACCGAGGCGGTCTACCGCGTGATCTACGAGGGCCAGAACCCGGCCGTTTCCGTCAAGGAGCTCATGACCCGCGGCCTCAAGTCCGAGATGGACTAGGGGGCTGACGGGGGCGGGAACCCAACGTAGCCCAACCAGGACCAAGGGGGCTGACGGGGGCGAAACTGGGCGGGAACCCATCGGAGCTGCCCCAACCAGGGCCAAGAGGGGGCTGATGGGGGCGAAACGGGGCGGGAACCCATCGGAGCTGCCCCACCCAGGCCAAGGGGCTGGCTAAGGGGGCTGACGGGGGCGGGCAAAGGGTCAAGGGGGCGACCACAACGGGGCCTTTGCGGCCGGCATGCGGTGGGAAGCATCAGGGGGATCGGCATTAGCGCAAGGGGCTGATTCCAGGCAAACAGCCCTGATTACGATAGTCCCATATTAATTAATATCATAATAGCCCGCATAGTCCTTTTTACCCTTCGTTAGCTGTGCCGCCATGGCTGGCGCCTGGCGCCTCGGCCTGCCTTCGGTGGCCGGCCGGCTGACCCTTCGCACCGGCGCTTTCTGCGCCGGGGACAAATCTTTTACCGACCTGGCCAACAACTTGCGGTTACTTTCGTGCCCAAGTGATATATTAGATGCGACCGTCATTTTTTTAGGGCTCAACCTGGGGCAAAAGTCCATCCATCGGGGTTGCGGGTCTTTTCCCTGCCACTTTTGGCCAAAACCAGCCTTAGCCGCCCCGCGGGATTGCTACACGTCATGCGCGCACAACACGGAACCCTGGAACACACCGCTGACCTCGGCCTTTGGATCGAGGCCGAGGACCTCTCCGGTCTCTTTGCCGGCGCGGCCGAGGCCCTGGGCCAGGTGATGTGGGAGAATCCGCCCCCGGGCGAGGTGGTCTGGCGGTCGCTGGATCTTCGTGGAGTTGATCTCGTTGATCTCCTGGTACGCTACTTAAATGAGCTGGTTTATCTTTTTGACGCCAAAGATCTGCTATGCCTAAAGGTAGATACCGCCATTGACCAGCATCCTGACGGCAGTACCGTCCTGGTGGGGCGGGTGGGCCTGGTGGAATTTGACCCGGCGCAGTCCAACGGGGCCACCGCGGTAAAGGCGGCCACCTACCACCAAGCCAAGCTGGTACGACGCGGCAACCGCTGGCGGGCCGAAGTCTTCCTGGACGTATGAATTACCGCCAATGGCCGAATAAAATGACTGCAATATGATAATTCCAGCTGAAATATTACCTAACAAGTGGCAGATTAAACGTAGCGGGCCGATGAATACCCATGGCCTAATCTACGCCGACCGCCAGCTCATCGAGGCCATGGCCGCTGACGCCACCCTGCGCCAATTGGCCGGGGTGGCCGCGCTGCCCGGCATCGTGGGCCCGGCCCTGGCCATGCCCGACGCCCACCAGGGCTACGGGTTTCCCATCGGTGGGGTGGCGGCCTTTGACCCGGACCAGGGCGTGGTCTCCCCTGGCGGGGTGGGCTATGACATCAACTGCGGGGTGCGGCTATTGCGCTCTCGGCTAGGCGCTGATGACCTCAGCGCCGGCCAACTAACCCGGCTGGCCGACGACCTGGCCGCCGGGGTGCCGGCCGGGGTGGGCCGCGGGTCCCAGGTACAGCTAAGCGATAAAGACATGGACCAGGTCCTGGCGCGGGGGGCGGCCTGGGCCGTGGCCCAAGGCTATGGCGACACCGGCGACCTGGAGTTTTGCGAGGCCGGCGGCGCCCTATCGCCGGCCGATCCCCAGGCCATCAGCCCCCGGGCGCGCCAGCGGGGGCGCGGCCAGCTCGGCAGCCTGGGCGCCGGCAACCACTTCGTGGAGCTGGCCCGGGTGGAGCATATCTATAACCAAGCGGCGGCCGACGCCTTTGGCCTCACCGCGGGCGGCCTGGTGGTCTGGATCCATTCCGGCAGCCGGGGACTCGGCCACCAGGTGTGCGACGATTTCCTGCGCCGGCTGGCCAAGGACAAGGAGGCCGTCCACCCGCCGGAGCGCCAATTGGTGGCCGCACCGGCCGGCAGCTCCATCGGGCGACAATATGTCGCCGCCATGGGGGCCGCGGCCAATTTCGCCTTTGCCAACCGCCAGTTGCTCACCCACCGGGTACGCGAAACCATGTTTCGCAGTTTGGCCGCCTCCCCCCGCGACCTGGGGTTGGGGCTTATCTACGACATCGCCCACAACATCGCCAAGCTAGAGGAGCATATCACGCCGGAGGCCGGGGAGAAGCGCCGGGTGTGGGTTCACCGCAAGGGGGCCACGCGCTCTTTGGGCCCCCAGCACCCCGAGGTGCCGTCGCGCTACAGCGCGATCGGGCTGCCGGTGCTGCTGCCGGGGGACATGGGCACAGCCAGCTACGTGCTGGCCGGCACCACCATCGCCGAGGCCGAGACCTTTGGCTCGGCGGCCCACGGCGCCGGCCGCCGCCTGAGCCGCAAGGCGGCCAAGAAGCAGGCCGCCGGCCGGGACCTGGCCGCTGAGCTGGCCCAGGCCGGGGTGGTGGTACGCTCCCACAGCCGGGGCACCCTGGCCGAGGAGATGCCGGCGGCCTACAAGGACGTGGCGCAGGTGGCCAGGGTGATGGACGCCGCGGGAATCGCCAGGCTGGTGGCGCGCACCGTGCCCCTGGTGGTGATCAAGGGCTGAGGCGGCCGCGCCCGGCGGACCAGGCATACAGCGCCAGTAATATCAATTTTACTTAAATAAATAATAGTGTCGGTTGTTTTTGCACGATTGGCTGGCAAACGGCGCTGCGTTAATACCTGCACCGCCCGCACGCGCGAGTAGCGACCCCGCCTTATCCTCCATGATCGTAAGCGAGACGCCGGCCCGAAGGATAGCGCACGGGCCATACTGCTGCGGCTCTAAGCCGCCCCATACTGCGCAAGCCCTAGGCCTCCCCCACATGATCGTAAGCGAGACGTTGGCCCGAAGGATAGCGTACGACCCATATTGCTGCGGCTCTAGGCCGCCCCGACATGATCGTAAGCGAGACGTTGGCCCGAAGGATAGCGCACGGCCCATTTTGCAGCGGCCCTAGGCCGCCCCGACATGATCGTAAGCGAGACGTTGGCCCGAAGGATAGCGCACGGCCCATATTGCCCCGGCCCTAGGCCGGGGCCGCGACGACGCGGTTGCGGCCTTCTTTTTTGGCTTTTAGCAGGGCCTGGTCGGCGCGGTCGAAAAGAGTTTCCTGGGTGTCGCCTTCGACCGCCTGGCTGATACCGAGGGTAATAGATATCTTGGGGCCTTCCTGGCCTTTGTAGGTAAATTTTATCTTTTCCGCGGCTATGCGGACTCTTTCCGCCACTTTCATTCCGTCTTTCAGGTCTGTTTTGGGCAGGAGTATCACAAATTCGTCACCAGCATAGCGGAAGAGGACATCGTATTGCCGCAAGACGGATCCGGCCGCGACGGTGATTGCCTTTAGGGCGCGGTCGCCGGCCTGGTGGCCATAGTTATCGTTGACGCGTTTGAAGTAGTCGATATCAAACACGATTAGGCACAGGGGCCAGGAGGCCTGGTCATTTAGGGCCTCGTTGACTCGTTTGGTCATGGCCCTTTTGTTCCAGATACCGGTCATGGGGTCGGTGTGGGCTTCTTCGCGCAGGCGCCGCCGGATTTCTTCCACTTCAGCCATACGGGAGCGGGTTTTGTCCAGAGTTTGGCGTATGACGGTCAGTTCTTGTTCTGTTTGGCTGATATGCTGTTGGTCGGCCTCGCGGCGGGCCTTTACCACGTCGCGCAGGGTACGGATATGTTCCAGGGCGGTGGTTTTGAGGTCCCCCAGGTCGGTGGCCACGTTGATATCCTTGGCCAATTCGGTCATGGACGAGGTTATATCTTTTTCGTATCTTTTGCTGGATTCAACCAGGCTCACGTTGGCGCTGTGAAAGGCCCGGGCCAGTTGGTCTTCGGTTTGCAGTACCTCGATGAGGATTTCGCGCAGGGCCTTTTCGGCCCTGCGGCGGCCCCGGTTGATCCTGTGGCGGTAGCGGTCCATGAGGTCCACCACCATGGCCATGGCCGGGCGCACCTGCTGGTTTTCCATGGCCTTGGTTATTTCGCCGATAATGCGGTCTAGCTCGGCGTCGAAATCCGCCTCGCCCAGGCGCAGTCCCTGCATCAGGGCCAGGGCCACGTGGCTGGCCGCGCTGGCGTCGGTCTTTTGCCCTGGTTGGCCGCTGGGTGCCGTCGGTTCTCTAAGTAGAGCTTGTTTAAGGTTATCAACTGATTGCTGGACGTCGGCCGGTATCAGGGGCCAGGCGCGGCTGCTATGGACCAACTGGTCCATGGCCGCCACCGAGTCCTGGTGGTGTCCTTCCCGGCACAGGGACACCAGCAGGGCCACCGCGGCCCGGAAGGCCTCGCAGGTTTTTACGTGGTCGTAGTCCAGGTCCTCTAGTTCCTGGTGGAGCCGGTTGACCCGGTCTTTGAGTCTTGTTAGCTCATCCTTCCCTATTTCAGGCTCGGTGTTTTGTTCCTCGATTTCCACCATAAGTCATGCCCCATGGGTAAGGTATAAAGATAGGGTATATTATCATGTAGAGGGGCAATGGTATATACTACTTTTTTCGGTGGAGGAAGTCGCTGGGCTGACGTGAAAAAATTCGTGCGGTGGCCCTGGGACCACCGCACGTCAAACCCCCGAATGGGGTATATTATTGGCGGGTTATAGACAAGAGGCGATAACGACCTTTTGGATTTGGCTGGTTCCTTCGTATATCTGGGTTATCTTGGCGTCGCGCATCATGCGCTCCACCGGGTACTCCTTGACATACCCGTAGCCCCCGAGAATCTGCACCGCGTCGGTGGTGACCTTCATGGCGGTCTCGGCCGCGAAGAGTTTACTCATGGCCGAAAGGCGTATGGCCTCGCGCGGGACCTTGGAGAGGTCCTTGGGCACGTCTTCAAATACCGAGCAGGTTTTGTAGACCAACTGGCGGGCCGCCTCCACCTGGGTATCCATATCAGCCAGCATCCAGTTGAGCCCCTGGAAGGTGATGATGGCCTGGCCGAACTGCTGGCGCTCGCGGGCATAG
Source organism: Desulfarculaceae bacterium (assembly GCA_027067385.1). GTDB lineage: Bacteria > Desulfobacterota > Desulfarculia > Desulfarculales > Desulfarculaceae > JAMOVV01. The sequence continues at coordinate 8,728 of JAMOVV010000020.1, forward strand.
GCCACGGCCACGTCCAGGGCGCCTTGGGCGATGCCCACCGCCTGGGAGGCGACGCAGGGCCGGGTGAAGTCCAGGGTCTTCATGAGGATGTGGAAGCCGTCGCCCTCGGAGCCCAGGAGGTTGGCCGCCGGCACCTCGCAGTCCTCCAGGATCACCTCGCAGGTGCTGGAGGCGCGGATGCCGAGCTTGTCCTCGTGCTTGCCGATGCTAAGGCCCGGGGTTCCCTTTTCCACCACGATGATGCTTAGCCCGCCCTTGTGGGGCTTGGCCTCGGGATCGGTAACGCAGGCCACGCAGATGTAGTCGGCCACATCGGCGTGGCTGATAAACTGCTTTGTGCCATTTATGATATACTTGTCGCCTTTTTTAATCGCCCTGGTGCGAATTCCGCCCACGTCGGAGCCGGCCCCGGGTTCGGTTAGGCCAAAGGCCACCAGCTTTTCGCCGGCGGCCAGCCCGGGCAGCCAGCGCTCTTTTTGCTCGTGGCTGCCCCCCAGCAGGATGGGCATGGAGCCGAGCTCGTGTACCAAGAGCACCAGCGATGATCCGGCGCAGACCTTGGCCACCTCCTCCACGGCCAGGCACAGGGCCAACACCCCCATCTCGGCCCCGCCGTAGGCCTCTTTGAAGTCGCAGGCGAACAGGCCGTTGTCGCGGAATACCTGGACCACGTCCCAGGGGAACTCGGCCTTGGCGTCGCGCTCTGCCGCCCCGGGCTCGATCTGTTCCTTGGCGATGCGGCGCACCGTCTCCTGCAGCATGCGTTGTTCGTCGGTGAGGTCGTAGAGCATGGTATTCTCCCGCTGGTCTAGCTATCTCCGCGTGATCAGTGCGATTATCACTTGCCGCGCCCCCAGGGGCGGTGGCGGGTCCGCAGCCTGTGGCCGGGCTTTACTCGTTTTCGATGAGCATGGACATGCCCATGCCGCCGCCCACGCACAGGGTGGCCAGGCCCAGGTTGTTGCCGCGGCGCTTCATCTCGTAGAGCAGGCTGATGGTGATGCGGGCCCCGGTGCAGCCGGTGGGGTGTCCCAGGCCCACGCCCGAGCCGTTGACATTGGTGATCTCGCGGTTGAGCCCCAGGCCCTTTTCGCAGGCCAGGTACTGGGCCGCGAAGGCCTCGTTAAGCTCTATAAGCTCGATATCCTTAAGTGTTACCCCGGTGCGGGCCAGCAGCTTTTCAGTGGCGGGAACCGGGCCCCAGCCCATGATGGTGGGGTCGCAGCCGGCGGCGGCAAAGGAGTGGATCTTGGCCAGGGGCTTGGCGCCGATGGCCTCGGCCTTTTCCCGGCTGGCCAGGACACAGATGGCCGAGCCGTCGTTTAGGCCCGACGAGTTGCCGGCGGTGACGGTGCCGTCCTTGGCAAATACCGGGCGCAGCTTGCTCAGGTCGTCCATCACCAGGCCGCGGCGTACGTGCTCGTCGGTGTCAAATATCTTGGGCTCACCCTTGCGCTGGGGGATGCTGATGGGCACGATCTCCTCGGCGAACTTGCCGTTTTCGATTGCCGCCTCGGCGTTGTTGTGGCTGCGCAGGGCGATAATATCCTGCTCTTCGCGGCTGATATGATACTTTCGGGCCAAATTTTCAGCAGTCTGGCCCATTATGTAGCCGGGAGGGTCCAGCAGGGTGGAGCCGGAGTGCAGCATCTCCCACATGGCGTCCATCATCTGGCCGTGGCGCAGCCTCGCCCCCCAGCGGGCCTGCATCAACACGTAGGGGGCGTTGGACATGGACTCCACCCCGCCGGCGATGATGAGATCAGCGTCGCCGCAGCGGATGGCGTGGGAGGCCTGGCCCATGGCCTGCATGGCGCTGGAGCACTGGCGCTGGATGGTCACCGCGGGTACGTGGTCCGGGATGCCGGCGGCCAGCATGGCGGTGCGGGCGGTGTTGGCCTCGTCCGGGGCCTGGACGCAGTCGCCCAGGATAACGTCGTCGAGCTCGCCGGGGTCTATGCCGGCCTGCTTTATGGCCGCGCCCATCACCTGGGCGGCCAGGGCGTAGGCCCGCACCTTGGCCAGGGCGCCGCCGAAGTCGCCGATGGCGCTACGGCAGGCGGAGATGATCACCACATCGCGCTTATCTTTCACAACAGCCCTCCTTGCACAACAGCCATCCTTGGGGGATTTATGCTATTTAATATGGATGAAACCATCGCAGGTTACCCCGGGCGGTGATGTTAGTCAAGTATTTGTTTTTACTAATAGGATAGGTTCCATAACCGTTTGATTTGAATGGTGAATCATAATTCACCCGGGTTTGGGGCCAAGCCCGGCAACCCCGCGCCCGGGCCCCAAACACCCTTTTGCCGGGCACCCGCCCGCCTGGTGGCCAAGGCGCACCGCCGGTCACCGGTTATCGCCGGCCGGGGCCGCCCTTGGGCCAGGCCATAGCGCGCGGCCGCGGCCCGGTCCCAGGCCTGGCTTGGCCCCTGGCGGGTTTCCTTTGGCGGCGCTTTGCCAAAGCCTTTTACGTAAGTCGTTTTGCTATTTCTGGCCCCGACCATCCCCGGCTAACGCGCCGCGGCCCCGGGGCCGGCCGAGCCGGCAAGGTCACGGTTTACGCCTTGGCGCGAGGCTTGGCTTTCGCGCAGTCCGGCGCTGGCACCTGCTGGCCCAAGGTGGCGCTTTGGGTGTGCTTTCAGGGTGTTGGGGGCAGGCCTCCCGCGCCGAGGCGGGCGGCGGGGCTGGTGCCGCGCCACTAAGCGTAAGTTTATTACGCATTAACGGAATGCTTTAGGGCGGCAGAAACGGGCTAGTTTTTAGCTGGCGCGGGGTCCGCGGGGTCGGACGCCAGCTTCACCGCGCCGGGGCGCAGGACCTCGGGCGGGTCGCTGGTACAGTCCACCACGGTGGAGGCGGGCCCACCGGCGCAGGGGCCGGCGTCTAAGATGATATCCACCCCTGCGGCGATGGCCGGGTCGATATCCTCCACCCGGGCCGGGGCCGGTGCGCCGGCCGGGTTGGCGCTGGTGGCGGTTATGGCCCGGCCCAGGGCCCGGGCCAGGGCCCCGGCCACCGGGTGGGGCGAAAGGCGAAGCCCCACCTTGCCCGGGTCCGAGACCAACCGGGGGTGCAGCCCGGGCTGAGCCAGCAGCACCAGGGTGAGCGGTCCGGGCCAGTGGCGCTCCATCAAGGCCTGGGCCGAGGGGGGAACTTCGCGCACCAGTTGGTCCAGGGCGCTTAGGTGGGGGATGATGAGGCCAAAGGGTTTGGCCTCGCCGCGGCCCTTGAGCCCGGCCAGGCGCTCGATGGCCGCCGGGTTGTCCACGTCGGCGGCGATGCCGTAGAGGGTCTCGGTGGGGCACAGCACCAGGGCGCCGCCGGCCAGGGCCTCGGCCGCCTGGGCCAGGCCCACGGGGCTGGGATTTGCCGAGTCTATGGTAATTACCTTAGACAATTATCGTAAGCCTGCATCAAACCGGCCCGCGCCCGCACTCACGAACTATCATCTTATTAAGTTCATCTACGATTTTACCGGGATTGTCCGGGCTCCATTTAAAACAATGAAACTGCCTGATATCAAAGTGTAACTCGTCGAAATCCTCTTCTCGACAAGTGAAAAACACGGGGATACCCTGAGATCTCGCATATCCCGCCTCGAAATATACGCTCGGCCTGTGTTTGCTTAAATCGGCAACCATAAACCGGCTTGCCTTGATTGCTTTTTCAATTTCTGCGTCTACACGGTCAACAGGCGGTTTATCGTTTATTTTAAATGGCTTATAGCCAGCTTTTTCAATAGCCGGGGCCAGTGCATCATTAAACACAGGCAACACTTCATCATTAAACCACATGGCCACGAAACATTGATCTGAGTTGATATTGCCCGGGTTTTGCTGCTCAATTCGCTCAATACCCTTCCCTAACAGGCGAATACTGTGCATTTGTTCGGAGTTGGAAGGGCTTTGATCAACAGCGATCAAACCATTTTCAACAAGGTGGTTAACTATCGTCTTAAGTTCTTGGGCGTTCATTGCCCATGCCCTGGCCTGCCATGCCAGGTTGTCTTGTTCTGAAGCAAAAACACCGATCGGCTGCCCAACGTATTTTGACGCGTTGCGTAACGCTAGCAGCAGCCGGTCGGCCTTTTCGTGGAAGCGGGTGATGGTAGCGGCTTCGAATGCGTCCCGGAGGTCGTTTGGATTGTAGGTAGTGAGAAAGCTATTCTCAAGTTTTACTATTTTTCCTATATCTCCACCTCTACGCTCCCGCTGGTCTGTCTTCTCCCTGAGCCAAGCAGAGAGGTCGGCTCGTTTTCGGCTACCCATCTCGCCAAGGTAGCCATCCCTAGAAGGGGCAGTATATACTTCAGAGAAACCATCTAAATCAAATTCTCCACATCTGATGCACTCATACCGGATCGTTTCCTCATAGTCTCCACTCGGCAGTGCCTTAAAAAAAATCTGCTCCGTGGCCTGGCTCCCGCAAATCGGGCAGTTCGTTTGTGTAACATCACTCATAACCACCCCCGATCACGGGAAATTTTCCCGCATCCAGCAGTCCGCGGTAATTACGTTTTTCCGAAAAACGTCTTTCGGGTTGGCGCTTTGCCGCTGGTACCAGCCCCGCCAGCCCCCGCGCCTCGCGCCACCGCCGCGGCCCGCCGGCCCGGCTACACCTCGCCGGTGGTGCGCAGCTTGTGGTCCACCGCCATGATCGAGGCGGTGGTCTCGGCCCGCTGGTCAGCCAGGCGCTGGGCCAACTCCCGGTCGCCCAAGGCCAAAATCTGGGCCGCCAGGATGCCGGCGTTCTTGGCCCCGCCCTTGCCTATGGCCACCGTGGCCACCGGCATGCCCGGAGGCATCTGCACCGTGGCCAGTAGCGAGTCCATGCCGGCCAGCACCGAGGAATCCAGCGGCACCCCGATGATGGGCAGGGTGGTCCAGGCGGCCATGGCCCCGGCCAAATGGGCGGCCCAGCCGGCCCCAGCGATGATCACCTTTATCCCCCGGTCGGCGGCCGAGCGGGCATACTCGGCCGCGGCCTGGGGGGTGCGGTGGGCGCTGATCACCCGGGCCTCGCAGCCCACCCCCAGGCCGTTTAGGGCCTCCACCGCCGCCTTCATGGCGCCCCAGTCCGAGGCCGAGCCCATCACCACCCCCACCTCCACGGCCTGTTCCTGCTCTCTAGCCAGGGCGCGGTGGCCGATATCCCGGCGATAATACATGCCATCGAACGATATCTTCTCCACGGCCCGGTAGGCGGTCTCAATGGCCTGGGCCACGGTGTCGCCCCGGGCGGTAACCCCGAGCACCCGGCCGCCGGAGGTGACCAGCTCGCCGTCAACCAGCGCGGTGCCGGCGTGGAACACGGTGACGTCTTTTACGCCGGCGGCCTTTTCCAACCCGCTGATCGGTTTGCCGGTTTCGTAGCTCTCCGGGTAGCCGCCCGAGGCCAGCACCACACAGACCGTGGGGCGCTGGCTCCAGATCACCTCGGCCTCGTGCAGCCGTCCTTGGGCCATCTGGTAGAGGATATCGGCCAGGTCCGACTCCAGGCGCATCAGCAGCGGCTGGCACTCGGGATCGCCGAAACGGACATTAAATTCCAGCACATAGGGGTCGCCACTCTCGTCGATCATCAACCCGGCGTAGAGGATGCCTTTAAAGGGGTGACCCTCGGCGGCCATGCCCTCGATCATGGGCCGGATCACCCGGTCCATGGCCTTCTTTTCCACCTCCGGGGTGACCACCGGGGCCGGCGAATAGGCCCCCATGCCCCCGGTGTTGAGCCCCACGTCGCCCTCGCCGATGGCCTTGTGGTCCTGGCTCGAGGGCATGGGTACGATGGTCTTGCCGTCGGTAAAGACCAGGAAGCTGGCCTCCTCGCCGCGCAGCCACTCCTCGATCACTACCTCGTCGCCGGCCGCGCCAAAGGCCCGCTGTTCCATGATCCGGGCGCAGGCCGCCTCGCCCTCGGCCACGCCATCACACAGCAGCACCCCCTTGCCGGCGGCCAGGCCGTCGGCCTTCACCACCAGGGGCCGCGCCGCGGAGCGCACGTACTCCTTGGCCGCCGCGGCGTCTTTGAACACCTGGAAGCCGGCGGTGGGCACCCCAAAGCGCTCCATGGCCTCCTTGGCAAAGCGCTTGGAACCCTCGAGCTGGGCGGCGTACTTGGTGGGTCCGGCCACCAAGAGCCCCTCGGCCTCAAAGAGATCCGTAATGCCGTTACATAAAGGCGCCTCCGGCCCCACTACCGTGAGATCCACCTCCTTGGACTTGGCAAAGGCCAATAGCCCGTCCAGGTCATCGGCCTTGATGTCCACCAAGGTGGCCTCGCCCACCATGCCCGGATTGCCCGGCGCGGCGTATAACTCCTGGACCAACTCGCTCTGGGCCAGCTTCCAAACCAGGGCATGCTCGCGCCCGCCACTGCCGATGACCAGTATCTTCATTTTTTTCTCCCAGGGCGGGGCTCCCCCCCACACCAAAGAACTACTTTATACGGGATGGCCCAAGGCCGGCGCCCCCCGGCGCTTTGGCCCATCCCCCTATAAAACCATGGGGGTTTGGCTGGACACCTGGTTTTCAAACCCCGGGAATCGCCGGGGGCGAAAGCGCGCCAGCC
>JAMOVV010000021.1 GCA_027067385.1 Desulfarculaceae bacterium
CGGTGAGCATAGTGGCCGAGCTGATCCAAGAGCGGGCGGCCCGCGGCTGATGCCCCCGCGCGGCGAGATAACGGTGGTGGTGCCGGCGGCTGGCCTGTCTACCCGCATGGGCGAGTTCAAGCCGCTGATGCACCTGGGCGGCCGGCCGGTGCTGGAGCGGGTGGTGGAGACCCTGCGCTTGGGCGGGGTGGGTGAGGTGCTGGTGGTGGGGGGACACCGGGCCGAGGAGCTGGGGCCGCTGGCCGCGCGCCACGGCGCCCGCCTGGTGCTGAACCCCGACTACCGGCAGGGGATGTTTAGCTCGGTACGCGCCGGGGTGGAGGCCCTTAGCCCCCAGTGCCGGGTCTTCCTGGTGCACCCGGTGGACATTCCCCTGGTGCGGCCCACCACCATCCGCACCCTGCTGGCGGCCTATGACCACGGGGCGGGCCAGGTGTTGCATCCCACCTTTCGCGGACAGCGAGGCCATCCGCCGGTGCTGGCCGCCGAGCTGGCCCCCCGGGTGCTGGCCTGGTCCGGCCGCCACGGTCTGGCCGGCCTGCTGGCCGACTGGGAAGACCGGGCCGTGGAGGTGCCGGTGGCCGACGAGTACATCCTGGCCGACCTGGACACGCCCGAGCATTTCCAGCGCCTCACCCAGGCCTGCCGGCGGTACGCCATCCCCACCATCGACGAGTGCTTGGCCCTGCTGGAAGACGTGATGCACGCCGGACCCGAGCTGCTGGCCCACTCGCGGGCGGTCACCCGCCTGGCCCTGCGGCTCACCGGGCGGCTCAACCGGGCCGGCTGCGATCTGGACCCGGACCTGGTGGCCGCCGCCGGCCTGCTGCACGACCTGGCCAAGGGCCAGCCGGACCACGCCACCGCCGCCGCCCGCCTGCTGGGCGGGCTGGGCTGGAGCGCGGTGGGTGCGGTGGCCGCCGAGCACATGGACCTGGCCATGGCCCCCCAGGCGCCCCTGCGAGAGGCCGAGGTGGTGCACCTGGCCGACAAGTATTTCCAAGGCGACCGGCCGACCACCATGGACCAGCGGTTCGCGGCCAAGCTGGCCAAGTACGGCTCCGACCCCGCGGCCGCCCGGGATATCCAGCGCCGCCGGGAGACCGCCCAGGCCATCAAGGAGCGCATGGAGCGCCGGCTGGGCCGCTCCCTGGACCCACTAATCAACCGCGCGGCTGAAGACCCGGCAGAGGAAGCGGAGCATGATCTACTTGCTGCGGCATGGGCAGATACAGACCGGTGACCAGTTTCGCCTGGTGGGCCAACGCGACCTGCCGCTCACCGAACTGGGCCAGCGGCAAGCGGCCTGGTGGCGCCGCGAGTTGGCTGGCGTGGCCTGGCAGGGCGTCTACAGCAGCGACCTGAGCCGCACCCGGCATTTCGCGGCCATCGTGGCCGGGGTGGAGCCGGAGCAGGTGACCGCCCTGGCCGAGCTGCGCGAGATACTGTTGGGCCAGTGGGAGGGACTCTCGCGGGCCGAGCTGGAAGAGCGCTTTCCCGCCCAATGGGAAGAGCGCGGGCGCAACATCGCCGGCTACCGGCCGGCCGGCGGCGAGAGCTTCGTGGACGTGCAAAAGCGCGCCTTGCCGGCCCTGCGGCGGATCGCCGCCGCCCACACCGGCGACGTGCTGGTCACCGCCCACGCCGGGGTGAACCGGGTGGTCCTGTGCGGCCTGCTGGACATTGACCTAAACGATCTGTTCGAGCTACAGCAGGACTACGCCTGCCTCAATCTCATCGCGACCAGCGACCATGGTCTAAAAGTAAAATCCATGAACCTGCCCTGCGGGGCGCGCTGACGCCTACCAGGCCCAGGGGTGGGATGCCGCCCGGGAGGCCGTCTTCCCCCCGGGCGGCGGTCGGCCTACTTGAAGTGGCTGAAGCAGGCCTTGGCGTGTTGCACGTAGATATCCACGATGGCCGGAATCTCGATGATGGACTTGAGCATCGGCACCGCGGTGATGCCATTCTTCTTGAGCACGCTCTTCCAGCTATCGGGCTCCGGGCCGGCCATGTCGTTGGTGGCGTGGTCGCCGGCCACGGTCATGAAGGGTAGCAGGTAGGCCTTCTTGATCTTGGCGGCCTTGAGGTAAGCCACGATGTCGTCGAGAGTGGGATAGCCCTCCACGGTACCCATGAAGGTCTTGCGGTCCTTAAGCTGCAGGAGGTAGGACAGCGCGGCATAGACCACCCCGCCCGGGTGGTGGGTGCCGTGACCCATGTAGACCACCGCCTCGTTGGCCTTGCGGCCGGCGGGCTGGGAGGCCAACAGGGCCTTGGCCACCGCCTTGAGGTCATTGGCGGTGGCGCACAGGGGCCAGCTCATCAGGGGACGGAAGCCCTGACCCATGTTGCGGAAGCCGTGCACCACGTCCTCCACGTCGTGGAACTCCGCGCCGGGGATGACGTGCAGCGACTGCACCACCACCTGGGTGTAGCCGTCGTCCATGAGCTTGGCCAAGGCTTCGGCCGGCGAGAGCCAAGTTTTGCCCTGCTTTTTGGCTACGATTCTGCGGATCAGCTTGGCGGTGTAGGCCCAGCGGATTTCCACCCCGGGGAAGGCCTTTTTAAAGGCCTGGTCGATGCGGGCAAAGGATTTCTGGGCCGCCGGGATACTGGTGCCGAAGGTTACCAAGAGGATGGCCGTTTTGTCCGGCTTTTTTTGGCCGTGTGCGCTGGCCATGGCGTTGCCCACCAGGGCCAGGCTCAGAACCAGTATAGCAACGGCCACCAAGGTGAGACGGAATCGATTGTAGTGCATGCTTTCTTCTCCTTGGCCTGCCGGCCAAAGAAAAGCCGGAGGCCTATTGGCCCCCGGGTCTGCACCCAGTTTCTTCGAACCCAGGGCGCGAACCGGACCTTCCCCAGTCCTGGTCCGCATGTTGATCTCCGTGGCAGGTCTTCTGGCTCCCGGATCAACCTAACAACCGCGCCTTCCCCACGCCTTCTGACGTCAGTGGCTTCCGCCTGTAGGCGGTGCGGCTTTCGTTCCCGGTTACAGCGGCGGGACCGCGTCGGATTCACACCGACTTCCCTATTAAGCCCAAGTGGGCGCCGACGGATATTTCACGACAATTTAGCTATAACGCCTCCTAAAGTCAATGCGTTTGCGCTTTTCAGCCGGCGGCGGAGTTTTTCCGCTCACCGTACTTATTGATATAGCCGCGCGGGGTAATCATGCGGCCTTGGTACACCTTGCTCTGGGAGTTGCCCACGATGACGATGGTCTGCATGTCCACCTCGGTCTGGTCCGCGGTGGCCAGCTCGGCCAGCTCCACCTGCTGGCCCGGGCGCTGGGCCCGCCGCACTATCCCCACCGGGGTGGCCGGGTCCCGGTGATTGGCTATGACCTGGCAGGCCCGGGCCAACTGCCAGGGGCGACCCTTGCTCCTGGGGTTGTACAGGGCGATGACAAAGTCGGCCTCGGCCGCCAGGGCCAGGCGCTTTTCGATCAGCTCCCAAGGGGTGAGGCGGTCGCTGAGGCTGACGCAGGCGAAATCGTGCGACAGGGGCGCTCCCAACAGGGCGGCGGCGGCGGCCACCGCCGGCACGCCAGGGATGACCCGCACCGGCAGCCCGCCCGGCCCCGGGTCCAGGCCGCGGGAGCGGGCCAGCTCAAAGACCACCGCGGCCATAGCGTAGATGCCCGGGTCGCCGCTGGAGACCAGGGCCACCGTCTTGCCCTGCAGGGCTAGGTCGATGGCCTGGCCGGCGCGGTCCAGCTCCCGGGTCATGGTGCTGGTGATCAACTGTTTGCCCTGCAGCAGGGGCGCGGCCAGCTCCAGGTAGGTGCGGTAGCCCAACACCACCTCGGCCCGGCCCAGGGCCTCGGCCGCCTGGCCGGTAATACCCTCGACGCTGCCCGGCCCCAGGCCGACTACGTAAAGGGCCCCCGGCTTATCAGGGCCACCGCCACCGTGGCCTCCCGGTTCTTGTGTTTGCCCACCAGCAGTTGATCGGCCTGGGCGGCCGTTAGGGCGGCTGCTTCGCATACGCTTTTGGTCCCTATGTTTTTTTCCACCGTGGCCGAGGGATGGGGCACATCCACTTGGTGCAGGCGCGCGGCGGGAAAGTAAATGATTTTCACCCGCAGGCGAGCGGCCAGCTCGCGCAGACCGGGTTCGTCTTGTTTCAGGTCCACCGTGGCCAGGCAGCCCAAGGCGTCGGCGGCCAAGCCGTGCCGGGCCAGTACCTCTTGCAGCAGGGTCTGCATCTGGTCGGCCCCGGTGCCCCGGTTGCATCCCACCCCGGCCACCAGGCAGGGCGGGCGCAGCACCAGCCACGAGGCCGGGGTGCGCGCCTGTTGCCAGTGGACCAGCACCAGCGGCCGCGGGTCATCGGCGGCCGGCGGCTCGGGCAAGGCCGGGAAAAGCTCGGCGTGCTCGGCCAGGGCCGGCAGCAGCCAATTACCGGGGTCGTATACCGGCACCGGCCGCCCCTCCACCAAGCGCCGGGAGATGGCGGCCAGGGGCGAGAGGTCCACCACCTTCAGCCCCAGGTCCCGGGCCATCACTTCCAGGCTGGGCAGGGAGCACGCGTCGGTGGCCGTGGTGATCACCGCTTGGCCGCCGAGCACCGCCGCGGCCCGCCGGGCCAGGTCGTTGGCTCCACCCAGATGGCCGGAGAGCAGGCTCACGGCAAAGCACCCGGCCGGGTCCAGCACCACCACCGCCGGGTCGCGATCCTTGGAGCGCAACAGCCCGGCCAGGGTGCGCACCACAATACCGGCGGCCGCGAATACCAGGTGGCCACGGTAGCCGGTGAAGTTGGCGGCCAGGGCCTCCTCCAGCCGGTCGAAGCCCACCTCTCCCTGCTGGGGTCGGGCCAGGCGGTGGGGCAGGAACAAGCGGGCGGCGGGCCAGGCCCGGGCCAACCGGCGTGCCGTGTGGGCCGCCGGGGCGGTGAGGGCGTAGATGGCCGGGTCCCGCCTGGTCACTTAAGCTTCCTCCGCCGCCCGGCGATGGCCGTGGCTGAAACCGCGGTCGTAGAGCCGGCTCTTGGCCCGGGGCCCGCCGCCGCCCGGTGCGGCCGTGGCCGGCCCGGGGCCGGCCAGGATCAGGGCGTGGCGGTCGATGCCGGCCCGCTCCAGGTCAGCCGGCAGGTCCCGGGCCGTGGTCCACACCAACCGCTGGCCAGGCCAGGAGACCCGATAGGCCACGCAGACCGGGGCCTCGGGGCCGTAGGCCTGCTGCAGCGCCTGGGACACCTTGTGTGCCTGCGATGCCGATAGATATACGGCCAGGCTGGCGCCGTGGGCGGCCAGGGCGGCCAGGTCCTCGCCGGCCGGCACCGGGGTGCGCCCCGCCGCCCGCGTGAGGATCAGGCTCTGGCACACCTCGGGCAAGGTGTACTCCACCCCCAGGGCGGCGGCGGCGGCAAAGGCCGCGCTCACCCCGGGGATGATGCGCCAGGGCACGCCGCGGCTATCCAAGGCGTCGAGCTGTTCGCAGATGGCCCCATACAGGCTGGGGTCGCCGGTGTGCAGGCGCACTACCTTGAGCCCCTGGCGGTGTCCCTCTACCATCGCTTCAACGATCTGCTCCAGGTCCAGGCCGGCCGAGTCCACCAGGCGGCACTGCTCCGGCGCGGCGCGCAACAGCGCCGGGTTCACCAGGGAACCGGCGTAGACGATCAGGCCGGCCGCGGCCAGGGCCTTTTGCCCGGCCACGGTTATCAGCTCCGGGTCTCCCGGGCCGGCGCCCACCACGAGCACCGGGTTGTCGGCGGCTGGGGTCATGGCGCCTCCTTGGTTGCGCTGATGAGCCATACGGGGTTTAAGGCCTTTAGGTAAAGGTCGGCGGCCAGGGGCGCCCCGCGGTTGATCTGCACCTGGACCACCTCGTGGCCCAGGCCGGCGGCGGCCAGCTTGCGGCGGGCCCGTTGCACCGTGTCCAGTTGGATGGCCGCCACCACCACCACGCCCGCGGCCGGCAGCCGCCAAAGAGCCTGGTCCAACACATCTTCCAGGGCCGGGCCGGCCCCGCCGACGAACACCCGGTCCGGCCGGGGCAGCTCCGGCAGTACGGCGGGCATCTCGCCGTGGACCACCTCCAGGTTGGCCGCGCCGTAGCGCGCCCGGTTGCGCCGTATTATCTCGGCCCGATCGGCATCGCGCTCCACCGCCACCACCGCGCCTTGCCAGAGCAGGCCGCTGGCCTCCAGACCCAGCGAGCCGCAGCCGGCTCCCAGGTCCCAAAGCAGGTGGCGCGGCCGCAGCCGCAGCTTGGCCAGGGCCACCGCCCGCACCTCGGCCTTGGTGATGAGCCCCTGGCTGTGCTCGTAGGCCTCCTCGGGCAGGCCCAGGCACAGGCTCTCCGGCCGGTGGGTCCGCTCCAGCACCACCAGGTTGAGCGCGGAGAAATTGCCGCCCACCGCCTCAGAAAGCGTGTGGGTGCTCACCCGCTCGTCAGGTGCCCCCAGGTTTTCGGCCACGTGCATGCGCCAGCCCTCCTGGCCCCGCCGCAGCAGCATGGCTGCCATGCGGCCGGGGGTGTGGGTGTGGTCGCTGTACACGGCCACCAGGTCGCAGTGGGCCACGGCGCTGAAAAGGGCGGCCGGGCCGCGGCCGTGCAGGCTGATGATGCGGGCCTCCTGCCAGGGTAGCTTGAGCCGGGCAAAGGCGGCCTGCACCGCGGTGATGTTGGGCAACACGCGCACCCGCTGGGATCCCAAGCGTTGGATCACCCGGGCGGCGATGCCGTAAAAGCCGGGATCGCCCGAGGCCAGCACGGCCACCCGGTGCGACTGGGCCGCCTGGGCCACCTGCTCCAACCATAGTTCCACCTTGCCGGTGAGGGGCAGACGTCTGCCGGGGTGATCCGAGAAGAAGTCCAGCAACCGCCGGCCGCCGGCCAGGACCTCGGCGTCGGTCATGGCCTCCAGCACCGCTGGCGACAGGTCGGCCGGAGACATGCCCAGCCCCACCACGCTCACCAGGTTCATCGCGTCTCCTCGCTTGGCGACTCGCCCTGAAACAACAGGGCGTGGTCATAGTCCATCATCACCGCCCACAGCCCGGGCCGCGGCCCGGCAAAGCGTCGCATGGCCCGTAGCATGCGCCGGCCCACCTCCGGCGCCAGGTCCAGGCGACCGGCCGCACGCAGCACCTCCAGGGCGTGGCGGGCGGTATTGGCGCCGGCCACCTCCCGGGCGAGCTCGCCCGGCGCGCCGGCCTCGACCAGCCAACCGGCCAACCGGTCCAGGTCCATGGGGGCCTGGTGGGCGTGGGTGTAGGGCAGGGCCATGGCCTGCTTCACCGCCTTGCCGAAAAAGGATACCAGGCCGATCTTACGCATGCCCAGTCGGGCCGCCTCACCCATGGCGTGGCTGAAGAAGTCGGCCATCTGGATGAAGGCCACCTCGGGCAGGTCGGGACGCAGGTCTATGGCCCGCTTCTCGCTGCGCCGCCCGGTGGTGAGCACCACCTCCCACGCCCCCGAAGATCGGGCCACCTTGAGCCCGCTGTCAATGGTGGCCATGTAGGCGGCGTGGCTGAAGGGCTTGACCAGGCCGGTGGTGCCGAGGATGGAGATGCCCCCCTTGATGCCCAGCCGGGGGTTGAGGGTGCGCTGGGCCAAGCGCTGTCCCTCGGGCGCCATGATGGTCACTTGCAAGCGCGGGTCCCGGCCGGCCGGTCCGGCCTGCCGCCAGGCCTGGCGCACCGCCTGACGGATCATGCGGCGGGGCACCGGGTTGATGGCCGGCTCGCCCACCGGCAGGTCCAGGCCGGGCCGGGTGACCACCCCCACCCCGGCGCCGCCGGCGATGACGATCTCCTCCGGTTGGTCGCCACCACGGAGGATCACCTCGGCCTGGATATGCGCCTTGTGGGTCACGTCAGGGTCGTCGCCCCCGTCCTTGATAACCGTGGCCCGGGCGCGGTGGCCCCCCAGCATCTCCACCCGCTGCACCACCACCGGCAAGATACCGCCGCCGGGCAGGGAGACCTCCACCCGGTCCGGGAGCGTACCACCGAGCAGGGCCAGGACCGCCGCCTTGGCCGCGGCCGCGGCCGCGGTGCCGGTGGAAAATCCGGTGCGCAGTTTTTTACCCGACATGAGCGGTCCACCATCCAAAGACGATTGCCACCAGGATGACGCTGGCCACCCGCACCGCCTGGCCCAGGGCCAGGAGCTTGGCCCCTTGCAGCGGGGCGTAGATGCCCATGTAGTGCGGTAGCTGGTGGCGCAGGGCGCGCACCGGCGTGGCCACCACGTTGCCGATCAGCAGGGCCAACACCACCTCCTGCCAGGCCAGGCCGCCCGAGGCCAGCAGGGCCCCGGCCGCGGCGAACCCGCTGGTGAACTCGGCCACCACCGCGAAGACCACCACGCTCATGGCCTCCACCGGCACCACCGAGATGGAGACCACCCCGGCCAGGTAGCGCCCCAGCCAGGTGAAGAACCCCGCCTGGGCCAGCAGGAAGACCACCACGTATACCGGCAGGATGATCAGCAGCAGGCGGCGCAGGCGCACCAGGAACTTGCGCCAGGTGTCGGCCCATAGATTCTTCAGGTCCTTGGCCTGGGCCGCGGGGGCCTCGGCCCGGTCGTGGGTGGGCGGCAGGATGACCCGGCTCAGCAGGATCACCACCAGGAACCGCAGCAGGGCCGCCGCCAGGGTGAGGCCGAAGTAGACCAGGGCCACCTGGCCCAACAGGGCGTAGACCACGAAAAACACGGTGGGCAGGTGCAGGAAGTAGGAGGGCAGGCTGGCGTTGAGCAGGTTGGCCAGCACCAGTTGCCGCCAGGTGAGCCGGCCCTCCTGCCAGGCGGTGGACAAAAGGGTGTTGGCGGTGACCCCCGAGGCAAAGGCGGCGGTAAAGGCCACGCCGGCCTGGTCCGGTAGGTGGGTGCGCCGGATCAGGGGGCGGGCCAGCACGCCCAGGCGACGGGTCCAGCCCAGGCTCTCGATGAGCTGACCCGCCAGCAGACCGGCGGCCACAAAGAGCACGGTGCGTACCAGCGGCCAACCCAACCGCCGCCACAGCACCTGCGGGTTTCCCACCGCGTCCAGGTTGTCGGGTCCCCACCAGGCAAAGGCACCGCCGGCCAGGGCCATCACCGCCAGCATGGCCAACAGGCCGCGGCCCAGCGGCTTGCGCCGGGAGCGGCGGCCGGGGCGGCCGGTGGCTTGGCTATGGGAGGCGGTCCGCGGCATGTCGGCGCTAATCCCCTGGCTTGGACTTGATGATCATCAGTGAGAGATATGGCATCTTGCTGCCGCGCAGGGACTCGGGGTCCGCGGCGGTGAGCTCGTCCTCCAGGCCGCAGGAGCACACGGTGTAGGCCCGGCGTCCGTTGTCCAGGGGGCCCAGGGCGTCGAGGATGGAGTCGTAGTTTTTATAGGTCTTGAGGATAACCACCGTGTCGCCGCGCCGGGCCAGGCGCGATATCTCGGCCGGGTCGTTGACGCCCGAGATCACCGACAGGGACTGGCGGTCTTCCACCAGGGGCAGGTTCAGTCGCGCGGCGGCGGCGTTGTAGGCGGTGATGCCCGGCACGGTCTCTATCTTGGTCTGCGGAGCCATCTCCAGCAGGGTTTGCACCAGGTAGCCGTAGGTGCTGTAGGTGAGAGGGTCTCCGATGGTGAGGAAGGCCACGTCCCGCCCGGCCTCCAGTTGGGCCAGCACCGCGCGGGCATTGGCGCGCCAGGCCCGCTGTTTTACCTCCGCGTCCTTGGTCATGGGAAAATCGAGGGTCCGTACCTGCATCGTCGGGCTGAGGTGCTCCTTGATGATATTGAAGGCCAGGCTGTAGTCGTTTTTGGGCGAGCTGGCCGCAAATACCAGGTCGACCGATTTTAGCACCTCCAGGGCGCGCAGGGTGACCAGCTTGGGATCGCCGGGGCCCACGCCCAGGCCGTAGAGGGTGCCGGTGTTTTGCTCAGTCATGTTTTTTACCTCCGGCGCACAGTTCGGCCAAGGCGTTGATCACGCTGGCGGCCACGGCGGAGCCTCCTTTGCGCCCCAGGGCGGTGATGTAAGGGCAGTCGGTTTGGGCCAGGGCCGCCTTGGATTCGGCCGCGTTGACAAAGCCCACCGGCAGGCCCACCACCAGGGCGGGCCGCGCCCGGCCGGCGGTGATGTGCTCCACCAGCCGGAACAAGGCGGTGGGGGCGTTGCCCACCACGTAGATGTTGCCGTCGAGACTCTCCCGGACCGCGTCCACCGCGGCGTAGGCCCGGGTGGTGCGGTCCTGGGTCGCGGCCGCGGCCACCGCCGGGTCGCCCATGAGGCACCGCACCTCCACGCCATAGGGCCGCAAACGCCGGGCGGGCATGCCGGCGGCGGCCATGTTGGTGTCGGTGAAGATAGTGCATCCGCCGGCGATGGCCCGCACCCCACCGGCCATGGCCCGGGGATGCATGCGCACGCTGGTGATGTAGTCAAAGTCCGCCGTGGTGTGGATCATGCGGCGGATGACGCTCCAGGCGTCGGACGGCCAGTCGTGGGGCGGGGCTTCGGCGTCGATGATCTCAAAGCTGAGGCGTTCAATATCGCCCGGCGCTAGGTTCCAATCAGTCATGCTTGCGGTCCTCGGCTCTGTAAAAAGTTCACCAGGCTGGGGGCCAGCTCCGGGTTGCTACCAAAGTGCAGGTGCAGGTAGCTGGCCAGGATGTTGCGGAGGCCATAGGCCCGGGTGTGGGGGGACTCTCCCCGCCGGCTCCAAACCTGGTACCGGCGGTCGTCCAGGCCGGGGTCGGCCTGGTGGACTTCGGAATAGTGAAACTCGTGGCCCCGGGCCTTGGTGCCGGCCGGACCCAGGAGTCCGGGCCGGCGGGTCTGTATCTCGCGGTAGCCCAGAGCGCGCAGCTTGGGCAGCATGCGGGACTTGAGGGGCAGGGCTCCCACCATGGGCCGCCGCCTGCCGGCCAGGTCTTCCAGTTCCTGGCCCAGGTACATCATGCCGCCGCACTCGGCGTAGATGGGCAGCCCGCCGCTGGCCAGGGCGGCCAGTTCAGCGCGCATGGATTGGTTGTCCGCCAGGGCCTCGGCGTAAAGCTCGGGATAGCCGCCGCCGAGATATATCCCGTGCAGACCGGTGGGCGGGGCCGGGTCGTCCAGGGGCGAGAAGAAGACCAGCTCGGCCCCGGCCCGGCGCAGGCGGCGCAGGTTTTCCTCGTAGTAGAAGCAAAAGGCGCGGTCGCGGGCCACCCCCAGCCGAACGGTCGCCGCCGCGGGGGCGGCCTCGGGCTGGCGGACGCCGGCCGGCGCCACCTCCGGCAGGCTTTCCCACAAGCGGTCCAGGTCCAGGGACTCCTCCACCCAGAGGGCCAGCCGATCCAGGGCCGCCTGGTCCACGCCGCCGTCTTCGGCGGTCACCAGGCCCAGGTGCCTCTCGGCCATGGCCAACTCGGGCCGCCGGGGAAGCCCGCCCCAAAAGGGCAGGGCCGGCACCAGGGTCATGGCTTCGGCCAGCAGGGCGGCGTGGTTGGGACTGCCCACCCGGTTGGCCACCAGCCCGGCCCAGGTGAGCCCCGGGTCAAAGGCCGCGAAGCCCCCGGCCAGGGCGGCCAGGCTGCGGGCCATGGCGCGGGCGTCCACGGCCAGCAGGACCGGCAGGCCCAACAGCTTGGCCATCTCGGCGGTGGAACCAATATTGGCCGTGGGGTCAAAGCCGTCGTAGAGCCCCATCACGCCCTCCACCACGGCCAGGTGGGCCTGGCGCGAAGCGCGGGCGAAGATGCGCCGGTTCTCGGCCGGCGACAGCATCCAACCGTCGAGGTTGTGCGACGGCCGCCCGGTGGCCAGGGCGTGGTGGCCGGGGTCGATGAAGTCCGGTCCCACCTTGAAGCCCTGCACTTGCAGGCCGCGGCGGACAAAGGCCGCCATCAGGGCCAGGCTCAGCGTGGTCTTGCCTGATCCGCTCTGGGTGCCGGCTACCACCAGTCCCTTCATGGCCGCGCCTTTCCAGGGGACGCCGCCGGCAGGTGGGGGTAAAGCAGGCCCTGGATAACGGCGATGCCTTGCAGCAGTCGTAAGGTGGGGCGGGAGACCAGTTGCTCGTCGATGATGTACACCCGCCCCCGGCGCACCGCCTTCAGGGCTGCGAACCCCGGCTCGTTGATGATCTGGTCCCGGGTCACCCGGTTCATGGGACCCCGCTGGGCCAGGTACACGTCCATGGTGTTGGCCAGGGCCAGGATGTGCTCCTTGCCATAGGCCGCGATGTTGGTGGAGCGCACCGGTACCGCGTCGGCCGCGGCGTTGATCCCGCCGGCCGCCTGCAGGGCGAAGATGGCCAGGGAGCTGGGGGCAAAGGTCTTCATGCGGCGATGGATGCTTTCAAAAAAGACCCGCAGCCGCCGGTGGGGTGGTATCGCGGCCACCCGGGCCTTGATCCGGGCCAGGCCGCTGGTGAAGCGCTTGACCATGGCCTCGGCCTGGCGCTGCCGGCCGGTGATCGCTCCCAGCTTGCGCCAGTAGTCCAGCATGGCTTTCACGCTGCGCGGCTGCAGGGAGATCACGGTTATGCCGGCCCGCTGCAGGCTGGCCACCAGGTTGCGGTGCCCCCGCATGATCATGGGCCGCACCAGGACCAGGTCCGGCCGGGCGGCCAGGAAGCGCTCGGGGTCGTCGCGGTAGCTGAAGACCGGTTTGCGGCCAGCGGCCGGGGGGTAGCTCTCGTGGGGCGATACCCCGATGATCTCACGGTCCAGGCCCAGGGAAAAGAGGTTCTCAGTGTGCGCGCCGTAAAGGGAAATGACGCGCCTAAACGGGGTGGTGACCACGATTTTCTGGCCGGAGTCGTCGGTAAAGGTGACCACTGCCGCGGCCGGCCGCGCCAGGGGCAGCAAGAGAAACGCCAGGACCACCAAGCGGATCAGGATCATTTTTCGCCCTCCGGTTTTTGCAGGGTCACCACCCGGCAGCCGGCGTAGTCGTCCCAAGCCACCCGGGCCCGCACGCCGTACACCTCCCATATGCTCTGTTGGTTGAGCACCTGGTCGGTCGGCCCGGCCGCGTGGGCCCGGCCCTGCTTGATTAGCACCAGCCGGTCGCAGAAGGCCGCGGCCAGGCCGATGTCGTGCATCACCGCCACCACGGTGCGCCCCTCCTGGTTCACCCGGCGCTCCAGGCCCCGCAGCACTGACAGCGAGTGGTTCACGTCCAGGCTGGCGGTGGGCTCGTCCAAGAGGATCACCTCGGTATCCTGGGCCAGGGTGCGGGCCAGGGCCACCCGTTGCTTCTCGCCTCCGGACAGCTCGGTCACCTGCTGGTCGGCCAGGTGGGTGATGGCCATCTCCCGCATGGCCCGGTCCACCGCCGCCAGGTCCTCGGCCTGGGGCGAGGCGAAGCGGGGTATGTGGGGGTGCCGTCCCATGGACACGATCTCGCGCACCGTGAAGGGAAAGTGCATGGAGTAGTCCTGGGGGGCCAGGGCCAGGCGGGCGGCCAGGCCCGCCGGCGGAATCTCGACCACCTCCCGCCCCTGGAAAAAGACCTGGCCGGCGGCGGCCTTGAGGTTGGCGGTCATGAGGTCCAGGAGAGTCGATTTGCCCGAGCCGTTGGGACCCAGCACGCCGTGGAAATGGCCGCCCTCCAGGGTGAGGTTGAAATCGCGCAAGACCGGCAACTCGCCGTAGGAGAAACACAGGTCGCGTATCTTAAATACCGGCTCAGCCACCTTGCACCGCCAGTTGCTTGCGCCTGAACAGGTAGCAGAAGAACGGTCCGCCGATGAGCGCCGTGAGCACCCCGATGGGCACCTCGTGGGGCAGCAGGGCCCGGGTGATGGTGTCGGCCGCCAGCAGCAGGCCGGCGCCGGCCAGGGCCGAGGCCGGCAGGAGCACCCGGTGGTCCGGTCCGGCCCAAAAGCGCACCAGGTGGGGTACCAAGAGGCCCACGAACCCGATGATGCCCGAAACCGAGACGCAGGCCGCGGTCACCAGGGAGGCGGTCACCAGCAGGGTGAGGCGCACCCGCCGCGTCTGGACCCCCAGGGAGGCGGCCGCCCGGTCGCCCAGGCTCATGATGTTCAGGTCGCGGGCGTGGTACAGGCAGACCACCAGCCCCACCACGGTGAGGGAGGCGGTGACGGCGGCCTCCAGCCAGGTGCGGGCCACGAAGCTGCCCATGAGCCAGAAGATAATCACCGACACCTGCTCGTCGGCCAGGTACTTGATGAAGCTGATGCCGGCCGAGAGAATGGCGGCCACGATCACCCCTGACAGGATCAGGCTGTAGGGGGATACTTGGCCCTTTACCGACGAAAGGCGCAGCACCACCAGCAGGCTGCCCACCGCCCCCAAAAAGGCCAGCAGGCACAAAGTGTAGGGCCCCAGGAAACTAAGGCCAAAGAGCAGGGACACCGCCGCGCCAAAGGCCGCACCCGAAGAGACCCCCAGGGTGAAGGGGTCGGCCAGGGGGTTGAGCAAGAGCCCCTGGAACACCACCCCGGACATGGCCAAGGCGGCGCCCACCACCGCCGAGGTGATTATGCGCGGCAGGCGCACGTCCCACACCACGTGGGTGAGTACCGCATCCAGGCCGCGGGACAGCTCCGGCCAGCCCAACACCTTGGCCCCCAGGATGCGCACCACCTGGACCGGGGTGACCGTGATGTAGCCCATGCCGGTGGCCAGCACCACCAGGCAGATCACCGTCAACCCCAGGGCCAGAAGCAATCCCCGGTGGGTTAGATGGTGCTGTTTTGGCTTGGCAGCGGGCATGGTCCCCCCGGTCGCCGGTGAGGCGGCGCGAATAAAAAACCCCGGAAGCTCCACGGCTTCCGAGGTCTGCACCCAGTTTCTTGGACCCCTGGTGGCGCACGGGTCTTTCCCCGGACCCTGGCTACGCCTGATCCTGTCGGCAGGTCTTCTGGCTCCCGGGTCTTCCTACCATCCGCGCCTTCCCACCCCGTTTATCTACGAGGCAGTGGCAACTTGCGGACTTCGTCTCCGGTTACAGCGGCGGGACCGCGACGGCTTTTAACCGTCTTCCCTATTAAGCCCATGGCACCGACAGGTACAATTTTGCCGGAATTATACAAGCAGACGCCCCAAATGGCCAGGCAAACTTGGGAGCTACTATCGACTCGTTGTGCGGCAAAGAGAATAATGATGCGGTGCGGCCCCGCTGTAACACCCGGGAGGGGCCCATGATCCTT
>JAMOVV010000022.1 GCA_027067385.1 Desulfarculaceae bacterium
GTGGGCACTTGGCCGGGAGGCCACCGCCGGCTCGTCGTTTTCCCGTCCCTGTTGGGGCAGTCGCGGGATTCCACGATACATGGCGCACCTCCTTGTGGCTTGGTAACCTGTTTATCGGACACCAGCCGCGCCCACATTAAAGAAATCCTTGCCGGACCCTGCGCCGGCGGGAGGGGATGCAACCATGACCAGCCAGCCCGACCCCCAGGGCCTTCCCTTCGTCACCCCGGAGCTGCCCGGCATCGGCGGGGGCATCAAGCAGGCGCCCGCCCACTTCCAGGTGCAGGAGATACCGCTCTATCTGCCCGAGGGCTCCGGCGAGCACCTCTATCTCACCCTGCGGCGGGAGGGCTGGACCACCCGGGCCCTGGTCAAGCGCCTGGCCGCGGTCTTTGGCCTGCGCGAGTCGGAGATCGGCTACGCCGGGCTCAAGGACAAGCAGGCCCTGGTCACCCAGACCTTCTCCCTGCACCTGCGTTCGCCAGAGCCCGAAGAGGCGGCTCGGCTGGTGGCGGATCAGCTTCCGGTGGAGGTGCTTTCCGCCTCGCGCCACCGCAACAAGCTGAAACCAGGCCACCTGCTGGGCAACCGCTTCCGGGTGCTGGTGAGCGGCCCGCACCCCGAGGCCGCCGACCGCGCCCGGGCCATCGCCGGGGAATTGATTCGCCGCGGGGTGCCCAACTACTTCGGGCAGCAGCGCTTCGGCATGGAGGGCGACAACGCCCAGCGGGGCCGGCGGCTTCTGCTCACCGGCAAGGGCCCGCGCCAGAAGTGGCTGCGCCGGCTTCTGCTCAACGCCTTCCAGTCGCAGCTTTTCAACCTCTGGCTGGCCCGGCGCATAGCGGACGGGTTGTTTCAGGAGCTTCTGGAGGGCGATCTGGCCAAGAAGCTGGATACCGGGGGGTTGTTCACGGTGGAGGACCTGGCGCGCGAGCGGGAGCGCTTCGTTGCCGGCCAGATCACCTACACCGGGCCCATCTACGGGGCCAAGATGCTGCCCGCCCAGGGCGAGGCCGGCCGGCGGGAGCAGGCGCTTTTGGAGGAGCTGGGGCTGGAGGAGGCCCCCTGGGGCCGGGCCGGGCTCAAGGGCGGCCGCCGGCGGGCGCGGCTTCTGGTGCCGGAGCTGGAGATCAAGCCCGACGCGGAGGGTCTGTGGTTTGGCTTCAGCCTGCCCAAGGGCAGCTACGCCACCAGCCTGCTGCGCGAGTTCTTGAAGGACGACTCCCTGGCGGGGGCGTCGTAAATCCCGGCTTGCGCGCTACCCTTTACACTCTACGGGGCCTGGAGTAATCTCTGGGGCAGGCGGGGCGGCCTGGTGGTGCCGGCCGTGTCGCCGGCCCTTTTCGGCACCGAAGGGGACTGTTAGCATGGGCCTGCGCAAGGTGAACTCCATCCTGGAGCTGGTGGGCGAGACACCTTTGGTGCGCGTCAACCGGCTCAACCCCAACCCGGCGGTGGAGCTTTTCGTCAAGCTGGAGTTCATGAACCCCGGCGGGTCGGTGAAGGACCGGCCGGCGTTGCGCATGATCGAGTCGGCCGAGCGGGCGGGGCTTCTCACCAAGGACAAGATCGTACTGGAGGCCACCAGCGGCAACACCGGCATCGGTCTGGCCATGACCTGCGCGGTGAAGGGCTACCGCATGCTTTTCACCATGAGCGAGTCGGCCTCGGCCGAGCGCCGCAAGATCCTCAAGGCCTACGGTGCCGACATCCTGCTCACGCCGGCGCATCTGTCCACCGACGGCGCCATCGAGGAGGCCTACCGCCTGGCCCGGGAGGAGCCGGACAAGTATTTTTTGGTGGACCAGTTCAACAACGACGACAACTGGCGCTCCCACTATGAGAACGGCACCGCCGACGAGATCCTGGAGGTCTTGGGCGAGGATCTGAAGGCGGTGGTGGCCACCATGGGCACCACCGGCACCTTGATGGGCATCAGCCGGCGGATGCACGAGAAGGCCCCCGGGGTCATGGTGGTGGGGGTGGAGCCCTACAAGGGTCACAAGATCCAGGGGCTCAAGAACATGAAGGAGTCCTACCCCCCCGGCATCTTCGACCCCCATGAGCCCGACCGCATCGTGAAGATCGACGACGACTCGGCCTACGAGATGGCCCGCCGCCTGGCCCGGGAGGAGGGCATCTTCGTGGGCATGAGCGCCGGCGCGGCGCTCAAGGCGGCGGTGGATTTGGCCGCGGAGCTGGAGGGCGGCGCGGTGGTGGCCATCCTTCCCGACACCGGCGAGCGTTATCTGTCCACCTCGCTTTTCGTCTCCGAGAAGCTGCCCGAGCCCATCAAGGTCTACAACACGCTCACCCGCAAGGTGGAGGACCTGGTGCCGGTGCGCCCCGGCCGGGTCAGCATCTACGCCTGCGGCCCCAGCCTGGACGGCCCGCCGGACCTGGGCCTGTGCCGCCGCATGGCCCTGGCCGACCTGGTGCGGCGCTATCTGGAGTTCCGCGGCTACGAGGTGAAGCTGGTCATCAACCTGGCCGACATCGACGACCGGGTGGTGAATCAGTGTCTGGCCGAAGGCGCCGAGCTGGCCGAGTTCACCGCCCGCTGGGAGAAGGTCTTCTTCGAGGACATGGAGACCTTGGGCATCGCCCCGGCGCAGGCCTACCCCAAGGCCAGCCAGCACGTCCACGACATGATCGACATGACCCGCGAGCTTCTGGACAAGGGCCTGGCCTACGAGAAGCTGCGCTCGGTCTATTTCAACATCTCGCGTTTTCCCGCCTACGGCAAGCTCTCCCAGGTAAAGCTGGAGGAGGTCAAGAACGGCCGCACCGTGGACTACGACTACTACGAGAAGGACAACCCGGCCGACTTCACCCTGTTCAAACGCTCCACCCTGGCCGAGCTCAAGGCCGGCATCTACTGGCACAGTCCCTGGGGCAACGTGCGCCCCGGCTGGCACGTGGAGTGCGCCACCATGTCCACCCTGCACCTGGGCCAGCCCTTCGACATCCACATGGCCTCCAAGGACCTGGTCTTCCCCCACGGCGACAACGAGATCGCCATCGTGGAAGGGCTCACCGGCAGGCCCCTGGCCAACTACTGGCTGCACTCAGAAGTGGTGATGGCCGACGGCCGCAAGGTGGCCCGCCCCCACGGCGCCGACCTCACCCTGCGCGATCTGCTGGAGCAGGGCTACTCTCCCAAGGTGATCCGCTACTGGCTGCTCTCCCAGCACTACGACATGGTGCTCACCTGCGGGCCCCGCCAGCTGGAGCAGGCCCGCAAGGAGGTACGCCGCCTCAACGACTTCGTGGCCCGCCTGTGGTTTTTGGCCCCCAACCGGCCGGCGCCGGAGTTCGACCAGATCATGTTCGACGTGAAAAGCCGCAGCCAAAAGGCCCTGGACGACAACTTCAACCTGCCCAAGGCCATGGGACACCTGTTCGCCTTCATCCGGCGCGTCAACCAGCTCATGGCCCAGGGATTCATCGACGCCGGGCAGAAGCAAAAGATTCTGGAGTTCATGGCCCGGGTCAACCAGGTGCTGGGCGTGCTGGACTTCGAGCCGCCACCGGCCGATCCCGAGGTGGAGGAGCTGGTGCGCCGGCGCGACCGGGCCCGCCAAAAGGGCGACTTCGCCGCCGCCGACCAGATCCGCGAGCAACTGGCCCGCCGGGGCGTGCGTCTGGTGGACACCCCCCGCGGCACCATCTGGCGCCAGGACTGAGGGCGC
>JAMOVV010000023.1 GCA_027067385.1 Desulfarculaceae bacterium
CCAGAAGGCGGTGGAGCTCTCCGGCGGCCACCCGGCCACCAAGCGGCTGCTACAGCGTTTGCAGCAAAAGCGAGGGGCCAAGTAGTTGCCGCCGCGGGTCAAGAATGTCAAGCTGTGGGCCGACGACCCCCGGCGGGAACAGAAGCTGGCCCAAGCCGCGGCCGAGCTGGCCCGGCAGGGACAGCGGGTAGAGTCGGTGCAGGGGCCGTTGCCCCTGGAGAGCGGTGAGCTGATGTACGCCATAATCCTGGAGCCGGCCGGCGGCGGGAGCCGCGACGGCGCCTTGCCGGGCATGTGGCAGTGCCCCGACTGCGGCGAGATGATGCCCGACGACGACCGGGTCTGCTCCATCTGCCTGGCCCGGCGCCCCGGCTCATGAGCCGGCCGGGAGAGACCGTGAAGAACCTGACGCAAGCCTTAATCCTGGGGTTGCTATGCGCCGCGCTGCTGGTCGCTGGTGCCTGCGGCGGTGGCGGCGACAGCGGCGGCGAGGTCTCGAGCCTGGAGCGCGCCCTCATCGGACGCTGGGAGCGCACCGCCGGCGCGGCCGCCCTGCCCGACACCTTGATCTTTTCCACCCCGCCGGCCGCCGTGGCCATAACCGGCGCGACCCAGGTTCCCTTCACCTGGGTCCTGGCCGGCACGGTGCTGATCAACAACCTCGGCGGCCAGGTGAACCAGGCCACCCTCACCTGGATCGACGGCAACCACATCGCGATCGACGACCTCACCGCGGGCAGCGGCCCCAGCTCCTGGGAGCGCTCGCCCTAGGGCGCCTTGACTCCGGTCGTCACCTATTGTTCATGGCAGGCAGTCCGGCCGAAAGAGGCAGTCGTCCTGGCCGCAGTCCGGGATACGGCCAAAGCAGGCCGTGTACCCCAATTGCACCCCCGGCCGGCGAAAGCGCCCGGGTTATTCGCAGCCCGAGGCTCCGCACAAGAGGCAGGTGCGGCAGCCGCCGTCGGTGGCCAGGGTGCCGCCGCAGCGGGGGCAGAGGTGGGTGGCCTGGGCCACCGGGGTGCTTGGGCGTCCGGGCAGGGGGGCCAGCTCCAGCACCTGGCGGCCGCGGCAGCCGTGCCTAAACACGGTGACCCCCTTGAGCCCCAAGCGGTGGGCCTGGGTAAAGACCTCGGCCACCGCCTGGGGGCTGGTTTCGGCCGGCAGGTTCACCGTCTTGGAGACCCCGTTGTCGGTGAACTCCTGGAAGGCCGCCTGCACCTGCAGATGCACCGCGGGGGCGATCTCGTGGGCGGTGGGGTAGAGCGCGGCCAGCCCGGGGTCCAGGCCGGCCACCGCCGAGGCCCGGCCGGTGGCCGCCAGGGCGGCCCGGTTGTCCGGGGTGTCCAAGCCCTGTCGTTGCAGCAGCCGCATGAAGCCGGGGTTGAGCTCCACCAGTTCCTCGCCGCCGAGCACCCGGCGGGTGTAGGCCAGGGCAAAGTGGGGCTCGATGGAGGCCGAGCAGCCCATGATGAGGCTGAGGGTGCCGGTGGGGGCGATGGTGGTGACGGTGGCGTTGCGCAGGTGACGGTAGCCCTGGGCCGGGTAGACGCTCTGCTCAAAGACCGGGAAGCTGCCCCGGCTCCGCCCCAGCTCCACGCTGGCCGCCCGCGCCGTCCCGGTGATGGCGGACATGATCCGGCGGCCCAACTCCAGCGACTCCGGCGAGCCGTAGACCAGGCCCAGCTCGCTCAAGAGATCGGCCAGGCCCATCACCCCCAGGCCCACCTTGCGGGTGCGGGCGGTGGCCTCGGCCACCTGGGGCAAGGGGTAGCGGTTCACCTCGATGACGTCGTCCAGGAAGCGCAAGCCCACGGCGGCCGCCTGCTCCAAGGCGGCCAGGTCCAGCTCGCGGTTCTTGATAAAGGCCGGCAGCACCAGGGAGCCGAGGTTGCAGGATTCGTAGGGCAATAGCGGCTGCTCGCCGCAGGGGTTGGTGGCCTCCAGGGGGCCCAGGGCCGGGACGGGGTTGGCCCGGTTGATGGCGTCGAAAAAGGCCAGGCCCGGCTCGCCGGAGGCGTGGGCCGACTCCACGATGAGCCCAAAAAGCTCGGCCGCCTCCACGGTGCGCACCACCTGGCCGTTGCGCGGGTTGACCAGCGGCCACTTATCGCCGGCGGCCGCGGCGGCCATGAAGGCGTCGTCGGCCATGACCGACAGGTTGAAGTTGCGCAGGCCGTGGTTATCGCGCTTGGCGGTGATGAACAGCTCGATGTCGGGATGGCCGGCGGCCAGCATGCCCATGTTGGCCCCCCGCCGGGTGCCGCCCTGCTTGATGGCCTCGGTGGCCACGTCAAAGACCCGCATGAAGCTCAAGGGGCCGGAGCTCACCCCCATGGTGGAGGAGACCACGTCGCCGGCCGGGCGCAGGCGGGAGAAGGAAAAACCGGTGCCCCCGCCGGACTGGTGGATCATGGCGGTGTGGCCCACCGCGGCGAAGATGGACTCCAGGGAATCGTCCACCGGCAACACAAAGCAAGCGGCCAACTGCCCCAGGGGACGGCCGGCGTTCATCAGGGTGGGCGAGTTGGGTAGAAAGCGGCCGCTGGCCATGAGCTCGAAGAAGGCGTCGCGCCAGCGCCGCAGGGCCTGCGCGCCGCCGTAGGCCTCCTCGGCCGCGGCCACCGCGCCGGCCACCCGGGCCAGCATCTCCTCGGCCGTCTCGATTACGCGGCCGTCGGGGTCGCGGGCCAGGTAGCGCCGCCGCAGGATAAGCTCGGCGTGGGGTCCCAGGGGTAGTCCGTCGGTGCTCATGGGAATAAGGCTAACGGTTTGCCGGCCGCTTGGGAAGGGGGATTCGGCAGGACCACTCCGCCGCGGCCCCGGCGGCCGGGGTTAACCCTCGTCGGTGGTCTGCTCAAAGGGGCGCTGGTAGCCGCAGTCCTTGTTGGGGCAGCGCAGGAACTGGCCCTTCTTGTACTTCTTGTGCAGCAGGAAGGGATGGCCGCAGTCCGGGCAGGGCTCGGGCACCGGCCGGTCCCAGGTGGCGTAGTCGCACTTGGGGTAGGCGTCGCAGCCGTAGAACTGCTTGCCGCGGCGCGAACGCCGCTCCACCAAGGCGCCGCCGCACTTGGGACAGTCCACCCCCACCGGCACCCCCCGGCTGTAGCGGCAGTCGGGATAGTTGGAGCAGGAGATGAAACGGCCGCCGGCCCGGGTGGGCTTGATCACCAGCTCGCCGCCGCACTTGGGGCATTTTTCGCCGATGAGCTCGGGCTCGGCCTTGGCCGCGGGCTTACCGTTCTCATCCAGCGGACGGATGTTGCGGCACTTGGGATAGGCGCTGCAGGCCAGGAAGGGGCCGTAGCGTCCCTTTTTCACCACCATGGGCGCGCCGCACTTGTCGCAGTCGATGCCCGGGTCCGGGGCCGGCTCCTCCAGGACCACCTCGCCCTTGGCGCTGCGGGTGAAGTCCGCGGTGGTCTTGCACTCGGGATAGCCACTGCAGGCCAAGAACTCGCCGTTGCGGCCCAGGCGGATGGCCATCTTCTTGCCGCAGGTGGGGCAGTCGATGTCAGTGGGCAGGCCCTTGCCCTTGATCTGGCGCATGTCCTGCTTGGCCTTTTCCAGAGCCTGGGAAAAAGGACCGTAGAACTCCGAGAGCAGCTCGCGCCAGTCGCGGCCGCCTTCCTCCACCTGGTCCAGCGACTCCTCCAACCCGGCGGTGAAGCCCACGTCCATCACCTGGGGGAAGTTCTCCACCAACAGGTCGCTCACCATCATGCCCAGGGGGCTGGGCACCAGGTGCTTCTTCTGCCGCTTGACGTAGTCCTTGCTCTGCACCGTGGCCAGGATGGAGGCATAGGTGGAGGGCCGGCCGATGCCCCGCTCCTCCAGCTCGCGCACCAAAGACGCCTCGGTGAAGCGCGGCGGCGGCTGGGTGAAGTGCTGCTTGGGCAGCAGCTCCTTGAGGGTGAGTTTTTGCTCCGGCGCCAGCGGCGGCAGCAGGCCGTCGGGGTCTTCCTTGGTACCGTTTTCGTCCTTGCTCTCGGCGTACAGGACGGTGAAGCCCTTGAAACGCAGGACCTGACCGCTGGCCCGCAGCAGGGCCGGACCGGCGGTGATCTCGGCCAGGGTGCGGTCGTAGATCGCCGGGGCCATCTGGCTGGCCACGAAGCGGTTCCAGATAAGGCGGTAGAGGGCCAGCTCGTCCTTTTTCAGATACCCCTCCAGGGACTGGGGAGTGCGGCGGCTGCTGGTGGGGCGGATGGCCTCGTGGGCCTCTTGGGCCCCCTTGCGAGCCTTGAAATGAGGCGGCTTGGCCGGCACGTATTCTTTGCCGTAGGTCTCGGCGATGAGACCGCGCACCTCGGCCACCGCCTCGGAGGCCACCCGGTGGCTGTCGGTGCGCATGTAGGTGATGAGACCCACCTGGCCCTCGTTGGTCTGGAGACCTTCGTAGAGGCGTTGGGCCAGGCCCATGGTGCGCTTAGGCGCGAAACCCAGCTTGCGGAAGGCCTCTTGCTGCAGGGTGGAGGTGATAAAGGGCGGCGGCGCCTTTTTCTTGCGCTCGCTGGTCTTGACCTTGGCCACCACGAACTCGGCGTTTTTCACCGCCTCCAGGGCGGCCATGGTCTCGGCCTCGGTGGTGGGGCTGAACTTCTTGCCGTCGAACTTGGCCATGCGGCCCAGGAAGACCGGCGGCTGGTCGGCGGCCAGCTTGGCGGCGAGGGTCCAATACTCCTGGGGCTCAAAGGCGGCGATGGCCCGCTCGCGCTCCACCACCAGGCGCAGGGCCACCGACTGCACCCGGCCGGCCGACAGCCCCCGCTTGACCTTGTCCCACAACAGGGGCGATATCTGGTAGCCCACCAGGCGGTCGAGCACCCGGCGGGCCTGCTGGCTGTCAAAGCGGTGGCGGTTGAGCGGCTGGGGATCGGCCACCGCCTTTGCGATGGCCGACTTGGTCAACTCGTGAAACAGCACCCGCTGGTAGCGTTCCCGATCGCCGCCGAGCTCCTGGGCCAGGTGCCAGGCGATGGCCTCGCCCTCGCGGTCGGGGTCCTGGGCCAGGTAGATGGCGTCGGCCCCCTTGGCCGCCTTTTTAAGCTCCCGCACCACCTTTTCCTTGCCCTTGATGACCTGGTACTCCGGCGTGAAGCCGTTTTCCAGGTCCACCCCCAGGCGGCTGGGCGGCAGGTCGATCACGTGACCCACCGAGGCCCGGACATCGAAGTCCCGACCGAGTATCTTCTTGATGGTGCGCACCTTGGCTGGTGACTCGACTATGAGCAGCGACTTGGACATCGTCCCTCGTTTCAATCGCGAACGTAATGGTTGCCGGCCTGTTGACTCACCAGGCCGGCCATCTCCAGGTTGATCAGCAGGGCGCTCACCTCCTGGGACTTGAGCCCGCTCTCGCGGACCAAAACATCTATGTGCACCGGCTCGGCCCCCACCAAGGCCAGCAGCCGCGCAGCCTCCTCCGGCAGGTCCGGAGGCGGCGCCACCGGCTCGGCGCGGCCCGGCCCCAGAGGAGGCAGGACCCCACGGCCCAGCACGTCATCGGGACCGCGGTAAAGACGCGCTCCGGTCTCGATGAGGGCGTGGCAGCCCTGGCTGGTGGGCGAGTCCACCGGGCCGGGCATGGCCAGCACCTCGCGTCCCTGGTCGGCACCGTGGCGCGCGGTGATCAAGGCGCCGCTGCGCAGGCCGGCCTCCACCACCACCACCGCCCGGGACATGCCGCTTATAATGCGGTTGCGCCCGGGAAAATTACCCGCGCTGGGCGCGGTGCCCAAGGGATGCTCGCTCACCAGGGCACCCTCGGCGGCCACCCGCTGCATCAGCTCGGCGTTCTCCGGTGGATAGGCCACGTCGAGCCCGCAGCCCATCACCCCCACCGTGTGGCCGCCAGCGGCCAGGGCGGCGGAGTGCACCGCGGTGTCCACCCCACGGGCCAGGCCCGAGATGGCGCTTACCCTGGCCTTGCCCAGGGCGCGCCCCAGCTCCTCGGCCTTGCGGCGGCCGTAAGGGCTGAACTTGCGCGAGCCCACCACGGCCACGCCGCCGTCGCGGCAGCCGGCCAGATCGCCCCGCACGAAAATCACCGGGGGAGGATGGATGATCTCCTTGAGCAGCGGCGGATACTCCGGGTCCCGCACGGTCACCGCGCGGCCCCCCAGGCGCTCCAGGCGGGCCAACTCCTCCTGGGGGTCGCGCGCCCAGCGGCGCTGGCTCACCGCCGCGGCCAAGCTGGGCCCCACCCCGGACAGGGCCTGCAGGCGCCGGCGGTCGGCCCCCAGGGCCGCCGACGGCGAGCCCAAGGCCTCCACCAAGCGGTGGAAGGTAACCGCGCCCACCCCGGGCACCAGGCGCAGCCCCACCCAATCGGCCAATTCAGAGGGGTCCATGTGGTTTCTGCCCTCCATGAGGCAAAGAAGCTAACCAGCCAACCGAGGCGCGTCAAGGGGTTTTTCAAAATCACCCCCCTGCGCCAGACGAGGTTCACACCACCTCTGGCGGGCCGGGTATAATATAGATTGTTATGGCCCGGCGCACGAAAGGTCAACCATGAGACTTAAACCAACCATCCGGCGCTTGCTCTATGCCCTGCTGGGGCTGCTGCTATTGACCACCCCGGCCCAGGCCAGGCCCATCCAACGGCCGTGGAACCTGGCCGTGGTCCTGGACCTCAGCCAGAGCATGGGCCGGGAATGGCTCGGCTCCAGCCGGGTCCAGGTCTTGGAGCGCGCCCTGGGCGTGGAGCTGCGGAGCCTGCCGCGCCGGATCACCGCCGGGCTGTGGGCGGCCGCCGGCGGGCGGGTCCACCGTCTCATCGCCCCCTGCTCCGCGGCCCGGCTCAAGGGCGTGTACCTGCGCCTGCCGCGTCCCGGCGGCCACGGCGCCGTGACGGCCGCCCTGGAACGGGCCGCCGGTTGGCTGCAAAAAAACGGCGGCGGCTCCCTCCTGCTGCTCACCGGCCCCGACCCGCCCGCCGCACCGAAGGCCCTGCTCGACCGCCTGGAAAAGGCCAGCGTCTTTTGGCACATCTTCGCCGTGGCCCCGGGACCGGCCGCCAGGCGCATGAGAACCGCGGCCGCCATGGGCGGCGGGCTGCTGATCACCAGCGATCGGCCCGCTGATACCGCGCGCCTTTTAAGGCGCGCGGTAAGCGCGGCGCTGAGCCCGACCTTTGTACAAGTGTTGACCTATGATCAAAACAACAGACCTTTGCACCTGCCTTTTACCTTGCAGCGCCGCGACCAGGCCTGGGGCCTGGTCAGCGGGCGGGCGCACCGCCGTTTGCAGTTGCCATCCGGGGTGTACCGGCTATCGTGGCCTCAGGGCCCGCCGCCGTCTGCGGCCGCCCGGGCGCGGGTAGTAAACATTCCACGCCAGGGCACGGTCAAGCTATGGATCGGCGGCCGGTGCCGGCTGCTGATCCAGGCCCGAGACGCGAGGGGCCGGCCGCTGGCCTGGAAGGTAAAGGTGAGTGACATCGACAGCGGCCGGTTGATCACGCCGTACAAGCCGGCGCCGCTGGAGCTCAGCCTGTCCAGCGGCCGTTACCTGGTGCGCAGCCTTTCGCCGGCCCACCAGCGGCAGGTGGAGTTGGCGGCCGGCCAACGGGTGGAGATGATCCTGGGACCGCCGGGCCGGCTCACGGTAAAGCTGGCCGGTCCCCTGGGGCCGGTGCGCCTGCCCTACCGGGTGGTGGACCTGCGGGCCGGCCGGCGGGTGGCCACCGGTTACAGCAACTCGCCGATGGTCCTGCTGCCGGGCCGCTACCGCCTGGAGCCGGCCTTGTATCCGCCGCTGGTGCGCCAGGTGGTCATGCCGCCGGGCGGCCGGGTGGTGGTGGAGTTACCCCTGCTCGGCATGCTGCACATCAAGCGGTCCCGGGCAGCAGCGGCGCGGCGCTACCAAGTGCAGACCCCCTCGGGCCGGCGGGTGGCCAGCGGCAAGGGTCAACGCTACCTGCCCCTGGGCCCGGGGCGCTACCTGGTGGTGTTTGGTGGCGGGCACGCGGTAGCGGTCCAGGTTCGGGCCGGTCGGCTCAGCACCGTCACGGCGCCGGCCACCGAGTCTGATTGACATCATGGGCCTGTTTCCGGTATGTTTCGCCTTACCCTCGCACGGCCCAACAAAACGATCATGGATCGGTTTTGATCCCTATGGGAGGTGAAGTATGACCACTGACCTGGGTGACCGCCCTTGGTACGGGGATTGGCCGCAGGGCGTTCCCAAAAGCATCGACTACCCCAAGATCGGCCTGGGCGAGCTATTGCGTGAGACCGCCCGAGCCAACGCCGACAAGACCGCCATCATCTTCGCGCTCAAACCTGGCGTGGAGTCGGTGATCACTTACGGTCAGTTGGACGACTACGTGGACCGCATGGCCACCGGTTTGCACAAGCTGGGCCTGGTCAAGGGCGACGTACTGGCCATAATGCTGCCCAACAGCCACCAGTTCGTCATCACCTTTTTCGCGGCCCAGCGGTTGGGCCTGGTGGTCACGGCCATCAACCCCACCTACAAGCCCATGGAGATCAAGCACCAGCTCAACGACTCCGGGGCCAAGGCCTTCGTGGTATTGGACGCGGTGTTCGAGGCGGCGGCCAAGGTGCTGCCCGAGACCGGGGTAAAACACGTCATCGGCACCAACCTGGTGGACGTGGGCAACTTCAGCCCGGTCAAGAAATTCCTGGGCAAGCTGCTGGGCAAGATTCCCAGCGGCAAGATGCCCTCCACCGCCCTGGCCTTCAACGATCTGCTCAAGACCGAGCCCAACCTGCCCCAGGTGACGGTGGACCCGCTCAACGACCTGGCGGTGCTGCAATACACCGGCGGCACCACCGGCACCCCCAAGGGGGCCATGCTCTCGGCCTATAACCTGGTCTCCAACCCCCTGGCCGGCAAGGCCTGGATCGGTGAGACCGACAAAAACCTGGGCTTCGTGGGCGTGCTGCCACTGTTCCACGTCTTTGCCATGACCTGCTGCATGAACATCGCCATCGCCACCGGCGCCTTCCAACTGCTGTTCCCCAAGCCGCCGGACGACTTCAACGACTGGGCCGCCCTGGTGGAGAAGTGGGGCAAGGGCAACCAATTGGTGATGGCCGGGGTGGCGGTGCTGTTCAACAAGATCAACAACACCCCGGGCCTGGAGAAATACGACCTGAGCCCGCTGACCCACTGCCTCAGCGGGGCCGGTCCCCTGCCGCGCGACGTGCAGATGACCTTTGAGAAGAAATTCGGCGCCCTGGTGGTGGAGGGCTATGGCCTGTCGGAGTCTTCGCCGGTGGTCACGGCCAATCCCTTTGTCCTGCCCGAGGGCAAGGAGCGGGTGCTGGGCTCCATCGGCCTGCCCTTCCCGGACACCGACCTGAAGATCATGGACCTGGAGACCGGCAACACCCAGTTGGGCTACGGCCCCGACCAGGTGGGCGAGCTGTGCGTCAAGGGACCCCAGGTAATGATGGGCTATTATAACCGCCCGGAGGAGAGCGCCGCCGCCCTGCGCGACGGCTGGCTCTACACCGGCGACATCGCCTACATGGACGAGCGCGGCTGGACCTTTATCATGGACCGGGCGCGCGACCTGGTGAAGGTCAAGGGCTACAGCGTCTTCCCCAAGGAAGTGGAGGACTACATGTTCAGCCACCCGGACATCTTCGAGGTGGCGGTGGTGGGCCTGCCCCATCCCAAGATGGGCGAGTTCATCAAGGCCTACGTGGTGCTCAACCCCGAGTCCGAGGGCAAGGTGACCGGCGAAGAGATCATCGAGTGGTGCCGCGAAAACATGACCCACTACAAGGTCCCCTCGGAGGTGGAGTTCCGCCAGGAGCTGCCCAAGACCATGGTGGGCAAGGTGCTTAGGCGGGTGCTCAAGGAAGAGGAGATGGCCAAGGCCCGCTAGCCATGGGCCGGCGTCCGGGGCCGGGGCTCTATATCCACCTGCCCTTTTGCCCGTCGCTCTGCCCCTACTGCGACTTTGCCACCCAAAAGTACCGACCCGGCCAGGCCCGCGAGTTGATCGCCGGTCTGGCCGTTCATTTGCGGCGCCTGGCCGGCGCGCTCCGGGGCCGCCGGCTGGAGACCATCTACTTCGGCGGCGGCACCCCCAGCATGTGGCCGGCGGCCGCCCTGGCCGGCCTGCTGGAGCTGGCGGTTGACTTGTGGGGCCTGGCGCCCGGCGGCGAGGTGAGCCTGGAGGCCAACCCCGGCACCCTGAGCCGGGGCAAGCTAAAGGCCCTGCGCGCCGCCGGCTTCAACCGGCTCAGCCTGGGGGCCCAGAGCTTTGACCCCGGCCGGTTGGCCGCCCTGGGCCGGCGCCACAGCGCCGATGACACCCGCCGGGCGGTGGACCAGGCCCGCGCGGCCGGCTTTGACAACCTCAACCTGGATATCATCTACGGCCTGCCGGGACAGGACCCGGCCGCGGCGGCGCGCGATCTGGCTCGCGCCCTGGCCCTGGAGCCGGAGCACCTGTCGCTCTACGAGCTCACCCTGGGGCCGGAGACCCCCTTTGGCCGGCGCTATAGCCAGGGCCGAGAGCCCCTGCCTTCCGAGGACCAGGTACTGGCCATGGAGGACGCGGCCCTGGCCGCCCTGGCCGCCGCCGGCCTGGAGCGCTACGAGGTGAGCAACTTTGCGCGGCCGGGTTTCCAGTGCCGCCACAACCAGTCCACCTGGCGCGGCGGCGACTACCTGGCCGCCGGTCCCGGGGCCCACGGCCACCTGGACGGCCGGCGCTGGGCCTACCTGCCCCAGGTGGGCCCCTACCTGGCCTCCCTGACCCAGGGCCGGGAGCCGTACCAGTTCGTGGAGGACCTGACGCCCCAACAGCGCTGCCTGGAGCTGTTCATGCTGGGGCTGCGCACCACGGCGGGGGTGGAGCTGGCGGCGGTTGAAGAAATCCTGGGCCGCGACCCGCGCCAAGTCTACGCCCCGGGGATACGACGCCTGCAGGAGTTGGGCTGGGCCCGGCTCACCGCCACCCACCTGGTGCCCACCACCTTGGGCCTACGCATGGCCGATGCTGCCAGCGCCCAGTGCCTGGGTTCCCATATAGGCCGGACGTAACTTTCCATAGCCACCGCCCGTTCTTAATGCCCACCGATCTGGCCATGACGACAGGCCAAGCCCAGTGCCTGGGTCCCCATATGGGCCGGACGTAATGTTCCATACCCATCGCCCTTTCTTAATACCCGCCGATCTGGCTACGATGACAGCCCCCCAGTAAAACCGACCCGACCTTACAGTCGGCCCCGAGCGGAGCAGGTTGGTGGACGAGCCTTTAACGCCCCGGACTTGGACCCACTACGGGAGCCCAGGCACTGGGCTTCGAGCGGAGGATGGCGGGGGACGAGCCTTTAACCCCACGGACTTGGACCCACTACGGCAGCCGAGGCCCTCGGCCCGAGAGCCAGTGCTTGATTTGGATTACCTTGCCGGGGTCTTTTTGCAGGCTCTGCAAAAGGGCCTGGGCGGCCTCCAAGCGCTGGAGGTGATCGCCGGCGCCGTGGTCCGGACGGTGGCGCTTAACCAGCCGTGGCCAGAACCGGACCAGGATGAGGCCCAGGGCCAAGCCCAGGAGCAGGCCCAAGGCCAGCCCAACCCACAGGAGTTCCGCCCCGGGGCCGGGTGGGCCGGGCGGCGGGTGGCCAAAGAGACCCGTCGCCGGCGCCGTGGCCGGTATCCTGCCGGCGCAGGCCGCCAGCCCAGCCAGCGTCGTGGCGGCGATCGCGGGTTTGAGGTCAAGGGGCATGGCTTCTCCCGGGCCGCGGTGGCGCGGCACGGGAGAGGTTTTTGCAAAAGACCCGCCAGGCAGGTGGCGGATGGGGTCGTTTCTGGTTAGCTGGTGATATCACGTTGTTGGGGACATGGCCCGGCCGCGGCCGCGGCCGGGGGGCGCAAATTAACCGCTAACGCCCTTGGTGGATGCGGCTAATTTTTAGCTGAAATCATAGTCCGGCCGCTGGCGCATCTGGCTAAGCACCACCACGGTGGCCGCCGCGGCCTTTTGCACCGGCTCGTGGGTATCGGCCAAAAGGGCGGCGGCGGCCTCCAGGGCCTCGGTGGCGCGCACGTTGGCCAGGGCCTTGAGGCAGGCCTCGCGCACCGCGGCGTCGCGGTCGCCGAGACCCTTACGCAGGGAACCCACCACCGCGGCGTCCTTGTGCCGGGTGTTGCCCAGGGCGATGGCCGCCACCCGGCGCACCGCGTCGTCCTGGTCGTCCATCAGGCCGGTGAGGGCCTCCACCGCCCGCTTGGCCTTGAGGTGGTTCAAGGCGATAACCGCCTCGCGCCGCACCGAGGCCTCGGGATCGCTCAACAGCTTGATCAGCCCGTCCACCGCCCGCTCTTCGCGCAGGCGGCCCAGGCAGGCGGCCGCGGCGGCGCGCACGGCCGGCTCCTGGTGCTCCAGCAGGGCCAGCATCTCGTCACGCCCGCCGGTGGATTCCAGGTTGCCCAGCCCGGCCATGGCCGCCTCCATGAGGCTGGCCTGGCCGGAGGCCAGCGCCCCCAACAGGGCATCCTCGGCCACCTGGGGCTGGATGCGGTTCAGGGCCACCGCTGCGGCCCGTTTCACCTCGGGGTGGGTCTCGCCATCGGAGGCCGGCGGGGCCGACTTGGTAAGGGCGGCCGCGGCCAGCACCTTTTGGCGCAGGTCGGCCTCGCTGGCCTTTAGCAGGCGGCGCAAAAAGGGCACCGCCCCTTGCGAACCTATCTTGCCCAGGGCCTCGGCTGCGGCCGCCTGGACCTGCCACGCCTGGTGCCCCAAGGCCTTGAGCAGGCCACGTTCGGCCGGGGCCAGCCCCAGCAGGCCGGCCAACATGCAAGCGGCCCGGACTATATTGGGGTCTTCCTTATCCAAAGACTCCAGCACTACGGTTTCGAGTTGTTCGGCCATCACGTCCCCAATTCGCAGATGATATTATTTTAATACTACAGTTGTTTCAGAGCCTTTTTCAACCGGACCGTGGCGCGACACCGCATAAATGAGCGCCGCCGGCCCGTTAGACCGGCGGCGCGGTTATGGTTGGCTCGCCCGCCTGGCGGCGGGCCCGGTGGTCCTACTTGGCCAGGCGCTTGGCCACCAACTCGGTGATGTCGGCCACCTTGATCTTGCCCAACCCCTCCTTGCGGGCGCGGGCGGCGGCCTGGTTCAGCGAGTTTTTACACGAGGGGCAGGCGCTCACCACCATGTCAGCCCCCTGGTTGATGGCCGTCACGATGCGCTCCAGGGCGATATCAGAGCCCAGTTGGTTGGCGTAGGCCTTCACCCCGCCGCCGCCGCCGCAGCACTTGGCCAGGTTGCGGTTCTGGGGGAACTCCAGCAGCTCGACCCCGGGCAGGGCCTTGATCACGTTGCGCGGCGGCTCGAATATCTGCAGGTGGCGGCCCAGGTCGCAGGGGTCGTGATAGATCACCTTGGTGGCCTTGGCCTTGTCCTTGAACTTGAGCTTGCCCTCGCCGATGAGGCGTTCCATGGTCTCCACGATATGCTCGGGCCGGTAGCCGTCGTGGTAGCCGTACTCGGGATAGAGGTGGTCGAAGGTCTTGTGGCAGCCGGCGCAGGTGGTGAGCAGGGTCTTGACCCCGGCCTTTTTAAAGGCCCTCTTGTTCTTGGCGGCCACCTTCTTGAAAGTGGCCATGTCGCCCACCAGGTAGGCCAGGTAGCCGCAGCAGTTCTCCTTGGTGCCCTCGGTCTTGAAGGGCACGCCGGCGGCGTCGAGAATCTTCATCACGCTGGGGATGATCTTGACGTCCTGGTAGGAGGAGGAGCATCCCAGGTGCAGCAGGGTGTCGGCCTTGGGATTGTCGGCGTAGCCCACGGGATAGCTGTCGGTGCGGGTCTCGCGCGGCAGGGCGTAGGGATTACCCTTGTCGATCATGTCGGACATGAGCTGCTTGAAGGTTTTGGGCAGGCGTCCGGCCTCGGCCACCCGGACGCGGGCGGCCTGGATCACCTTGGCCACGTCCACCTGGGCCGGGCAGGTGTACTTGCAGTTGAGGCACATCATGCACTGGTACAGGCGGTCGCCCATCTCGGCGGTGGGCTTGGCCGCGCCGGTGAGCAGGCTGAAGGCCAGGGAGATGCGTCCGCGGGCGTTCATGGTCTCGATGGTGGTCTGGCCGTAGGTGGGGCAGCCCAGCTTGCAGAAGCCGCACTGGATGCAGGCCACGATCTCGTTATCCACCCCGGTGCCGAAGGAGACCACCTTGTCCGAGCCCTTGCGCAGGGGCTCGAAGCCGTTTTTGGCGTACACGTCGCGGATGGAACCCTTGAGCCCCTCCTTGCCGGGGTTGAGGATGTTCTTGGGGTCCAGGGCGTCCTTGATCGACTGCATCACCGCGATGCCGGCCTGGCCCAACTCGGTCTTGAGGTAGGGGCTCTTGGCCATGCCCACCCCGTGCTCGGCGCTCATGGTGCCTTCCATGGCGGCGGTGACCTCCACCAGTTCCAGGGCGATCTTCTTCACCGCCTCCCACTCCTTGGCCTTCTTCACGTCCATGATGAAGGTGGCGTGCAGGTTGCCGTCGCCGATATGGCCGAAGGTGGCGATGGGGAAGCCGTACTTTTCGCCGATGGCCTGGATCTCCTTGATGGTCTGGGGAATCTTGGTCATGGGCACCCCGAAGTCCTCCATCAAGGGCACCAGGCGGTAGCCCGGCTTGAGCCGGCTCATGGCCGGCACCAGCTTGTGGCGGGCCTCCCACAGGGGGGCCTTCTCGGCCTCGTCGTCGGTCCAGTTGTGCGAAAGCACGCCGTGGGACTCGGCGATTTTATTCACCTGCTCGACGTTGTCCATCACCGCCGCCTTGTGGCCGTCGATCTCCATCATGATCATGCAGCCGATGTTCGCCGGCAGGTCCAGGCCGATGCTCTTGCGCAGCACCTCGATGGAGACGTTGTCCAGTATCTCGCAGGTGGCGATGGGGATGCCGCTGGTGAGCATCTCGGTAACCGCTTGGCCGGCGCTGTCGATGTCGGGGAAGTCCAGGCGGGCGCTGATGGCGTACGGCGGGGTGGGGATGATCTTCACCGTGGCCTCGGTCACCACGCCCAGGGTGCCCTCGGAGCAGCTAAACAGGTGGGTGAGATCGTAACCGCTGGAGGTCTTGGGCGCGGCCGAGCCGGTCTTGACCACGGTGCCGTCGGCCAGCACCACGGTGAGCCCCATGACGAAGTCCTTGGTGGTGCCGTACTTGATGGCCCGGATGCCGCTGGCGTTGGTGTTGATCATGCCGCCGATGGTGGCGATAGCCGCCGAGCCGGGGTCGGGCGGGAAGAAGTAGTTGTCCTTGGCCAGGGCGCCGTTGAGCGCGGCGCAGACCACGCCGGGCTCCACCCGGGCGTAGTGGTCGGCCAGGTTGACCTCCAACACCCGGTTCATGCGCACCAGGTTGAGGATGATGCCGCCCTTGGCGGCCAGGGCCGCGCCGGTAACCGAGGTGCCGCCGCCGCGGGGGGTGACCGGCACGCCCGCCCGGTGGCAGGTCTCCATGATTTGGGACACCTGCTCGGTGGTCTCGGCAAAGACCACCGCCTTGGGTATCGCCATGTGTACCGACATGTCGCGCGAATAGCCCAGGCAGTCGGTCCGGCTGGTCAGTACGTTTTCGGCCCCTACGATCTTCGCCAGTTTGGCCGCGATTTCCATGACGGTTCCTCCCGGGGCGACCCCGCCGGGCGGCCCCTAAAACACCGGGGAGAGGCCGATGGACCCCTCCCCGTGAATATTCTACTGACCACGCCGGGTAAAGGTGCGGGGCGCGCGGCCCCACCCTCCCGGCGTGCAATATCGATAATAAGCAAGCACCATGGCCGGCCTTACTTGTCCATCTTCTCGATCTCGGCGCTCACCCATTTCTTGTAGGCGTCGCCCTGCATCAGGTTGCCCAGCTCGGCGTCCAGGTCGCTGGGCTCGATCTTGGCGATCCAGCCCTTGCCGTAGCAGTCCTGGTTGATCAGCTCGGGCTCGTCCTCCAAGTCCTCGTTGCCCTCGGCGATCTCCCCGGAGACCACGGCGTAGACCCGGCCCACCCACTTGCCGCTCTCGATGGAGCCGAAGGGTTTGCCCTGGGTAACCTCGTCCTCTTCCTCGGGCACGTCCACGAAGGTGATCTCGCCGGCCAACTTCTGGGTCAGGTCGGTGGTGCCCATGATCACCAGGTCACCGTCCACCTTGGCCCAAAAATGGTTTTGATCGTAATAGAGGTCGTCGGGGAAGTTATAGCCTTTAACCTTCATGGGTGTATTCCTCCAGCCCTTGCGTGGGTGTTTTACATTTCCGGGGCCGGCCGTCGCCGGCGGCCGCTGTCCGTACTCCTAATATTTTATCACGCCGCCGCGCGGCGGTTACTTAAAGGCTTTCACCAGGTCCTTGGGCTTGATCCGGTTCAGCTTGAAGCCCAGTTCCTTGGGCTTGAAGCCCAGGGCCAGCCCCAGCACCTGGGTGACGTAGACCACCGGCACCTTGAGCTCGGTCGCCAGCTTCTTGGCGATGGTCTTTTGCTGGCCCTCGTACATCACGTTGCAAAAGGGACACAGCAGGGCCAGGGCGGTCACCTCCCGCGCCGCCAGGTCCACCAGCTTGGTGCCGGCCATGCGACCGGCCAGCCGCTCGTCGGCCCCCAGCACGCCGCCGCCGCAGCACTCCTTCATAGAGTCGTAGGCCACCGCCTCGGCCCCGGTGAGCTCGATGAGCCGGGCCAGGCTGGTGGGGTCCTCGGGGTCGTCCAGGCCGCCGAGCACTTGGCTGGGCTTGAGGTAGTGGCAACCGTAGTGGGGCGCAAAGCTGAATCCCTCCAGGCTGCGGGTGAGCTTTTTCTTAATGGCCGCCTCGCCCACGTCTTCGAGCAAAAAGCGCACCAGGTGCTTCACCCGCACCCCCGGCCGGTAGGCCAGCCCCAGGGGGGCCAGCTCGCGGTTGACCCGCCGGCGGGCCGCGGCGTCGTGGTCCAGGTGGTGGGCCGCCTCGGCCAGGGTGCCGGTGCAGGCCGAGCACAGCGGGGTGAGGGTGAGCCCGCCCTCGCCGGCCTGGGCCAGGGCGCGGGCCGCGATGACCAGGGCGGCCGCCTGGTCGGTGGCCTTGAGCGGGAAGCCGCAGCAGCCGGCCTCGGTCAGGTCGCGGAGCTTCACCCCCAGGGCCGCGGCCACCTTGCGGGCCGATAGTTCGTAGTTCAGGTTGCGCACCGGCACGGTGCATCCCAGGTACAGCAGCGCCTCCATCAGCTCTTCCCCCCGGCTGGCTCGACTCCCAACACTTTCTGGAAGTGGGCCGGGGCCTCCGCCACCTCGGGCAGCCCCAGGTCGGTCCGCCGCTGGTTCTCGAACTCGCCCACCTCCAGCAGCCGGCCGTGGGCGGCCAGTTGGTCGATGACGGCCTCGGTGGCCGGCGGGCCGTAGCCGGCGCGGGCCGCGATATTCTTGATGGCTGTGAGCACCTCGGTGAAAGACACCTGCTGGGGGCAGACCTCCTGGCAGGAGTAGCAGGTGGAGCACAGCCAGATCAGGGGGCTGGCCAGCACTTCTTCCCGCCGGCCCAGCAGGACCAGCCGGATGAGGCGCCGGGGGTCGTAGCCTTCCACGTGGCCAGCCACCGGGCAGCGGGCGGTGCAGGCGGCGCAGGCGAAACAGGCCTTGATGCCCTGGCCGCCGGGCTCGGCGGCCACCTGGTGCTTAAAGCCGGGATCACAGTCGTTGAGCAGCATGTCTATTTCTCCCCGGCCGTTTGGGCCAGCTCGGCCACCGCCTGGGCCAGGGCCCGGGGTTGATTGGATGCCAGGTGCATAAAGCGCACCTGCTCGGGCCGGCCGCCCACCTGGGCCAGCAGATCAGCCGCCTCGCCGGAGCGCAGCTTGGCCCGCAGGTTGCCGTTTAACGAGCGGCAGTTGCCCTGGTGGCAGCCGGCCACCAGCACTCCGCCGGCTCCCAAAGACAGGGCCCGCAGGATTAGCTGGACGCCCACCCGGCCGGCGCAGTTGACCGGCACCATCAAGAGCCCCTTGGGCCACTGGTGCCCGGCCAGGCTCAGGGCGCGGGCCGCGTCCATGCCGGAGTTGCGGCAGGCAAACAGCACCAGCTTGTCGCCGGCGGCCGCCTTGAGCCCGGCGGCCAGGGACGCGATCATCTCGCGGT
The DNA here is from genome assembly GCA_027067385.1 of Desulfarculaceae bacterium. Lineage (GTDB taxonomy): Bacteria > Desulfobacterota > Desulfarculia > Desulfarculales > Desulfarculaceae > JAMOVV01. The sequence goes on from JAMOVV010000023.1 coordinate 18,092, forward strand.
TGGACCAGCCCGGCGGGGCGATGGCCTCGGCCGGGCACTCGGCGGTGCACACCCCGCAGGCCAGGCAGGCGGCCGGGGCGGGGGCGATGTGGTCCTCGGCGTAGCACACCACGCCGTGGGGACAGACCCGCACGCAGGTGAGGCAGGAGGCGCATAACACGTCGCGCACCGCCGGCACCGCCACCGCCTCGCCCGAAAGCAGGCCGTGCAGGTCGGCCGCCGCGGCCGCGGCCTGGGCCCGGCGCGGGTCGCCCGGGGCGGCGCCGCGCGCCCCGCCGATGAGATAGAGCCCGCTGCGGGCGGTGCGGCCGGCCTGCAGGCGGGGATGGTCGGGCAGGTCCTGGTCCCAGGCCGTGGTGACCAGGGGGTTGTCCAGCCAGGCCGGGGCCCGGCCGGTAACCTCCTCGCTAAGCACCACCAAGTCGGGCCGCAGGTCCACCGGCTCGCCGAGCACCGGGTCGTCGAAAGACAGCTTGCGGCCGTCGCGGCTCACCCGCAGCCCGCCGGGCTCCACCCGCATGGCCAGCACCCCCTGGCGCCGGGCGTCGCGGTAGAGCCGCTCGCCGCCCTCGGAGGCCACCTTGGCCTCGCCCAGGAACAGGGTGACCTGCACCCGGGGCCGCTTTTGCAGGGCCAGGGCCGCGGTCACCGCCCGGGCAAAGCCGTGGGCCGTGGCCCCGGGGCCCAGGGGCGCGATCACCGCCGCTTGCAACCACTGTTCGCCGCCTTGGTACTGCTTGGGCTTAAGCCGGCTCACCGGCAGGGTGATGTCTTCGGCCGTGGCCGGCATGTCGCCGGGCACCGCGTAGGCGCTGGGCGGGGCCAGCACCACCGCCCCGAAGCGCCGCCGGCTGGTGCGGCGCGGACCCTGCAGCCGGGCCTGGAAGTCGCCGCCGGCCCCGAGCAACTCCACCAGCTCGGTGCCGGTGACCACCTCCACCTGGGCCGGCAGCCCGGCCAGGGCCCGTTTCACCTCGGCCGGTTTCTCGTCGGCGCAGGCGGCCCGGGCCCGGGTGGTCTCCAGGGCCAGCAGCACCGGGTGGCCCAGGGCGGCGGCCTGGTGGGCCGCGGCCACGGCGGCCAGGCCGCGGCCGGCCACCAACACCTCTTGGTTGGGCTGGCGGGTGTAGCGCTGGGCCATGGTGCCCAGGGCGGCCGAGCCGGCCGCGCGGGCCACCGCGGCCGCGGCCCGGGCCTGGCGCAGGGCCAGGGGACCGCCGCCCACCTCGGCGGCCAGGTCCAACCACTTCACCGGGTAGCCCTTGAGCCGGTTGACCAGGCTGCGGGGGGCCCGCGCCTCGGTGGTGGTCACCACCGCCGCCTCCACCAGCCCGCCGTCAGACAGCGCCACCCCGGCCTTCTTGGCCGCCTTGGCCGGGTCCAGCCCCTCCAGCCCCGCTTCCTCGATCCAGATGAGGCTCACCTCAGGCATGGGCCGCCTCCCGAACCAGGGGCTGGAGATGCCCGGCGGCCGCAGCCGCGGCCACCGCCCCGTGCTCTATGGACTCCACGATGGACATGGGCCCCCGGGCCGAGCCGGCGATGAAGACACCGGCCGCCCCACTGGCCACCGGCTCGGCGTCGGAGCCCAAAAATCCGTCGCTGGTGCGGGTGCAGGCAAAGAGCTGGCTCAGGGCCGCCGCGCCCACCGGCGGACGCATCCCTTGGCTCAGCACCACCAGGTCGAACTCGGCGGTCTGGCTGCGGCCGCCGGCGGCGTAGACCACCTGGGGTCCGCCCGGGCCGGCGGTCACCTCGCCGGGCATGGCCCGCACAAAGTTCATTTGCTCTCGCATCTCCGCCAGCTCCCCGGCCCAGGCGCGGCCGTAGGTCTGCACGTCCATGTGGAAGAAGGTTATCTCGGTCCCGGGCCGGCGGGCCTGGATCACCCGGGCCATGCGCAGGGCGAACCCGCAGCACACCCGGCTGCAATATAGATGACCCAGGGACTCGTCGCGGCTGCCCACGCACTGGATAAAGGCCACCCGCCGCGGGTCGCGCCCCCCGGCCAACTCGGCCAGGGAGTGCTCCAGGGCGCCCTCCAGCTCCAGGGCGCTCACCACGCCGGGCACCCGGCGATAGCCGAAACGACTCTTGGCCGAGGGGTCAAACGGCGTGGCCCCCACCGCCAGGATCACCGCCCCGGCCTGGACCTGGCTGCGCCGCGGCAGCGGCCCACCGGCCAGCTCCACCACCGGGGCCGGTCCGTTGTTGCGCTGGGGCTCCAGGGTGAGCCGCCAGCCATCGCCATCGGCCTCGGCGGCCACCGGCTTGGCCGAGGTGTAAATCGCTATCTCCGGCCGGGCGGCAACCCGGCGTACCAGGTCGGCCAAACGGCAGGCCCCGCAGCGGACGCAAGAGTCGGTCGCCTTGCAGCAGAAATCGGCCACCCGGCCCCCTAAACGGGGGCCGCGCTCCACCACCAGCGAGGATAGCCCCCGCCGGGACAGATCGATGGCCGCCGCCAGCCCAGCCACGCCGCCCCCGATGATGACGGCTGGCGTTTTAATTGTCTTAACAGCCACTTAAATTGTCTCCCCACCCAACACAACAGCAGGGCGGCGCCTGGTGTTTCATGCCTGCCCCCACCCGCGGCAACCCCTGGCGCAGGGGGTCCCATCCGGGACTTTTCAGCTTGACAAGCCGCGATTTTCCCGCCTATAGTGCGTAATAGCTGGATTGTAGCTAACATGTAATCATTTTGTCTACCCGTTTTTCGCTTTTCGCGCCGCTTTTTTTGTCTGCCGGCAGGTTTTTGCGGCCGGCGCGAGAGGCCCTCGAAGGATGGTTATGCCTCCCATCAAAGCCACCAAGCAGATGAAAAAGCTCATGGAAGACCACTTCCTGGGACTGGCCAAGGCCAAGGAGGAGGGCAATCCCAAGGTGGCCTGGTGCACCTCGGTGGGGCCGGCCGAGCTGCTGCACGCCATGGGCTTTGATGTCTACTTCCCGGAGAACCACGGGGCCATGCTGGGGGCCACCCGCATGGCCACCGATCTCATCCCCGAGGCGGTGGCCGCCGGCTACTCGCCGGAGATATGCTCCTACCTCACCTCGGACGTGGGATCCTACCTGGCCGGCCAGACCCCGCTGACCCGGGCCTATGGCCTGGAGTCGGTACCCCGGGCCGACGTGCTGGTGTTCAACAACAACCAGTGCCGGGAGGTGCAGGACTGGTTCATGTTCTACGCCCGGGAGTGGGACGTGCCCCTGGTGGGCATCAACAACCCGCGGGTGATCCACGAGGTGAAGGAAAGCCACGTGGCCGACGTTAAGAGCCAGATGCACGACATGATCCCGGTGTTGGAGCAGGTCAGCGGCAACAAGTTCGACATCGACCGTTTCCGCGAGGTGGTGGGGCTGTCCAAGCAGTGCACCATCCGCTGGCGCAAGGTGCTCGAGGGGGCGGCCCACCACCCCAGCCCCATGACCTTCTTCGACCACTGCATCCACATGGCCCCGGCGGTGGTGCTGCGCGGCAAGCAGGAGGCGGTGGACTACTACGACCTGCTGCTGGCCGAGATCGACCAGATGGTGCAAGACCAGGTGGCGGCGGTGCCCGGGGAGCAGGTGCGCCTGTACTGGGACGGCATGCCGGTGTGGGGACGGCTGCGTATGCTCTCGGAGCTGCTGAACGAGCTGCAGGCGCCCATCGTCTCCTCCACCTACTGCAACTCCTGGATTTTCGACGCCCTGGATGAGCGCGACCCCTTCGACTCCATGGCCCGCGCCGCCCTGGAGCTGTTCAACGTGCGCGACGATGACTTCAAGGAGGGCTATGTCAAGGAGTGGGTGGAGCGTTGCGGGGTCGCGGGCATCATCTTCCACGACGCCAAGACCTGCCCCTACAACACCAACAGCCGCTTTGCCATGCCCCAACGTCTGTCTCAGGAACTGGGTCTGCCCACCCTGGTGATCAACGGCGATCTCAACGACCTGCGCTTTTTCAGCGACGAACAGGCCAAGACCAACATCGAGGCCTTCGTGGAGCAGTTGTTGGAGCAGGCGGCCTAGGGGCCGGCGGTAGCGGGAGCTGACTTGGCGAGCCATTTTGCCGGTATAGACGTGGGAGCCAGCGCCACCAAGGTGGCGGTGGTCGATGAACAAGGCGATCTCCAGGGCCACGCGGTGCGCCGTTCGGGGGTGGACTTCGCCGCCAGCGCCCAGGAGGGCTTCCAGCGGGCCCTGGCCATGGCCGGGCTGCAGGCCCAGGACATTGCCGGGGTGATATCCACCGGCTACGGCCGCAAGAACGTGCCCTTTGCCGGCGCCAGTCGCACCGAGATCGCCTGCCACGGAGCCGGAGCCTACTTCCACTATCCCCAGGCGATAACCGTGGTGGACATCGGGGGCCAGGACAACAAGATCATCAAGTTGGACGCCCAGGGCCGGCGCAAATCGTTCAAGATGAACCGTAAGTGCGCCGCCGGCACCGGGGCCTTCTTGGAAGAGATGGCCCTGCGCCTGGACCTGGAACTGGGCGCCATGAACCAACTGGCCGCGGCGGCCCGGGAGGAGGTCACCCTGGGGGCCTTTTGTACCGTGTTCACCGGCACCGAGCTGCTGAGCAAGATTCGCGAGGGGGTGCGGGTGGAGCCGCTGGTCAAGGGGCTTTTCCGGTCGGTGGTCAAGCGGGTGCGGGAGATGGACACCCTCACCAACCTGGTGGTGATGACCGGCGGGGTGGTGGCCCACAACCCGTTTCTCATGGAGATGATGGCCCAGGAGGTGGGGCGCGAGGTGGTGACCACCCCCCGTCCCCAGCTCAACGGGGCCTGGGGTGCGGCCCTGCTGGCCCGTGACCAACTGACGTAGAGTTTTTATACGCTAAACAACACACCGCGCGGCCACGGGACGGCGGCTCGCCGCCGGCGGCCCCGGGTCGGCCCACGCAAGAGGGAGGTAGATACAATATGAATCGCTGGTTGACCGTTGGCGACATACTCCGGGTAAACGCCACCATGTTCGCCGACAAGGAGGGAGCGGCAGACCTGTACAGGTCGCTTACCTTTAAGGAGTGGAACGAACGCTGCTGCCGCCTGGCCAACGCCCTGGCCGACCGCGGGCTGCAAAAGGGTGACCGCATAGCCATGATCGCCTTCAACTGCCTGGAGTGGTTGGAGTTCTACGGCGCCTGCGCCAAGGGCGGTTTCGTGGCGGTGCCGATCATGTTCCGGCTCACCCCGGCGGAATACGGCTATATCCTCAACAACGCCGAGTGCAAGGCCTTCATCGTGGAAAAGCCCTTTGCCGATGACGTGGCCGGGGCCAAGGCCGACCTGGAGACCATCGACGCCGACAAGTACTTCTTCTTTGGCGAGGGGGACGCGCCCGAGGGCTTTGTGCACCTGGAGGACCTGTTCAAGGAAGGTTCGGCGGTGGAGCCCCCGGTGAAGGTGATCGACGAGGACACCTGGATCATCATGTACACCTCCGGCACCACCGGCCGTCCCAAGGGCGTGGTGCGCACCCACGAGTCGCTGGCCGGCAAGTACTGGACCAACATCGCGGCCATGGGCTACGACCGCGACGACCGGGGCCTGTTGGTGATGCCCATGTGCCACATCAACAGCGTCTTCTACTCCTTTGTCTTCACCTGCCTGGGGGCCGCGGCCATCGTCTACAATTCGGTGTCCTTCGACCCAGAGCACATGATCAAGACCCTCAGCGAGTTCGGGGTGACCTTCACATCCCTGGTGCCTACCCACTACATCATGATGCTGGCCCTGCCCGAGGAGGTTAAGAGCAAGTACAACGTGGACTGCGTCAAGAAGCTGCTCATCTCCTCGGCCCCGGCCCGGCGCGATCTCAAGCTGGCCATCATGGACTACTTCAAGAACAGCCAGCTCTACGAGGCCTACGGCTCCACCGAGGCCGGCCTGGTCACCCTGCTGCTGCCCGACGAGCAGTTCGACAAGCTCGGCTCCATCGGCCGCGAGATACCGGGTACCGACCTGCTCAAGATTCTCGACGAGGACGGCAACGAGGTGCCCGACGGCGAGGTGGGCGAGCTCTACTCCCGCGGGCCGGCCCTGTTCAGCGAGTACTGGAAGCTGCCCGAGGAGACCAAGGCCGCCTTTGTGGGCGACTTCTTCAGCGCCGGCGACATGGCCTACCGCGACCAGGAAGGTTACTACTACCTGGTGGACCGCAAAAAGAACATGATCATCACCGGCGGCGAGAACGTCTACCCCTCGGAGGTGGAAGACTGCATCGGCGGCCACAACGCGGTCAAGGACGTGGCGGTCATCGGGGTGCCCGACGAGAAATGGGGCGAAAAGGTCACTGCGGTGATCATCCTGCACGATGGTTACCAGCCCACCGACGAGCTGGCCGCCGAGCTGCGCGACTTCACCAAGGGCAAGATCGCCGGCTTCAAACGGCCCAAGGCCGTACACTTTGTGACCGAAGAAGAAATGCCCCGCACCGGCACCGGCAAGATCCTGCACCGCGTGCTGCGCGAGCGCTACGGCCACTGGTCCGAGGCCGAGAAATAGCCGCAGCCCCGGGAGCTGGGCTTTATATTTTTAAACTTGGTACCGGCTGATCAAGCTGACTTGCCAACGCAACCCAAGGAGACAGGACATGTTCACCAAGTCGTTTATCCCCCACAAGGGCTACTGGTCCTCGCCCTTTTCCCGATGGCAGATGTCCTTCCAGAACGAGCACGCCATCGTACTGGCTGCGGCCACGACCAAAAAATTCTTCGAGCTGCGCCAGATAGACCCCGCCGTCTTTGACTGGGGCGTACTGGGCATGACCATCGGCCAGAAATCCTGGTTCTACGCCTGCCCCTGGTACTGCGCCCTGGCCGGGGCCGAGAAGATCGCCGGCCCCACCATCAGCCAGGCCTGCGCCACCAGCGCCACCTCCATCTACACCGGCGCCGCCGCGGTGGAGCTGGGCAGCGCCGAGTGCGTGCTGGTGGGCACCACCGACCGCTGCTCCAACGGCCCCCACACCGTGTGGCCCAATCCCAAGGGTCCCGGCGGCGAGGTGATCCACGAGAACTGGCTCATGGACAACTTCAACATCGACCCCTGGGGCGGCGAGGCCATGGTCAAGACGGCCGAGAACGTGGCCGCCGACCACGGCGGGGTCACCAAGGAAGAGTCCGACGCCCTGGCCCTGCGGCGTTACGAGCAGTACCTCATGTCCCTGGAAAACGACCGCGCCTTCCAAAAAGAATACATGATCCCGGTGGACATCAAGGTCTCTAAGAAAAAGACCATCACCATCGAAGGGGATGAAGGCATCATGCCGGTGACCGCCGAGGGCCTGGCCCCGCTCAAGCCGGTGGTGCCCGGCGGCTCCATCACCTTCGGCGCCCAGACCCACCCGGCCGACGGCAACGCCGGCTTCGTGGTCACCACCGAGGAAAAGGCCAAGGAGCTCAGCGCCGACAAGAGCATCACCATCCAGATACTCTCCTACGGCTACGCCCGGGCCCCCAAGGCCCGCATGGCCGCCGCGGTCACCCCCTCGGCCGAGATGGCCCTGGCCAAGGCCGGCATCGGCGTGAGCGATCTGGCCGCGGTGAAGACCCACAACCCCTTCACCGCCAATGACATCGTCATGGGCCGCCTGATGAAGATACCCGAGGAGATATTCAACAACTACGGCTCCTCGCTGGTCTTCGGACACCCCCAGGGTCCCACCGGCGCCCGCTGCACGGTGGAGCTGATCGAGGAACTCGTCAAGCTCGGCGGCGGCTACGGCCTCTTTGCCGGCTGCGCCGCCGGCGACACCGCCGCGGCCCTGGTGATCAAGGTCTCCTAGGCCCACTCCCGGCCGGGGGCTCACCCCCGCCGGGGACATGCGCCCTGCGCGCCTTTACCAAACGGCCGGTCCCATCGCGATCCCGCGGCGGGACCGGCCGTTTGCCGTTAGCCGCCCGGGTCAACTAATATCGGCCGAGGGCAGGTGGGGCTTGCACCCCACCTCGCCCTGGAGTACCTTGGGGGCGTTTGGGCAGGCAAACGAGCTCCAGCAGACCACCAGGGCCGGCCGCCGGCGGGGATAGCAAGACATGGGCATGACCCTCAGCGAAAAGATTTTGGCCGCCCACGCCGGGCGCCATGTCCTGCGCCCCGGCCAGATCGTGGAGGCCCGGGCGGACCTGCTCATGGCCAACGACATCACCGCGCCGCTGGCCATCGACGCCTTTAAAGACACCGGGGCCCTCAAGGTCTTCGACCCCGACCGGGTGGTGCTCATCGCCGATCACTTCACGCCCAACAAGGACCTGGCCACCGCCCGGCAGGTGCGCAAGATGCTGGACTTCGCCGCCGCCCAGATGCTCACCCACCGCTTCGAGGGCGGCCGGGCCGGGGTGGAGCATGTGCTGCTGCCCGAACAGGGGCTGGCCCTGCCCGGTGAGATCATCGCCGGGGCCGACAGCCACACCAGCACCATGGGGGCCTGCGGGGCCTGGGCCGTGGGAGTGGGCTCCACCGACATCGGGGCGGCCATGGCCACCGGCAAGGTTTGGTTCAAGGTGCCGGCCACCCTGCGGGTGGAGCTCACCGGCTCCTTGGGCCCCTGGAGCTCGGCCAAGGACCTGGCCCTGGAGATGCTGCGCCGCCTGGGGCCCGACGGGGCCGACTATCTGGCCCTGGAGTTCCACGGTCCCCTGGCCGGCCGCCTCAGCATGAGCCAGCGCCAGTGCCTGGCCAACATGGCGGTGGAGGCCGGGGCCAAGACCGGTATCTTCGGAGTGGACGACATCACCCGCGACTACCTGGCCGACCGGGCCCGCCGGCCGTGGCAGGCGGTGGCGCCTGACCCCGACGCGGTGTACCACGACACCATCACCATCAACGCCGACGGCCTGGGGCCGCTCATCGCCCGCCCCCACAGCCCCTACGACGTGGCCCCGGCCGGCGAGAGCTCGCGCGAGGCCATCAACCAGGTGTTCATCGGCTCCTGCACCAACGGCCGCTTAGACGACCTGCGGCAGGCGGCCGCCGTGCTGCAGGGGCGGCAGGTGCACTCGCGGGTGCGGCTCATCGTGCTGCCGGCCACCCCGGCTATCTACCGGCAAGCCCTCAAGGAAGGGGTGCTGGAGACTATCGTGGAGGCCGGCGGCCAGGTGGGGCCGCCCTCCTGCGGCCCATGCCTGGGCGGGCACCTGGGGGTGTTGGCCCCCGGCGAGGTGGCGGTGGCCACCAGCAACCGCAACTTCATCGGCCGCATGGGACACCGCACCAGCCGGGTCTACCTGGCCGGTCCCATGGTGGCGGCGGCCAGCGCGGTCCTGGGCCGGGTGGCCTCGCCGGAGGAGCTGTAGCCATGCACTATCGACGCGCCTGGGTCTTGGGCGACCACGTGGACACCGACGCCATCATCGCCGCCCGCTACCTCATCACCTCCAATCCGCGCCGCTTGGCCCCCCACGTGCTGGAGGACCTGCGGGCCGATTTTTGCGAGCAGGTGGCCTTTGGCGACTTCCTGGTGGCCGGTCGCAACTTTGGCTGCGGCTCCTCGCGCGAGCACGCCCCCCTGGCCATCCGGGCCACCGGGGTGGCTGCGGTGGTGGCCGCCAGCTTCTCGCGCATCTTTTGCCGCAACGCCTTCAACACCGGCCTGTTGGCCCTGCGCTCGCCCCAGGCCGCCGCCGGGGTGCGCGAGGGCGACCGCCTGCGCCTGGACCTCAAGCGCGGGGTGATCGAAAACGGCGACCAAAAGACCGAGTACGCCATCGAACCCCTGGACCCGTTTCTGATGGAGCTGGTCGCCGGCGGCGGGCTCATCGCCCGGGTGCGGCGCCAGTTGGGCACCTGAGTCCCCGGAAAACGGCCGGGGACCGGCGCCGGGGACCGGCGCAATCTCAAATAAATTTGCAAAGGGCCGCGACCTTGTTTAAAACAATACCTCTACGGGGGTGTTAGGGACCATGACCATGCCCTTGGCGGAACCACCGGGCCCCGGGGTGCCCCCAGGAGCAATGTCACCGGGGCCGCGGGCGGCTCCGAGCTGGAGAGACAACACATGGCAAGGCAATTCAAGGTAGCGGTTTGCGGAGCCACCGGCGCGGTGGGCAACCAGATGATACAGTGCCTGGCCGAGCGCGATTTCCCCATCAGCGAGTTGCGGCTGCTGGCCTCGGAGCGTTCGGCCGGCAAGAAGCTCAGCTTTCAGGGCCAAGAGGTGCCGGTGCAGGTGCTGGATGAAAACAGCTTCGACGGTATCGAGGTGGCCCTGTTTTCAGCCGGGGCCGGGGTGAGCAAGCAGTTCGCCCCGGTGGCGGCGGCGGCCGGCGCGGTGGTGGTGGACAACTCCTCGGCCTGGCGCATGGACCCCGAGGTGCCCCTGGTGGTGCCCGAGGTCAACCCCCAGGACATCGCCGGCCACACCACCAAAGGCATCATCGCCAACCCCAACTGCTCCACCATCCAGATGGTGGTGGCCCTCAAACCCATCCACGACGCCGCCACCATCGAGCGGGTGGTGGTATCCACCTACCAGGCGGTGAGCGGCACCGGCCAAAAGGGCATCAACGAGCTGAAGCGCCAACTGGAGGCCCTGCACCAGGGACGTCCGGCCGAGCCGGAGCTGTATGTCCATCCCATCGCCATGAACCTCTTCCCGCATATCGATGTCTTCCAGGACAACGGCTACACCAAGGAAGAGATGAAGATGGTGCTGGAGACCCAGAAGATAATGGGCGACGACTCCATCCGGGTATCGGCCACCTGCGTGCGGGTGCCGGTGGTCTACAGCCACAGCGAGGCGGTAAACCTCACCACCGCCAAGAAGCTCACCGCCGACCAGGTGCGCGAGCTGCTGGCCCAGGCCCCCGGCGTCAAGGTGGTGGACGATCCCGCCGGCAACCAATACCCCACCCCCCTCATGGCCGCCGGGGCCGATGAAACCCTGGTGGGACGCATCCGCGAGGACATCAGCCAGGAGCGTGGCATCGAGATGTGGGTGGTAGCCGATAATATACGTAAAGGGGCGGCCACCAACGCGGTGCAGATCGCCGAAGTGCTCACCGCCCAATACCTGTAGGCGGAAGGTTGGCCATGCTGCGAATCGTAGCGGGGGAACTGGGAGGCCGGCGGCTCAGCGCCCCGGCGGGTATGGGTACACGGCCCACCAGCGAAAAAGTGCGCGAGGCCCTGTTCGCCATATTGGGCGAATGGCTGGTGGACAAGCGAGCGGCGGACTTCTTCGCCGGCTCCGGGGCCCTGGGCTTGGAGGCCCTGAGCCGGGGCGCCGCCTGGTGCCTGTTCGTGGAACACAGCCACAAGGTGGGGCGGGTTCTGCGCAGCAACCTCGACCGCCTGGAGGTGCAAGAGCGCAGCCAACTGGAGGTGACCGACGCCATACGCCCGGACCTCCGGGTGCTGGAACTGGCCCCCTTTGACCTGGTGCTGGCCGATCCCCCTTACGAGCGCGGACTGGTCTCGCGCTTTGTGAGGACCTGCCGGGACGAGGAACTGGTGGCCCCGGGGGGTAAACTGGTCATTGAGCATTCCCCGGCCGAGCGCCCCCCCGAAAGCTCGCACCTCAAGTTGACCGACCAAAGGCGCTACGGACAAACCGAGCTTAGCTTTTTGGACTCGCTAGTATGAGCAACAAGGAAAAGTGCATGAAGGCCGCTATCTACCCCGGCTCCTTCGACCCCATCACCAACGGACATCTCTCTATCATTCGCCGGGGAAGAGAGATTTTTGACCAAGTCATCGTGGCGGTGGCCATTAACTCCGAAAAAGAAGGCCTGTTCACCATTGCCGAACGCATAGCCATGGTCAACGAAGTGGTGGGTGACATGGAAGGCGTCAGCGTGGATACCTTCGAGGGCCTGCTGGTGGACTACGTCCAGAAAAACAACCACAACGTGATCTTGCGGGGGCTGCGGGCCCTGAGCGATTTCGAGTACGAGTTCCAACTGGCCCTGATGAACCGCAAGCTGGCCGGCGACGTGCAGTCGGTCTTTTTGATGACCGACTACAAGTGGTTCTACGTCAGCTCCACCATCATCAAGGAGGCCGCCCGCCTGGGGGGCAACATCTCCGGCTTGGTGCCGCCCACGGTGGAAAAGCGCCTAGCCGAAAAATACCACGGCGCCACCGGCTAACCCGCCGAGGGTGTGGGCGCGGGTCACCGGGACGCGGGACCGGATCGCGGGATGGGAGCCAGGTTGCATGACGCAAGTCCGGGTTGCGGGCCGCGGGGGCATGGTGCCTGGGCCGGCGGGCATGCTTGCGGGAGACGGCGGCCGGATCGCGTGACGCAGGTCCGGGTTGCATGACGCGGGGACCGGGTCACGCAAAGCGGGTTTAACCGGGACGCTGGCGCGGGCTCTCAGTCGTTATTCTCGCCAAAGACCTGGGCGCTGAAGATAAATATCTGTACATCGTCATCTCGCCAACAACCGGGCTGCATACCGGCCTTGACGCAGGTCTGGTCCAGGAAGGTATCGCGGTCCCAGCCCCACTCGGTGGCCACCTGGGGCAGCAGCACTCCACGGCCGCGCGGGCTCACCAGGTAGATGCCGTGGGTGCCCACCTGTATGCGGCTCACGTCGTCGATGGGCTCCAGCGGTGAAAGCACGCTGATCTCCAGGTCCAACTCGTCGAGCTCCTGCGGGGTGACCGGGGGAAAGCGGGGATCGCGCAGGGCGGCCGAAACCGCCATCTCCTGCACCGTGTCCACCAGCGGTCCCTGGGAGACGAAGTTGCCGATGCAGCCGCGCAGTTGGCCGCGCCGGTGCAGGGTGACAAAGGCCCCGCGTTCAAAGCCCAGCCCCTCGGGCTCGGGGTCAATCTTGCCCGGCCGGCGGCCGTGGGCGGCGTCATGCACCGCCTGGCGGGCGATCTCCAGCAGGCGCCGCTGCTCCTGGGGAGTGAGCTCGCGATACTCAACCATGGCTAACCTCCACCTTTCAACCACCGGTGTCCGGGCGCAGGCAAACCTCCATGGCCGGTCCGTTCACCGTCAGTTGAGCCTTGCATTCCACGCACATGAGGGCGTTCTGTTTGGGGCTCAAGGAAAACTCGCTGCCGCAAGAGGGGCACACGGCGTGGTAGCTGGTCCACACCGTGTAGAGCGTCACCACGGGCAACAGCAGGCCGAAAGGCACGGCCAGCCAGGGACCGACCACCGGGATTTCCCATACCGCCTTACCGATCAGGGCGCCCACCGAACCAGCCGCCAGGATGACGAATATCGACAACCAGACCTTCTTGGAGGTGGGGTCGGGCTCAATCTTACTGCAGGGGGACTCGCTCATCGGCCTATCTCTCCCGGGTTGCGGGGCAACCTCGCCCCGGCACGGCGCTCACCCCGCCAGGCCAGGTAGTCGTTCACAATACGTTGGTGGTCAAAACACAGCCGCCCCGGCGGCGACTGGGCCGGCGCCACCACCACCTGACCGGCGTCGTCGCCGGCCGCCGGCACCCCCCGGGCGCGGCCCACGAACACCACCGACAAGGTGTGCTGCCGGGGATCGCGCGCCGGGTCGGAGTACACCCCCAACAGGTGCACCAGCTCCACCGCCAGCGAGGTCTCCTCGGCCGCCTCGCGCACCGCCGCCTGCTCCACCGTCTCGCCGTAGTCCACGAAACCACCCGGCAGGGCCCAACCCCGGGGAGGGTTGCGGCGCTCGATAAAGACGATCGGCGGCCCGTCGCCGCCGTCGGCCAGCTCGATGACCACGTCCACCGTGGGCACCGGGTTGCGATAAACCAACACCCGCGCCCCGCACTCGGGACATGTCACCCGCCCGCTCACCCGGCCCGGCCCTCCTGGTCCCGGTGGTCACGCCGCCGCAGGTAGTAGTCGCAGCGCCCCTGGCATCCCGGCAGCAGCATCAGGCAATAGATGAGATGTTGGTGCAGGCAAAGGGAGCCGTCTCCGCCGGAGGCCACGAACCCGGGGCAGGTGAGCGCGCTGATGGCCTTGATGTTCTGGTTGATCACGTGCCGCCGGGCCACCTCGCGGTCGTCTTCGTCGGCCAGGCGCTTGAGCCGCTCCAGGCGGTCCAGGGTCTTTACCCCCATCTTGCGCCGGGCGTCGAGCAGTTGGCAGCGGGCCTGGTCCTGCTCGTCGCGGTTAAAGGTGCGGGTACAGCGCCCCTGCTGGAAATAACTGCAACCCTCGCCGCCGAGACGATAAACCGCGCTCATCACTTATGGTCCTTCGCCGGTCTCCAGCCGACACACCGGATCACCCGGCTTGACGGTGCCCGGGTTGAGCACCCGCACAAAGATGCCCTCCCGCGGCATCACGCAATCCCCGGTCTTCTGGCGAATGGCGCACCCGGCGTGACACTCCTTGCCGATCTGGGTCACCTCCACCTCCACCTCGCCCAAACGCAAACGGGTGCCGACGGGCAGGGTGTGCAGGATCAGTCCCTCGGTGGTGATGTTCTCAGCAAAATCACCGGGCTTCACCTCCAAACCCTTGGCACGCATGGTGTCGATGGACTCGGCGGCCAACAGCGATAACTGGCGGTGCCAAGCACCGGAATGAGCATCACCCACCAGGCCCACGTCGGGCTCCAGGCGACCCTCGGGCAGCGGCGTTTTGCATACGCCCTTGGTGCTGCTAATATTTACCGATACTACTTGGGCTTTTTTCATAACCGGCTCGCAAAAATAACTGGATGACATGAGCTTAGCCCCGCCCAACCAAGACGTCAAGGGAGCACCCGCGCCCGGCCTGGCCGGCCGGCTGCCCGGCCCCGGCCCCCTGCTGGTCGGCGTCAGCGGCGGGGCCGACTCGGTGGCCTGCGCGCGCCTGCTGGCCCTACGGGCCAGCCAGCTCCAATGGCAGGTGGTCTTGGGACACGTGGACCACCAACTGCGCCCCGACTCCCACCTCGACGCCGAGTTCACCCGGGAGCTGGCCGCCGGGCTGGGCCTGGGGTTTAAGCTTACCCGGGTGGATTGCCGAACGGCCGGGGATTCGCCGGAAGCGGCGGCCCGGGCGGCCCGGCGGCAGGCGCTAAGGGCCATGGCCCACGAGATCGGGGCCGGGGCCATCGCCCTGGCCCACACGGCCGACGACCAGGCCGAGACCATCTTGGGCCGGGCGCTCACCGGCACCGGTCTCACCGGCCTGGCCGGCATGCGGGTGTGGCGGGGCATCTGGTGGCGGCCGCTGCTCTTTTGCCGCCGGCAACAACTGCGCGCTTGGCTTGAGAGCCTGGGCCAGCCCTGGCGCGAGGATCCCAGCAACCAGGATCAGGGTCCCCTGCGCAACCGTCTGCGCTTGAGCCTGTTGCCCCTGGCCGAGGAGTTGATCAACCCCCGCGTGGTGGAGGCCCTGGGCCGGCTGGCCGAGCTGGCCGGCGCTGAGGAGGACTTCTGGCGCCACTGGTGCGCCCAGCGGGCGGCAGCCGGCTTCAAGCGCCAGGGCACCAGTCTGTTGATGACCTCGGCGGTGCTAAGGGATTTGCACCCGGCCCAACTGCGCCGCCTGCTGCGCCACGCGGCCGGCCTGGTCAGCGGGGGGGGGCAGCACCTGCTGGCCGATCAACTGGCCCGCCTGGTGGAGCTGTGGCAGGGCCGGCCGGGACGCCGGGCCACCCTGGGGGCCGGGCTGGAGGCCTGGCGGGAGCCCGGTGGCCTACGCCTGGATATTGCCGGCGATCCGCCGGTATTCAGCTATCGCCTGGATGGCCCCGGCAGCCTGGAGCTGCCGCACTTGGGCCTGCGCCTGGAAGTGGGTGAGGCGAAAACTACCGAGCCCCTCGCGGCCGCCGGGTCCCAGGCCTGGCTGCCGGCGGCGCGGGTTAACTGGCCGCTTACGGTGCGCAGCCCGCAGGCCGGCGAGCGCTTTCATCCCCTGGGCGCACCCGGTTCCAAGCGCCTGAGCCGCTTTTTCATCGACCGCCGGGTGCCCCCCTGGTGGCGTCGGCGCACCCCGGTGGTGGCCGACGCGGCCGGCACCTGGTGGGTGGCCCCCTGGTCGGTGGCCGAAAGGGCCCGCCGCCGAGGTAAAGAGGCCCTTCTTCGGCTGCGCCTCGTTGACACCAAGGGGGGTGGACCCTATACTTGGTAGCAAATATGTATGGGCCGCAAGCGGTTAATTCTCGGTGAAAAAGTCCGCCAAGGTCCTTTGCCGGGCCGTCGTTGATCCGGGGGGGGTGGGTCGGTGCCCTCCCAGTCATTCCATGGCCGATTAAGCTGGTTGGCGCGACCCGGTCGGCGGGGTCTTCTTACGGCGCGCTGGCCCACAATTTCAGGAGACTGTAGTGAACCCTTTTTTCAAGAACCTTGCCTTGTGGCTGGTTATCAGCCTGCTGATGGTGCTACTGTTCAATTTTTTCAATCACACCGTCCAGCCCAGCAAGAAGATTCCCTACTCGGACTTTTTAGAGCAGGTAGATTCTGGCGGGGTCACCAGTGTAGTTATCCAGGGCCGTGAGATTCACGGCCTCACTCCCGAAGGCGTCCACTTCCGCACCTACGCCCCCGACGATCCCAAGCTGATCGGGCTACTCACCGCCAAGAAGATCAAGATTACCGTCAAGCCGGAGAACGACTCGCCCTGGTACGTAACCGTGCTGGCCTCCTGGTTCCCCATGATTTTATTGATCGGGGTGTGGATATTTTTCATGCGCCAGATGCAGTCCGGCGGTGGCAAGGCCATGAGCTTTGGCAAGAGCCGCGCCCGTCTGATGAGCGAGCCCGGCGGCAAGAAGGTGACCTTCGAGGACGTGGCCGGGGTGGAGGAGGCCAAGGAGGAGCTCACCGAGATCATCGAGTTTTTGCGCGACCCCAAGAAGTTCACCCGCCTGGGCGGACGCATTCCCAAGGGCGTGCTGCTGGTGGGCCCCCCGGGCACCGGCAAGACCCTGATGGCCCGGGCCATCGCCGGCGAGGCCGGGGTGCCCTTTTTCTCTATCAGCGGCTCGGACTTCGTGGAGATGTTCGTGGGGGTGGGGGCCAGCCGGGTGCGCGACCTGTTCAACCAGGGCAAGAAGAACGCGCCCTGCATTATTTTCATCGACGAGATCGACGCCGTGGGCCGGCACCGCGGGGCCGGCCTGGGCGGCGGGCACGACGAACGCGAGCAGACTCTCAACCAACTGCTGGTGGAGATGGACGGTTTCGAGTCCAACGAAGGGGTCATCCTCATTTCGGCCACCAACCGGCCCGACGTGTTGGACCCGGCCCTCCTGCGGCCCGGCCGTTTTGACCGCCAGGTGGTGGTTCCCACCCCGGACGTCAAGGGGCGCGAGGCCATCTTGCGGGTGCACACCCGGCGCAGCCCCCTGGCCCCGGACGTGGACCTGTCGGTACTGGCCCGTGGGACCCCCGGCTTCTCCGGGGCCGACCTGGAGAACATGGTCAACGAGGCGGCTCTGCTGGCCGCGCGGCGCAATAAGGACGCCCTGGAGATGGAGGACTTTGAGGACGCCAAGGACAAGGTTATGATGGGCACCGAGCGGCGCAGCCTCATCCTCACCGACGAGCAGAAGCACCAGACCGCCTACCACGAGTCCGGTCACGCCCTGGTGGCCAAGCTCCTGCCGGGCACCGACCCGGTGCACAAGGTGACCATCATCCCGCGCGGCCGCGCCCTGGGACTCACCCAGATGCTGCCCGAGGATGACCGCTACACCCACGACCGCGAGTACCTGCGCAACCAATTGGCGGTGCTCCTGGGAGGGCGGGCGGCCGAGGAGATCGTACTGGGCACCCTCACCACCGGGGCGGGCCACGACATCGAACAGGCCACCGCCATCGCGCGCAACATGGTGTGCAAGTGGGGCATGAGCTCCAAGTTGGGCCCCTTGTCTTTCGGAGCCCGTGAGGAACAGATATTCCTGGGCCGCGAGATTGCGCAACACCGCGACTACTCCGAGGACACCGCCAGGATCATCGACCAGGAGGTGCGCCGCCTGGTGGATGAGGCCCAGAAGACCGCCTTGCGCCTGCTCACCGAAAACCGCGACAAGCTCGACGCCATAGCCAAGGCCCTCCTGGAGGTGGAGACCCTGGACGCCGAAGCGGTGGAGGCCATCGTGGAAGGCCGTCCCTTTGTGGCCAAGCACAAAAACCACCGCCCGCCGGCCGATCCTCCGGCCGAGAGCGACCAGCCGGCGGTTACCGCGTCGGAGCTCTACCGCGACCAGGCCGAGCCACCGCCGGACCAAGCGGACTCCCCGCCCGAGGGCACCGGGTCCGAGGGAGAAGGCGATGGTTAGCGGACGGCCGCCATGGGTGTTGCCCGGCCGGGAGATGGGTTTCGCCGGCGGCACCCGCATCATGGGGGTGGTCAACGTCACCCCCGACTCCTTTTCCGATGGCGGCAAGTTCCAAGATCACGACGCGGCGGTGGCCCAGGGGCTGCGCCTGGCCGACGAGGGGGCCGACATCCTGGACGTGGGCGGCGAATCCAGCCGACCCGGGTCCCGGCCGGTGAGCGCCGCGGTGGAGATCGACCGGGTCATCCCGGTAATCCGCCAACTGGCCGAGCGCTCTTCGGCGGTCATCAGCGTGGACACCACCAAGGCCGAAGTGGCCGCCGCCGCCCTGGACGCCGGGGCCACGGTGATCAACGATATCAGCGCCCTGCGGGCCGATCCGGAGATGGCCCCCTTGGCCGCCAAGCGGCGGGCGGGAGTGGTGCTGATGCACATGCTGGGCACCCCCCGCACCATGCAGGACAACCCCACCTACCAAGACGTGGTGGCCGAGGTCTGCGATTTCCTGGCCCAGAGGCTGCAGTCGGCCGTGGCGGCGGGCATCGACCAGCGCCGGTTGGTGCTGGACCCGGGTATCGGCTTTGGCAAGACCCTGGAGCACAACCTGCTGCTGGTGCGCCACCTCAAACGACTGCATAGCCTGGGCCGGCCGGTCTTGCTGGGGGCCAGCCGCAAGGCCTTCCTGGGGGTGCTCACCGGGCGCCGGGAAGCCGGCCAGCGGCTGTGGTCTTCGCTGGGGGTGCACGTGCTGGGGGCGGCCCTGGGAGCCGATATCGTACGGGTACACGACGTGGCCCCGGTGCGCGAAGCCCTGCTGGTGGGCGACGCGGTAATGGCGGCGGGGGGCGACTTATGACCGAACTTCTGGGCTTGCTCAAGCAGATACGCTGGCATGACCTGGCCGATATCGCCCTGGTGAGCTTCGTGGTCTACAAGGTCATCATGCAGCTCAAGGGCACCAGGGCCATGCAGATGCTCTTTGGCCTGGGCATCATCTTCATCTGCATGGTCATCATCCAAGAGCTCAACCTCATCACGGCCAACTGGATCATCAACTCCTTCCTCTCTTCCATTGTCTTGGTGGTCATCGTGCTGTTCCAGTCGGACTTGCGCCGCGCCCTGGCCCGGGTGGGCCGTGGGCCGCTGTGGCCCGGCGGCGAGGATTCGCGTTCCACCCTGGAGGAGGTGGGCCGGGCCTCGGTCACCCTGGCCTCGCGCATGACCGGGGCCCTCATCGTGTTGGAGCGGCGCATTGGCCTGGGCGACTACGTGGAGGGCGGGGTGGCCCTGAACGCCGAGGTGAGCCGTGAGCTGCTGGTGAGCATATTCCAGACCACCGGCCCCTTGCATGACGGCGCGGTGATCATCCGGGGTAAGACGGTGCTGGCCGCCCGTTGCGTGCTGCCGCTGACCACCTCCAAGGTGGGCCGCAACCTGGGCACCCGCCACCGGGCCGCCCTGGGCCTCAGCGAGGAGACCGACGCCGTGTGCGTGGTGGTGAGCGAGGAGCGCGGCCGGGTGAGCGTGGCGGTGCGCGGCAAACTGACCCAGGACCTGGACGCCAAAGCCCTGCAACGCCTGCTGAGCCAGCTCTTCGACGCCGGCAAACGGCGCGGCCGCTGGCTGCTGGCCAAGGAGTCGTCCGGTGCTTAAGTGGCTACTGAGCAACTGGCAGGTGAAGCTGCTGAGCCTGGCCATCGCCATCGCCTTGTGGGTCTTTGTGGTGGGCCAGGAGAACAGCGAGATCGTCTTGCGCATGCCGGTGGAGATCACCAACGTACCCCACGGCATGATCGTGGTGGGCGACCAGGCCGACGTGGTGGAGGCACGAGTGCGCGGCCCCCGCAACCTGGTGCGCATCGCCGCCTCCCAGCGGTTGATCAAGGTGGTCGACCTGCGCGGGGCCAAGGTAGGCGAACACGTGTTCAGGGTGGAGACCGAGGACCTCAAGCTGCCCTCGGGGGTACAGGTGATGCGCCTGAGCCCGGTGACCATCAGGGTGCGGTTGGTGCCGGTGGCGGCGCGCATGTTGCCGGTGCGGCCGGTTTTACCCGGCGAGCCGGGCGACGGCTTCCGCATGGGCGAGGTGACCATCAAGCCGGACAAGGTGCGGGCCGAGGGGCTGCCCGACGACCTGGCCGCCCTGGAAAAGTGGGTCTGGACTAAGCCCATTGATATCCACGGGATTAAGCGAAGTATCCGGGTGAAGGTGCCGGTGCGCCTGGTCTGGGCCCGGGAGCGCAAGGTAGCCGGCCGGGTGGAGCTCAAGCCCGCCGAGGTGGAGGTGGTGGTGCCGATCATCCCCCTGGAAGACGGCCCGCCGGTTCGCAGACACAACGACACCCGGGACACCCCGGTGGGTTCAGGCCCCTAGGCGACAGGGCGGCGGCAAGCCGCCCGGGAACGATCAATGCAAGACAAGCCGAAAATCTTCGGAACCGACGGCGTGCGCGGGGTGGCCAACGTCTATCCCATGACCGTAGAGATGGCCATGGGCATCGGCCAGGGCATGGCCTCGCTCCTGAAAGGGCCGGCCTACCGCCGCAAGATCGTCATCGGCAAGGACACCCGCCTGTCGGGTTACATGCTGGAAAACGCCCTGGCCGCGGGCATCTGCTCCATGGGGGTGGACGTGCTCCTGGTGGGCCCCCTGCCCACCCCGGCCATCGCCTTCATCACCCGCAACATGCGGGCCGACGCCGGTATCGTCATCAGCGCCAGCCACAACCCCTACGAGGACAACGGCATCAAGATATTCGGGCGCGACGGCTACAAGCTGCCCGAGCAGCAGGAGCGCGCCATCGAGCACTACGTGCACAGCCTCCAGCAGCACCGTAACGACGCCCCCCGCCCCACCGCCGACGACGTGGGCAAGGCCTTTCGCATCGATGACGCCATCGGCCGCTACATCGTGTTTTTGAAAAATTCCTTTCCCGCCGCCCACACCCTGGACGGGCTCACCATCGCGGTGGACTGCGCCAACGGCGCCGGCTACAAGGTGGCCCCCATGGTGCTCTCGGAGCTGGGGGCCGAGTTGGTGATCATCGGGGCCGAGCCCAACGGGGTCAACATCAACGACGGGGTGGGCTCGCTCTATCCCGAGCAGGTGCAGGCGGCGGTGCGCCAGGGTCGGGCCGACCTGGGGCTGGCCTTGGATGGCGACGGCGACCGCCTGATCATGGTGGACGAAGACGGCGAGATCGTCGACGGCGACCAGATCATGGCCATCTGCGCCGACTACATGATCGCCCGGGGACGCCTGCGTGAGGCCACGGTGGTGTCCACGGTGATGTCCAACCTGGGCCTGGAGCTGTGCCTGCGCGAGCGGGGCATCAAGATGCTGCGCACCGACGTGGGCGACCGCTACGTGGTGGAAGCCATGCGCAGCGGCGGTTATAATCTCGGCGGCGAGCAGAGCGGCCACCTGGTGTTCTTGGACTACAACACCACCGGCGACGGCGTGCTCAGCGCCCTGCAGGTGCTGGGAGTAATGGTCAAGACCGGCCGGCCGCTAAGCGAGCTCAAGACCATCATGACCCGTATGCCCCAGGTGCTGGTCAACCTGCGGGTCAAGGAGAAGAAGCCCATCGACCAGGTGGCCGGCCTGCGCCGGGCCATGGAGGCGGCCGAGGAGCGCCTGGGCCAGCGGGGCCGCATCCTGGTGCGCTACTCGGGCACCGAGCCCAAGCTGCGCATCATGGTGGAGGCCGAGAGCCAGCGGCTCACCGAGGAGGTGGCCCAGGAGCTCAAGCAGGCGGCCCGGCAGGAACTTTAAACCACACTGGCGACCAGGCGGACCATGCTGCTTACCATCGACATAGGCAACACCAACACGGTGCTGGGGGTGTTCAGCGACGACACGCTGGCCGCCCACTGGCGCATCCGCACCGAGCGGGGCCGCACCAGCGACGAGCTGGCCGTGCTCATCAGCACCCTGTTCCAGGGCAGCCCGGTGGCCATGCACGGGGTGAGCGGGGTGATCATCTCCAGCGTGGTGCCGCCGCTCAACCCCACCTTCGCCGATCTCTGCCGGCGCTACCTGGCGGTGGAGCCGCACTTCGTGGGACCGGGCATCAAGACCGGCATGCCCATCCTCTACGACAACCCGCGCGAGGTAGGGGCCGACCGCATCGTCAACGCGGTGGCCGCCTACCACCGCCACCCCACCGACCTGGTGGTGGTGGACTTCGGCACCGCCACCACCTTTGACTGCATCTCGGCCAAGGGCGAATACCTGGGCGGGGCCATCGCGCCGGGGATCATGATCTCGGTGGAGGCCCTGGCCGAGAACGCCAGCAAGCTGCCGCGGGTGGAGATATTCAGCCGGCCCAAGAACGTGGTGGCCAAGGACACCATCAGCTCCATGAACGTGGGCATCATCTACGGCTACGCCGGCATGGTCGACGGCGTGGTGCGGGCCATCAACGCCGAGCGCGGGGTGCAGTGCACTGTGCTGGCCACCGGCGGCCTGGCCGAGATGGTGGCCGCCCACTCCGATACCATTGATGAGGTCGACGAGCTGCTCACCCTGCGCGGCCTCAAGCTCCTCTACCAGCGCAACCAGGCCTGATGCACCCTGTCCGTCCACCCCGTTGGCCCAAGCCGGGCGCGCCCCTGGCGGTGGCCGCCCCGGCCGGCGCCCTACCACACCGCGAGTTCCAGGCCGGCCTGGAGGTGCTGGCCGAGCTGGCCGGGCCCTCTCCCCTGCGGGTGGACGATGTACTCTGGGCCAAGGACGACTACCTGGCCGGCGACGACCGGCAGCGGGCCGATCACCTGCAAAGCCTCATGACCGACCCGGCGCTGGGGGCGGTGCTCTGCGCCCGCGGCGGCTTTGGGACCAGCCGCCTGCTGCCCCGGCTGGCGATGGCCCGCCTGGCCGCGGCCGGGGTATGCCTGGTCGGTTTTTCCGACCTCACTGCCCTGCTCAACCCCCTGGCCGCCGCCGGCCTGATGAGCGTACATGGGCCGGTGGTGACTCAACTGCCGCGCCTGGACGACCCCAGCCGGGAGGCCTACGCCGCCCTGTTGGCCGGCCGCCCGCCCTGGCCCGCACGCCTGCGCGGCCAGGGCCTCACCCGGGGCCGGGCCCGGGGCCGGCTGCTGGGCGGCAACCTCACCCTCTTGTGCCACCTGTTGGGCACCCCCTATTTCCCCGACCCCGCCGGGGCCATATGGTTTATCGAAGAAGTCAACGAGGAACCCTACCGCCTGGACCGCCTGTTCACCCAAATGGAGCTGGCCGGGGTGTTGGCGGCGGTGACCGGGGTGGCGGTGGGCCGGCTGGGCGACGGCCGCGACCACGACCCCAGCCTGGATGAAGTGGTGCGCCGCCGCCTGGGCGGCCTGGACCAGCCGGTGGTGGTGGGCCTGCCCTTTGGCCACGGCCCGGCCAACCGGCCGCTGCTGGTAGGCGCCGCGGCCGAGCTCGACGCGGCGGCCGGCACCCTGCTGGTGGGAGCGGACCTTGGCTGAAACGGGAGCGCTAAAGGACCTGCTGGAGCTGGGAGTGGCCGACGGCGTGGCCCCGGCCATGGTGCTGGGGCTGTGGCGAGACGGCCGCGAGCTGGCGGTGCTGGCCGCCGGGGCGGCCGGGCCGGACACCGTCTTCGACCTGGCCTCGCTCACCAAGCCGCTGGCCACCGCCGCGCTGTGCCTGGAGATGGCCGCCGCCGGCCGCCTGCCCTGGGACACCACCCTGGGCCACATCTACGGCGCGGTGGTGCCGGCCGAAAAACGCGACATAAGCATAAGGCAGCTCTTGTGCCACGCCTCCGGCCTGGAGGCCTACCAGCCCTATTACACCGCCCTTGGGAAATTGCCGGTGACCATGCGCGCCGGCCTGCTCAAGGCCATGCTCATGAACCAACCGCTGGTGGCCCAGCCGGGACAAAGCGCGCTCTACAGCGACCTGGGCTACCTGCTGCTGGGGCTCATCGTGCAGGAGGCCGCCGGCATGAGCCTGGACCAGGCCCTGGACGCGTTGTACCAGCGCGCTGGAATCGACGGCCCGCGCTACGCCCCCCGCCCGGCCCCGCCGCCCTGGCCGCTCACCCGGGTGGCCCCCTGCGGCCCCCTACCCGGCCGGCCCCGGGTGCACGGCCGGGTGGAGGACGAAAACGCCCATGCCCTGGGCGGGGTGGCCGGCCACGCCGGCCTGTTCGGCACCGCCGGCCAGGTGGCCGCGGTGATGCTGCGCCTGGTGGAGGCGGCCGAGGGGCGCGGTCCCTGGCCGGCCGAGTTGGCCGGGCAATTGTTCGATCGCGACGCCGACACCCCGGGCTCTACCCGCACCCCGGGCTTTGACACCCCCAGCGGCCAGCCCAGCGCGGCCGGTGACCGGCCCCCGGACGGGCTGGTGGGCCATTTGGGATTTACCGGGGTGAGCCTGTGGTGGCACCGGCCAAGCAACAGCGGGGTGGTGCTGCTCACCAACCGGGTGGCCCTGGGGCGCGATAATGACCAGATCAAGCAGTTCCGGCCCCGGGTGCACGAGTTGGCCTGGCCGGTCCTGGGCCTTTAACCACCGTACCGGGAGCCCCATGCCGCTGGACCCCAAACTCAACCGCTTTCCCTCCCAGGTGCGCACGGTATACCTCATGGGTATCGGCGGGGTGGCCATGGGCGCCCTGGCCGGGGCCCTGGCCGCGCGCGGCCTGGCGGTGCGCGGCTCGGACAACCCCCTGTACCCGCCCATGTCCACCTTCCTGGCCGAGCGCGGCATCGCGGTGGCCCAGGGCTACCGCGCCGCCAACCTGCAACCCCCGACCGACCTGGTCATCGTGGGCAACGTGATCCGGGCCGACAACCCCGAGGTGGCCGAGTTGGCCCGGCTGGGGCTGCCCTACCTCTCGCTGCCCCAGGCCCTGGCCCGCTTCTTCCTGGACGGCAAGAAGCCCATCGTGGTGGCCGGCACCCACGGTAAGACCACCACCACCGCGCTCATCGCCACGTCCCTGCGCGCCGCCGGCCGCGACGCCGGTTTCATGCTCGGAGGCATCATCAAGCAAGGTGGCGGCAATCTGTCCCCAGGCGCCGGCGAGCACTTCGTGGTGGAGGGCGACGAATATGACACCGCCTTTTTCGCCAAGGTGCCCAAGTTCGTCTACTACCAGCCGGCTATCGCCGTGCTCACCAGCCTGGAGTTCGACCACGCCGACATCTACCCCGACCTGGCGGCGGTGCGCCGCGCCTTTGGCATGCTCATGGAAGTGTTGCCGGCCGGCGGGCGGCTCATCGCCTGGGGCGACGACCCCGAGGTGGTGGCCATGGCCGGCCGGGCCCCCTGCCCGGTGGTGACCTACGGCCGGGGGCGAGACTGCCACTGGCGGCTGCTGGCCGCCGAGCCGGCCGGCGACGGCGGGGCCCGCCTGGCGGTGCGGCCGCCGGCCGGCCGGGTGCTGGAGTTCACCACTCCCCTGGTGGGAGGCCACAATGCCCTCAACACCACCGCCGCCCTGGCCGCCCTGGCCGCCGCCGGGCTCGCCCCGGAGCGCGCCGCCGGGCTGCAGGCCTCCTTCCCGGGGGTGCGGCGGCGGCAAGAGGTGCGCGGGGTGGCCGGCGGCGTGGTGGTGGTCGACGACTTCGCCCACCACCCCACCGCGGTGCGCGAAACGGTGGCGGCGGTGGCCCGCTTCGGACTGCCGGGCTGGCCGGCCGGCTCGGGACGGCTGGTGGCCTGCTTTGAACCCCGCTCCAACACCAGCCGGCGCAACTACTTCCAAGACGACTACCCCGCCTCCTTTGACGGAGCCGACCTGGTACTGCTGCGCGAGCCCACACTGGTGGAGGACATCCCCGGGCCCCAACGCTTCAGCGCGGCCCGCCTGGCCCGCGACCTGGCCGACCGCGGCCGGCCGGCGATGGCCTTTGCCCGCACCGGCGACCTGCTGGACCACCTGCTGGGCTACCTGCGCGCCGGTGACCTGTGCCTGGTCATGTCCAACGGCGGTTTCGACGACCTGCACCAACGCCTGCTCACAGCCCTGGCCGCCGCCGGGCAAAAAAAAGGCGGAGCCTAAACCGACCCCGGGCCGGTCCTCACTCCGCCGAATGGCACCAGGCGGCTGCTACGGCGCGATCTTGCCGCCCACGGCGCGGGCGTAGTCCTGGGCCGCCTTGATGCCGTCGGGCGTGTCGATGGTGTCTTCAATGACGTTGAGCGAGCCCAGGTCGGTCATGTCCATCTTGAAGACGTTTTCCATGGTATCGAAAATGTAGCCCGGGGCGTCGCCGCTGTGGGTGTAGGAGCCAAAGGCGCCGCCGACTTTGCCGGCCAGATCGGCCTGCTCCGCTAAAAAGAGAAAGGTCTTCATGGAGGCGGTCATGTCCCGGTGGTAGGTGGGGCAGCCGAAAAGATACCCCTGGTAGCCCGCCAGGTCGGCCGCATCTTTCAACTCGGAGATATTTTTTACCTCGACCTCGTGGCCGGACATGCGAATGCCCTCGGCCAGGTAGTCGGCGATCTTCTTGGTGTGCCCGGTACGGCTGGTATAGGCGATGAGAAACTTGGCCATCTTGAATCCTTCCTTGGGGGTAATATTATTGCGAATTGTTACTAACTATTATCACTAAAGTACCCGGCAAAGTCAAGCCGGCAGCATGGGGCCGCGGTGCCGGCGGCCGCGGCGCCGGCATCGGTCTGGATTGACACCGGCCACAGCGGCTGCCAGTATGGGCGGGAATTCTGCGGGATCGTAGGCATGGATTTGGAAAAACGCTACCTGGAACTGGCGCCACCGAGCCTGGCGGACAACACGGCCGAGATCGACCGACTGGCCAAGGCCTGGCGCCGACTCACCGGCCAGTGGCCGGCCGCACCCCTGGGCCGGGTAATGGACTATGCCCGCACCCTGCGCGCCGCCGGCTACCGGGTCACGGCCACCGTGGCCACGGGCGAGCAGGGCGCGGTGCTGGTGGACCTGGAGCCCGGCGACACCACGAACCGGCCGCCCGATCCCGCCCTGGCCGAACGCGCCGCGGAGCTGCCGGCGGGGCCTTGGCCGCAAGATGGCCTGGGGGTGGCCCTGGATATCGGCTCCACCCACCTGCAGGCCGCCTTGCTGGAGCTGTCCGACGGCCACCGCCTGGCCCGGGCCACCCGGCTCAACCCCCAGACCGAGGTGGGGGCCGACATCCTCACCCGCATCCACGCCGCCGCCAGTCCCCAAGGCAGCGCCCGGCTACACGACATGCTGCGCCGCGCGGTGGTGGAGGTGGTGGGCGAGCTCTGCGCCGCCGCCGGCCGCCGGCCGGCCGAGGTGGTGGCCGTGGTGGCCGCCGGCAACACCACCATGACCCACTTCTTCCTGGGCCTGGACACCGGCTCCATCTGCCGCGAGCCCTACATCCCCATCGTCAACCGGCCGGCGGCCTTTTTCGCCCGCGACCTGGAGCTGGGCCTGCATCCCCGGGCGGTGGTCTGGGCCCTGCCCAACGTGGGGTCTTACTTTGGCGGTGACCTGGTAGCCGGCATCGTGGCCGCCGACCTGCACCAGCGGCCCAACCCGGCCATACTGGTGGACGTGGGCACCAACGCCGAGGTGGTGCTGGGCAACCGCGACTGGCTGGTGGCCTGCGCCGGGGCGGCCGGCCCGGCCCTGGAGTCCGGGGTGGCCAAGATGGGCGTGCTGGCCCAGCCGGGGGCCATCGAAGGGG
Organism: Desulfarculaceae bacterium; assembly: GCA_027067385.1. Taxonomy (GTDB): domain Bacteria; phylum Desulfobacterota; class Desulfarculia; order Desulfarculales; family Desulfarculaceae; genus JAMOVV01. The sequence continues at coordinate 45,912 of JAMOVV010000023.1, forward strand.
TGAGCATCGACCGGGAGACCTGGGAACCCACCCTCCAGATCATCCCGGCCCCCGACGGCACTATCCCCCGGCCCCTGGGGCTCTGCGGGTCCGGGCTGTTGCAGCTCTTGGCCCAGCTCTACCTCTGCCGGGCCATGGACATGCGCGGCAAGTTCACCGATCCGACGCACCCGCGCATCGTGGACACCGAAGAAGGTTTGGGCTACGTGGTAGTGCCGGCCAAGCAGGCGGCCGGCGGCCGGGCCATCGTGGTCACCGAGGTGGAGATCGACATCCTGCTGCGCTCCAAGGCGGCTATGTACACCATCTTGCGCACCGTGCTGCTGGAGGTGGGGCTGGAGTTTGACGACCTGGAGGCCTTTTTCATCGCCGGGGCCTTTGGCAATGTCATCGACCCGGATACCGCCATAACCCTGGGCATGCTGCCGGACCTGCCGCGCGAGCGCTTCATCGCCCTGGGCAACTCCTCCTTGGCCGGCTGCCAACGGCTGCTGCGTGACCCCGCGGCCCGGCCCCAGGTGGAGGCGGTGGTGGACAAGCTCACCTACCTGGAGCTAAACGTCAACCAGGCCCTGATGAACCGCTTTTCGGCCGCCCGCTTCATTCCCCACACCGACGCCGAGCGCTTCCCCAGCGTTCCCGCCTGGGGACGGTGAGCACGGCCATGGACCTCAAGGCGCGGGCCGAAGAGCTGCTGGGGCGCTCCCTTAATTCCCTCAAGGTGGTGGAGGACACCAGCCAGTTCATGGACCTGGGCATGGGCGACGTGCTGCACCTGGAGGGGCGCTACCTGGTGCTGCGCGGCATGACCTACGAGGGGCGTTTCGGCCTGGACGAGGAGCCCAAGTACTGGGTGCGCACCGGGTACGACCTGGCCGACGGCTCGGCCAAGATCATCAAGATGGTTTTTTTCGAGGAGTTCGACCTGCCGGTGGGCGGGCTGATGATCCACTGTTACCGTAGCCCCCGCAAGGAGCAGCGGGTGCTGGACACGGTGCGCGGCCACCGCTTGTTCATGCAGGGTGAGACCCTTTTCGACCGGGCCCACAACCCGGTGCGGGTGATCGACCGCATAAAGGGTGGGCCCCTGCACCGGCGCCTCGACGGCTTGTCCCAGGACCACCGGGCCTACTACCACGGCCACTTGCCGCGAATCCTGGACCGCTTCATCGCCTCGGTGGAGGCCATCGGTTTTTTGCACTCCCACCAGTTGGTGCACGGCGACATCCGGCGCGACCACATCTTCCTGGAGACCGACACCGGCCTGTGGCGCTGGATCGACTTTGACTACAACTACAGCCTGCCCCAAAACCCCTTCGGCCTGGACCTGTTCGGCCTGGGCAACGTGCTGTGCTACCTGGTGGGCCGGGGCATCCCCACCCTGCACCAGCTAAAGAGAGAGCGCCCCGAGGCCCTGGAGCGCCTGGACACCGGCGATCTCTCCCTGGTGATTCCCAACCGGGTGTTCAACCTGAGAAAGTTGTATCCTTATATCCCGGAGGCGCTCAACCGGGTGCTGCTGCACTTTGCAGCCTCGGCCCCGGTGTTTTACGAGCAGGTGCCGGAATTTTTAGCCGATCTACGCGAGGCCGCCGCACAGGTGGCCCGTGACAGCCAGGAGGTGGCCCCATGAACCAAGGTCCGTCGGTGCTGATCTGGAACCGCATCCTGGTGGCGGTGGATGAAAAGGCCATCAGCCTGGAGGCGGTGGACTACGTGGCCGCGGTGCTCAGCGGCTCGGCCAACTGCCGGGTGGACCTGCTGGCCGTGCTGGTGCCGCCGGACCCCGACAACTTCCCCGACCAGGCCGGCCACGCCGCCCGCGCCCGTGAATTGGAGCAGCAACTGCAGCAGGTCCTGGCCCGGGGCGAGCGGATATTGCTGGAGGCCGGCCTGGAGCGGCAGGCGGTGGCCAGCCGGCTGGTGGAGTCGGAGGGACGCCGGGTGAGCGAGGTGATCATGGAGTACCAGGCGGCCGGCGGCTATGGCACGGTGGTGGTGGGACGCCGCGGCCTGTCCAAGGCCGAGGAGTTCTTGCTGGGTTCGGTCTCCAGCGCGGTGATGCACCAGGCGGCCGACTGCTGCGTGTGGGTGGTGGGCTGAGCGCTACAACTTCTCCCGCACGCTGTCGATCTTGGCCTGGGCCGTGGCCGCCTTGTCGCGGCGGTCGTCGATGTTGATAAGCGTCATCACCCGGGCCGCGCCCTGCTCAAAGGGCAACTCGTGCACCCGGCGGATCACCTGGAGCAACTGGTCCAACTCGCCCTCCAGCACCGTGCCCATGGGAGTGAGCTGGTTGGTCACCCCGCTTTCTTCCAGCACCCGGTGGACCTGGGCCACGTATTGCGACAGGCTGGTGGAACCGGTGCCCAGCGGCACCACGGAAAACTGTACAATCGCCATGAAACCCTCCTGGCCGGGGCACAATAGTGCAAATGCGCCTTGCCGGTCTGTCCGGCTTTGGGTATAGTCTAGAAGTAGGGTACCGGATTAGGAATGCTTCCGGCACCCTCTTGTTTTCTCAAGGGATACTACCATGCGCCTCACTGATTACCGCAACATGGACGCCGACCAACTGGCCGAGCTGCTGTTTATCGCTGAAGACCGGCTGGAGTTGGCCTGCGTGCAGGAGATGGCCCGCCGGGAGGAGATGCTACCCATCTTGTCCCAGGTGGTGACCACCAAGCACAACTGGCTCAGTGAACTGCCGGCGTGGTGGGCGGTGGTCCATAGCACCTACATCCTGGGAATGCGCGGCGGCGAGGAAGCGGTGATGCCGCTGTTGGCCGCCCTGCGCTGGTCTGACGCCTTTGACTGCGACTGGGTCACCGAGGTGCTGCCGGCCATCTTCGGGCGGCTGGGACCGGCGGCCATCCCCGGCCTCACCGCGGTGATCCGTGATCCCTCGGCCGGGTGGGCGGTGCGCGACGTGGCCATGAAGGGCCTGGCCGCCATGAGCCTGAGCTGGCCCGAGTCCACCGAGCACGTCTTCCGTCTTATCGGCGAACGCTTCATGGACGAGGGCGAGGAGCCCTCGGTGCGCCACCTGGCCGGCCATATCCTGCTGGACTTCCGCCGGGCCGACTACCGGCTGGCCCTGGTGAAGTACGCCAAGGACCAGGCGCTGGTGAGCGAGTTCGACTACTGGTACAACCCGGGGCTCAACTCCGACGAGGTGGAGTGGGCCTTTAGGGGCGGCGAGCCCGAGCTGTGGCACTACACCGACGACTGGATGCGCTTCTATGAACCGGCCGAGATCCAGCGCCGCCAAAAACGCTGGATGCGCGAACGGCTGGGAGCGGGACGCCTGCCGCGCGACCGCCAGCAGCCCGGCGGCGGGGGACGGGTGCTGCCCCTCTGGGACCGCAACCCGGACCAGGGAACCGCCGAGCCGCCCGCCAAACCCGAGCCCGACAATCCCGGCTCCAAGTAGCCGGCCGTATTACCTTCCCCGGCGAAGGTCAAGCCAAGCCCTTTAAACCCCGGCCTCGGCCATGGTAAAGTGTTCGGATAAAAACGGACCAACTTGAGCGGAGGTCGAGGATGCCCGGCCATCAAACAATAGCAACCCGGCGTTTGATTATCCTGTTGATCATCGTGGCGGCCACGCTGGCCTTTAGCGGCTGCGCGGCCATCAACCGGATCCGGGGCAAGGGAGACCCCGTCAAGCTGTCGGCGGCCTACTACAACCGGGCCATGACCTTCATGCAGGCCCGCCGCTATCCCCAGGCGGTCACCGACCTGCAACGCGCCATCATGGCCGACCCCAACATGTACCAGGCCTACTACCAACTGGGACGGGCCTACCAGGCCCAGGGCCAGGCCAAGCACGCCCGCCAGAGCTGGGTCATCGGCCTGGACAAGGCCCAGCACGGGCCGGAGCGCAAGGACTATCCCCGGGCCAAGGCGATAGCCGAGCTGCGCGCCGCCCTGGCCGGCCAGGACGCACCGGCCACCGTGGCCAAGCCGGCCGCCACGGCCCGTCCGCGTAAACCCGCGGTAAAGACCACCGCGGTGGCCCCGCCCAAAAAGAGCCCCCCGGCCCGCCGCGGCTCGTGGGCGGTGCTCTATTCGTCCAACCTCAAGATCGCCAGCGCCCAGGCCGACGTGCGGCGCCTGCAGGCCCGGGGCATCAAGGCCATGGTCAAGACCCACAAGATAAAGGGACGCATCTGGCACCGGGTGTGGGTGGACTGCTGCACCAGCTACACCCTGGCCCGCCGCCGGGCCCGCCAGCTCAACGCCAAGGGCATCGCCCGCGGCGCGGTGGTGATGCGCCCGGGCAAGTAGCGCCCCGGACCGCGGCCCAATTCCTTAGCCTCATTTGACACCCCGGTGGCCCGGGTGCTATCTTTACGCGAGCGTGTACGATTAATTCAATTTGTAATATCAGGCTGTTAGCCATTAACCCCTCGCGGGGGAGACACCTTTGAGTTACCTGGTACTGGCCCGCAAGCACCGGCCCGCCACCTTTGACCAAGTAGTGGGGCAGGAGCATGTCACCCGCACCCTGGCCGGGGCCCTGGCCAGCGGACGCCTGGCCCACGCCTTCATGTTCACCGGACCGCGCGGGGTGGGCAAAACCTCGGTGGCCCGCATCCTGGCCAAGGCGCTCAACTGCGACGCCGGACCCACGGCCGAGCCCTGCGGCCAGTGCTCCCACTGCGCCGAGATCGACGCCGGCAACGCCCTGGACGTGCAGGAGATCGACGCCGCCTCCAACTCCAGCGTGGAAGACGTGCGCGAACTGCGCGAGGTGATCCGCTACCGCCCCCAGGCGGCGCGCTACCGGGTCACCATCCTCGACGAGGTGCACATGCTCTCCAAGGCGGCCTTCAACGCCCTGCTCAAGACCCTGGAAGAGCCGCCCGAACACGCCGTCTTCATCCTGGCCACCACCGACGTGCACAAGGTGCCGCTCACCATCCTCTCCCGCTGCCAGCGCTACGACTTCCGCCGCCTGCCGCCCAAGCTCCTGGCCGAGCACCTGGATAACGTGCTGCGCTCCGAGGGCTGCCAACTGGCCCCCGAGAGCCTGGCTCTCATGGCCCGGGAGGCCGACGGCTCGGTGCGCGACGCCCTGAGCCTGTTGGACCAGGTGTTGAGCCTCGGCCGCCAGGAACTGGGCCACGCCGAGGTGGTGGAGCTGCTGGGCCTGGTGGACCGCGAGCTGGTGGCCGCCTGCGCCGACGCGGTGCTGGCCGGCGACCCGGCCCGGGTATTGGATATCGTCAGCCAGGTCTACGGGGCCGGCGGCGAGATGCAGGCCTTTTACGGGGCCCTGCAAGAGGAACTGCGCAACCTGGCCGCCGCCAAGGCCGCGCCCCAGGGCATGGACCTGTTCGGCCTCACCGACGAAGAAGTGGCCTCCCTGCGCGCCCGGGGCCAGGACTTCAGCCCCGAGACCCTGCACGAGGTCTTCGATATCCTGGCCCGGGCCGAAGAGCTGTTCCGGCGGGCAGCCCAGCCGCGCCTGGTGCTGGAGATGACCCTGCTGCGCCTCACCCAGGTCAAACCGGTGCTGAGCCTGGACCAGATAATCCAGGGCCTGGAAACGGCCGGCGGCGCCAACCCGGCGGCCGCTACCCCCGCCGCCCCCCACGCCGCGGCTGCGACCAACCGTAAGGCCGCGCCTGCCAAGCATACGGCTGCCGCACCCGCGGCCCCGCCGCCGTCCGGCGGCGGTCGGCCGAGCTCGGCCGAAAAAGCCCTCAAGGAGTTGGTGGACTACGCCAGCCGCCAGGAACCCATGATGTCCTCGCAGCTCGGCCGGGGCCGGGCCGAGTGGAACGGTGACGTGTTGGTGATCACCCTGCCCCATGGGCCCCGGAACGGCCAATTGTGCAAGACCGACAACCAGGCCCGGCTGGGCCGCTTGGCCGCCGAGTTGTGGGGGGGCGGCTCCACGGTCCGGCTTACGGTCGCGACGCAACAGGAGGAACCCACTCCCCCGCCGGGGGCCGACGAGGCCGCCCGGGCCGCCGCCTTGGCCGAGCATCCGGCGGTGGCCGAGGCCATGGACGTCTTCGAGGCCCAGGTGGTCTCGTTAAAACCAAGCAAAGAATAAGCCTATAACTACGGAGAATATCCAGATGAAACCCAAGGGTATGGGCAACCTGATGAAACAGGCCCAAAAGATGCAGCAGCAGATGCTCAAGATGCAGGAGGAGCTGGCCACCAGAACGGTTAGCGCCGCGGCCGGCGGCGGCATGGTGGAGGCCACGGTCAACGGCCAGGGCGAACTGGTGGGCCTGCGCTTGGAGCCGGAAGTGGTCGATCCCGACGACGTTGAAATGCTCTGCGACCTGGTGGTGGCCGCGGTGGGCGAGGCCCAGCGCCGCGCTCAGGAGATGACCCAGCAGGAGATGGCCAAGCTCACCGGCGGCATGAACATCCCCGGTATGTTTTAGGCGCCATGGCCCTGTATCCTAAAGCCCTGCAAGAGCTCATCGCCGCGCTGAGCCGGCTGCCCGGCATCGGCCGCAAGACGGCCGAGCGCCTGTCCCTGCACCTGGTGCGGGCCCCGGAGTCCGAGGCCCGCCGCTTGTCCCAGGCCCTGGCGCGCCTGCGCGACCAGGTGCGCACTTGCCAGGTCTGCCGTAACCTGGCCGACAGCGACCCCTGCCCCATATGCAGCGACCCGGCCCGCGACAGCGCCACCCTCTGCGTGGTGGAGACCCCGGCCGACCTGTCGGCCCTGGAAGCGGCCGGAACCTACCAAGGACGCTATTTCGTGCTGGCCGGCGCCCTGGACCCCCTGGAAGGCGTGGGGCCCGGTGAGCTCAACCTCCAGGACCTCGTCGGCCGGGTCAAAGACGGCGGGGTGACCGAGGTGATCATCGCCACCAACCCCACCGTGGAAGGCGAAGCCACCGCCGACCTCGTCCGCCGTAGCCTGCAACCCTCCGGCGTCACCATCACCCGCCTGGGCTACGGAATGCCCGTGGGCGGCGACCTAAAATACATGGACGGCGTAACCCTGGGCCGCTCGCTGGAGGCCAGGAAGAAGATGGAGGAATAGGGAGAGGAGCTTGGGGGAAACCCTTTCTTTTAGGAAAAAGAAAGGGTTTCCCCCAAGCCCCCTTCCCAAAGAAAACCTGCGGGATATTGCTACGCAATATCCCGCCCGGGTTTTTGGGAATTGGTTTGGGAGTTCCTATTACAGGAACCTTTCCAATAATGGGAAATCAACAATTAAAATTATCTTTTTGGATTTTTAAATATAATCTTTTTCTAATCTATATTATCTTTTTTTAATCCCTCATTTACTACCAAACCCAAACATTGCCATCTCACCGGGGTGCCGTGGACATACTTGGTTATGCGCCGGGGGGAGTTGACTCCAGTCAAGTCCTCCCGGCGCATAACCAGCCTTTTTCTTTGGGAGGGGTCTGGGGAACCCTTTCTTTTTGCAAAAAAGAAAGGGTTCCCCAGCTCTCCCCCACCTCACCCACCTCCCCCAGCTCTCACTCATCTTCCAAACTTCGCCTTACCAACAGTTGGCAGCACTGCATGATGCTTTCGGGCGAGTAGACCAGCAGTTCGTCTTGGTAGTAGTGGTCGAAGATTTGTTGGGCGATGGCCTGTTGGGTACAGCCGCGCCGGGTTTCGGTGTGGATAAAGGCGTGTTCGCGCTCCAGGTCTTGGACCACGCTTTGCAGGTAGGCGTTCACCGCCGGTCCGCTGAACCAGTCTTGGTGGCCGCCGGCGAGCACCTCGGGTTTCAGCTCGGCGATTGATTCCAGGGTATCGCGGTAGGCTGCGTAGGAGACGAAGTACAGGGGGAAGCCGGGCGGGCGGCGGGTTACGAACCCGGCCGAGTCCGAGGCCAGCACCGCGGCGAGTTGGGGCACCAGGGCGGTGAGCCCGCCGGGCACGTGTCCTTCGGCGGCCAGCAGGCGCAGGGTGAGGTCGCCGAGGTCCAGCTCAAAGCCGGGCTCCACGACCTGCCACGGCTGGGGCAGCAGCTCCCCGGGGCGGGCGTCGGTATCGGCCGGGTCGCCGGCGCGGGCCAGGGCGCGGTTGCTGTAGGCGTCTTCGGTGGCAAAGTCATCGGCGGTGGAGGGCTTGGCCAGGTATTTTTGGCTGGCGGCGGTGAGCAGCAGGGTGGCCTGGGGCAGCCCGGCCAGGAGCCCGGCCTGGCCGGTGGCGTGGTCGGCGTGGGCGTGGCTGAGCACCACCCAGCGCACTTCCTCGCGGTCCAGGCCCAGGGAATCAAGTTGGGCCAGGATGGTGGCCACGGTGCCGGAGACGCCCACCTCGAAGAGGCAGGCGCCCTGGCGGCCGCGCACCAGGAAGGCGGCGATGTGGTAGGTGCCCAGCCGCCACAGGCCGGGCGCCAGCTTTGCCGGCAGGTTCATCCCACCACCCAAACCGCGTGCTCCGGCAGGCGGGCCAGGACCTTGTCGGCCACGTGACCCAGCAGGAAGGATTTGTGCTCGCCGCGCCGGCCCAGCACCACCGTACCGAACTCCCCTTTTTCGGCGTGTTCCACGATGGCCCGCACCACGCCGAGGCGTCCCTCTTCCTCCAGGGTCTCGACCTGGTCGGGGTCGATGCCGGCGTCTTGCAGCACCTTTTGGGCCCGGCCGTAGAAGTCGCCCATGCAGCGCTGTTCGCTCTCCAGGATGTGGCCCTCGATCTCCCCGGCCATCTCCTGGGAGAAGTCCAGCTCACAGTAGTTGGACCACGAGGCCCCCACGTGCAGCAGGGTGATCTTGGTGTGGGGGTTGCCCCCGAGCATGAAGGCCATGTGATCCACCGCCTTGAGCGCGCCGTCGGAGCCGTCCACCGGCACCAGAATCTTGGGGCTGGTGGCCGCCGTCCCGATGGCCCACACCGGTATGCGCTGCGACTGCTGCACCACCCGGTTGGCGGTGGAGCCGGTGAATATCTCCTGGGCCTTGCTGAGGTTGCGCCGGCCCAGGGCCACCGCGTCGTAGAGCCCCTGCTCGGCCTCGAAGATGATATTACGGGTGACCTCGGAGCTGCGGGGGGTGGCCTTGGTCTCCACCGCTTCCTCGGCCATGCCGTGATCCAAGAGGCGTTGCTTGGCCTCCTCCAGCACCCGCCGGGCCTGGTCCAGGTTGGAGCGCTCCATGGTCGACACCCGGCGGTGCATGGCGGTGTCGCGTTTGGCCTCCTGGCGCATGAAGTCGGGCACCGCCTTCATCACGAAAAACAGGCAGACGCTCAGGTCCTTGATCACCTGGTCGGCCATCATGCCCACGTAGTCCAAGGCGTGCTGGGCCGCCGGCGAGTCGTCCACCGGCAGCAGGATCTTTTTGCGCATGGCGTCCCCCCGTAGCTTGGGTTACTCCCAGGACAACAGCAAGTGGTTGAGCTTCACCTGGAGATGCCTGATCTCGGTGGCCAACACCTGCTTCTTTTGCTTTAGCTCAAATATCTCGGCGGCGAACACACCCTGGCCGGTCGTCTCGCGCTCCAGGTAGCGGCGGGCCTCGGCCTCGCACTGCTCGCGCTTCTCGGCCAACCGGGCGATCGCGGCCTCCAGCTCCTGGCGGGTCATGGCGGGCTCGCTCCCCTGGTTTTCCCGGTGGGTATCCACGGCCTACATCCCCCGCCGGTACTGGCCGCCCACCTCGTACAGGGCCCGGGTGATCTGGCCCAGGGAGCAGACCCGCACGGTATCCATGAGCTCGGCGAAGATATTGCCCTCTTGCAGGGCCACCTGCTGCAGCTTTTGCAAGGCCGCCGGCGCGGCCTCGGCGTGGCGGGCCTGGAAGTCGGCCAGGCGCTTGAGCTGGCTTTGCTTTTCCTCTTCGGTGGCCCGGGCCAGCTCCACCTTGCCGGTGAGCCCGTCCCAGTCGGAGTTGGGGTTGAGGAAGGTATTTACCCCGATCACCGGCAGCTCGCCGGAGTGCTTTTGCATCTCGTAGTAGATGCTTTCCTCCTGGATCTTGGAGCGCTGGTAGCCGGTCTCCATGGCCCCCAGCACCCCGCCGCGGGTGGCGATGCGCCTAAACTCGGCCAACACCGCCTCCTCCACCAGGTCGGTGAGCTCCTCTACGATGAAGGCGCCCTGCAGGGGATTTTCGTTCTTGGCCAGTCCCCACTCGCGGTTGATGATGAGCTGGATGGCCAGGGCGCGGCGCACCGACTCCTCGGTGGGGGTGGTGATGGCCTCGTCGTAGGCATTGGTGTGCAGGCTGTTGCAGTTGTCGTAGATGGCGCACAGGGCCTGCAGGGTGGTGCGGATGTCGTTGAACTGTATCTCCTGGGAGTGCAGGCTGCGGCCCGAGGTCTGGACATGGTACTTGAGCATCTGGCTGCGGGGGCCGGCGTGGTACATCTCGCGCATGGCGATGGCCCAGATGCGGCGGGCCACCCGGCCGATTACCGTGTACTCGGGGTCCATGCCGTTGCTGAAGAAGTAGCTGAGGTTGGGGGCGAAGTCGTCCACGTTCATGCCCCGGTGCAGGTAGTACTCCACGTAGGTGAAGCCGTTGGCCAGGGTAAAGGCCAACTGGCTGATGGGGTTGGCCCCAGCCTCGGCGATATGGTAGCCGCTGATGGACACGCTGTAGAAGTTCTTCACCTGGTTCTCGATGAAGAATTGCTGGATGTCGCCCATCATGCGCAGGGAAAACTCGGTGGAAAAGATGCAGGTGTTCTGGCCCTGGTCCTCCTTGAGGATGTCGGCCTGCACCGTGCCGCGCACGTTGGAAAGCACCATGGCCCGGATGCGCTGGTATTCCTCGGGGTCGGGGTCGCGGCCGTTGTCGGCCTTGAAGCGCTCCACCTGCTGATCGATGGCGGTGTTCATGAAGAAGGCCAGCATGATGGGGGCCGGGCCGTTGATGGTCATGGAGACCGAGGTGTTGGGGTCCAGCAGATCGAAGCCGTCGTAGAGCACCTTCATGTCATCGAGGGTGCAGATGCTCACCCCGGAGTTGCCCACCTTGCCGTAGATGTCGGGGCGCTCGTCCGGGTCCCAGCCGTAGAGGGTTACCGAGTCGAAGGCGGTGGAGAGCCGGGCGGCCTTGGCGTCGGCCGAGAGCAGCTTGAAGCGCCGGTTGGTGCGGAAGGGATCGCCCTCGCCGGCGAACATACGGGTGGGGTCCTCGTCGGTGCGCTTAAAGGGAAAGACTCCGGCGGTGTAGGGAAAGTGGCCGGCCACGTTTTCGCGGCGCATCCAGCGGTAGACCTCGCCCGGGTCCTCCCAGCGCGGCAGGCAGACCTTGGGCACGTCGGTGCCCGAGAGCGAACGGGTGGTAAGCGGCACCTTGAACTCGCGGTCGCGCACCTGGTAGACGTAGTGGCTGCCGCGGTAGGCCTCTTGCATCTGGGGCCATTCGGCCAGCAGGTGGTGGGTCTCCTCGCTAAAGCCTTCCTCCAGCTTGTGCACCTCCGCCCGCAGCTTTTCCAGGGCCGAGTCCAGGCCCTGCTGCCGCCAGGCGTCCTGCAGGGCGTCGTGCACCTGCTTCATCTGCCACACCCGGCGCACCAGGGCGGCCTGGCGCTCGGTCTCGCGGTGGTAGTCGCGCACCGTGTCGGCGATCTCGGCCAGGTAGCGGGTGCGCTCCGGCGGCACCAGCACGGTGGTGTCGGTGGAGTAGTGGATGTCGCCCACGTCGCGCGGGCTGTTGAAGGTAACCCCGGTAATCTCGCGCACCGCCCGCAACAGGGCCAGGTACAGGGCGGTGGTGCCGTCGTCGTTGAACTTGCTGGCGATGGTGCCGTAGACCGGCATGGTATCGGGGTCCACGTCCCACTGCTCGCGGTTGCGCTGCATCTGTTTGGCCACGTCACGCAGGGCGTCTTTGGCCCCCTGGCGGTCGAACTTGTTGATGGCCACCAGGTCGGCGAAGTCGAGCATGTCGATCTTTTCCAACTGGCTGGCCGCGCCGAACTCGCTGGTCATGACGTAGAGGCTTACGTCCACCACGTCCACCACCGCGGCGTCGCCCTGGCCGATGCCGGCGGTTTCCACGATCACCAGGTCATAGCCGGCCGCCCGCGCCACGTTGATCACGTCGGCCAGGCCCTGGCTGATCTCCATGCCCGAGCCCCGGGTGGCCAGGGAACGCAGGTAGACCCGCTCGGAGAACATGCTGTTCATGCGGATGCGGTCGCCCAAAAGCGCCCCGCCGCTCTTGCGCCGGGTGGGGTCCACGCTGATCACCGCCACCCGCTTGTCCGGGAAGTCCTGCAAGAAGCGCAGCAGCATCTCGTCGGTGAGCGAGGATTTGCCCGAGCCGCCGGTGCCGGTGATGCCCACCACCGGGGCCTTGTGCCGCCCGTTGACCGAGCCGATCATCCGCCGCCAGCGCTTGAGGTCCCGGCCGCCGGACAGGGCGGCCAGCTCCATGAGGGTGATGGCCCGGGCCACCACCATGGGGTTGTCCGGCTTGAGCCCGGACAGGTCGAAGTCCTGGCTGGGGTCGCCCTGGGGATAGTCCACCGTCTGCACCAGGTGGTTGATGATCCCCTGCAGGCCCATCCTGCGGCCGTCTTCCGGCGAGTAGATCTTGGTCACCCCGTAGGCCTGCAACTCGGCGATCTCCTCGGGTACGATCACCCCGCCGCCGCCGCCGAAAACCTTGATATGCCCGGCCCCGTTTTCCTTGAGTAGGTCCACGGTGTACTTGAAGAACTCCATGTGGCCGCCCTGGTAGCAGGACAGGCATATGGCCTGCACGTCCTCCTGCACCGCGGCGTCGACCACCTCGGCCACCGAACGGTTGTGCCCCAGGTGGATCACCTCCACCCCGGTGGATTGCAAGATGCGGCGGATGATGTTGATGGCCGCGTCGTGGCCGTCGAAAAGGCTGGCGGCGGTTACCGCGCGCACCGTGTTGCGGGGGGTATACGGTTTGCAATCAGCGGTCATGGTGCATATCTCCGCGTGGCCAAAGGGTCAAACCAGCGCCCCCATGATGAGGTCGCTTTGTTGCCTGGCGTATTGTTCCAGGGTGAAATGGCGCGCCAGGGACCAGCGGCGAAAGGCCCACATGTGCCCCAACACCGCGATGTTGTGGGCCATGAGGGCTATCTCGCCCCGGTCCAGGGGCTTGAGGGAATAGTCCTCCACCCCGCGCTCCAGGATATCGCTGAAGATGGCGGTGACCCGCTCCTCGTTGGCCAGCACGTAGCGCATAGACTCCGGCGGCAGGCTGGCCGTCTCCTGGTAGATGAGCAGTATGTGGTCAGCCATCTGGTCGCAGACGTGGAAGTAAACCTCGATGGCCGCCTCCAGGGTGCGGGCCCCGTTGCCGCCGGCCATGATGCGCTGCTTGAGGCGCTTCTCCACCTCCTGGTGGATGGCGTCGCAGACCAGGTAGAGCACATCCTCCTTGGAGGCCACGTATTCATAGAGGGTGCCTATGGAGAACCCGGCGGCGCGGGCTATCTCGCGGGTAGTGGTTTTGTGAAAGCCCTTTTGGATGAACAGGGTCACCGCGGCGTCGACGATTTCGCGCCGGCGGCGGCTCACCAGTTGGTGGTCCTTCACCTCGGTGGGGATGTCGCGCGGCCCCCGGGGCTTGCGGGCCAGGGGTTGATACGCTTGTTGCACACTTCGTTTCATGAGACCTCGCTTCGGGCCACAACGCTCACCTGCATCTCCACTTCACCATATCCGCCGCACTCCACCCCGGCGTCCGGGCAACGCACCCGGTGCATGAAGTGAAACTGGTTGGGATCAAGACCTTCGCTAAGACGCTCGTTGATCACCGCCACCGGCACCACCAACTGGGAGGCCAGGTAAACGCAGAGGCGCTTGGGACCCAGCTTGGTCAAGAAGTTGCCGT
>JAMOVV010000024.1 GCA_027067385.1 Desulfarculaceae bacterium
CTTTTCCATGTGCCGCAGGGTGGCCACTTCTTTTTCCAACCGGGCCTCGGGGACATCCAGGCGCCGGGCCAGCTCGGCCAGGGATATACCCCTGGACTGCTCGATGGCCTGCATTATTTTTTGTTGCAGGTCGCTGAGCTGGTCGCCGCCGGCCAGCTCCAGAGTGGACTTGGCCGAGTGTACCGCCCAGGGGTCGCACATGCGGGTTGGCGAGAGCAGGTCCATGTAGCAATCTTCGCACACCTGTCGGCCATGGTGCTCCCGCAACTCGTCTGGTTCCACCGCTTGCCCACAACGTTCGCATCGCATGGTCTTTCTCCGTAGCATAATAATTATCTTTCCGGCCCGGCTGGTCAAGAGGCGCCGGGGCCGGCCGGTGATGGTTTGGCCGGGCGGGCGGCTAGGCCAAAGCAGGCTGGCGTGGTATGAATTCGGGGTGGTGTTTTCCGGGCCGGGGCGGGTTGCGCCGGGGTTTATACGAGGAGAGGATTATGCATGACCAGGTACCACGATCGGCCGTCGAGGCGGCGGAGGCGGGCTTGGCCGAGGGCCAGCGGGTGACCTGGGCCGGGGTGGGGTTGAACCTGCTGCTCACGGCCGTGAAGTTGGCCGCCGGGTTCTGGGGCCGCAGCCAGGCCTTGGTGGCCGATGCGGCGCACAGCCTCTCGGACCTGGTCAGCGACCTGGTAGTGCTGGTGGGCCTGCGTATGGGCCGCCGCCGGGCCGACGCGGAACATCACTTTGGCCACGGCCGCCTGGAGACCATGGCCACCGCGGCGGTGGGGCTGGTGCTGGTGGTGGGCGCGGCGGGTCTGGGTTATGACGCGGTGTACTCGATCCTGGACCCGGCCGACGGTGCGGTGACCTGGTTGGCGCCGGCGGCGGCGGCCTTATCGGTGATCGTCAAGGAGGCGCTGTACCGTTACACTATGCGGGTGGGCCGCCGGATAAACTCCAGCCTGGTGACGGCCAACGCCTGGCACCATCGTAGTGACGCCCTGTCCTCGCTGGCCGCCCTGGCCGGCAGCGGCGCGGCCTTCCTGGACCCGGGCCTGCGAGTGCTGGACCCGGTGGCCGCGCTGGTGGTCTCCCTGTTGGTGATCAAGGTAGCGGTGGGGATCATAGCCAATGCCTTGCGGGAACTCGGCGACGCCGCCCCACCGTCAGCGGCCCTGGCTGAGATCGAGGCTTGCGCGCGGGGCGTGGCGGGAGTGCTGGGGGTGCATGATCTACGGGTGCGCTCAACCGGTGGAGTCTACCAAGCGGAGCTGCACGTGGTGGTGAAACGCGAGTTGCGGGTGTGGCAAGGCCACAGTATCGCCAAAGAGGTAGAGCGTTGCATTATCAAGGATATACCGGAGATGGGCAGAATAATCGTACACGTGGATCCCAGCCCGGGCCCACCGCCGCAGACAGCCAGCAATTGACTATTACCGCGGCCGGACCGGCATGGCGCAAGGACGCGCTGCCCTTCCTGGCGCCGGCCTCTTGGCCCCCTGAGCCCCCTGAGCCTTTTCCCCTACGGGTCTTGCCTCCCGCGGCCTCGCTCCCTGGCATCTACTCCTTGGCTTCGCCCTAACCTCTGCCCTCGCTTCGCCCTAGCTTCTGCCCCCTAGCTTCGCCCTAACCTCTGCCCTCGCCTCGCCCTAGCCTCTGCTCCCTAGCTTCGCCCCTCGGCCTTGGCCCCCGTGGTCGGCTTTAGTCGATGGGGACGAGCTTCCAGGTTTTGGAGCGGCCCTGGGGTGGTTTGAGTCGGTAACGGTCTCCCGTACTGGCGCTGGCCTTTTGAGAGAAATCGGCGATAGTCAGGCGGCCCTTGGCGGTGACCTTGTAGACCCGTGGCCCGCTGTTCTTGGTTTTTGGGGCCTGTTTAATCTTACCCGCTTCGACCAGGGCGGTTTTAAGTTGTTGAGCGAACTCCACTGCGGTCATGGGTCGTAGTTGTCCATCGGTCGCTTTAGTTTTAAATTGTTTACGGATATCCTGCTCGGGCACCCCCCTCTCGACGAGCCGGATCAATTTTTTGCGGTCTTCGGGTGACCATTTTCCTTTGCGGGTCATCAAATCCCCCTCAAGAAGGCAATAAACGACATTTTTCACGAATGATGTTACATCAAAACAGGGGAAATTAAAACTAAAAAATTACGAATATCATAACTACAAATTCACAGGGCAGCAACCGGCAAAGGAAGAAATTGTACAGATAGATATGTATCCCAAATTCATATAGAAGAATACCATAATAGGGGCATTAAGCGGAAATCCACCGACGGCCACCATGCTTTTAGTTGATTATACAATACTTTTAGGCAATTTGTCGTCGTCAGGCTTCTGCTATAGCCCCAACGTCCACCCAAAGTTTTCTGTCCTCTATCAGCAGGTGAGGTGGTGATGATAATAATATGATCAGGGGTATGGATCAGGTGACAGGAACTAATAACAAAACTTTATGTCTAATGTAAGACTAAAGACAAGTCCCCCGGATGGACCGGGGGACTGGCGTGACAATTATTCTTCGGACTTCACTTCGATAGTAGTGCTACCGGCTTTTTGGACCTTGGGTAATACAATAGTTAACACGCCATCTTTGCTCTTGGCCTTGAGCTTTTCGTGGTCCACTTCGGCCGGCAAGCGGAAGCTCCTCTTAAACGTTCCGAACTGGCGCTCGATGAGGTGATAGTTACCCTGGGTTTCCTCTTTTTGCTCGGTCTTCTCACCCTTGATGGTGAGCACGTCACCGGTAAGGGATATCTTGATATCCTCGGGCTTCATGCCCGGGACCTCGGCGGTCACTTCGATGGCATCGTCGTTTTCCACCACGTTCACGCTGGGCAGGAACTCGGCTTGCCCGGCGGAGGCCAGCGGTGATTCACCATCAAAGAACCGCTGCCACAGGTCGTTCATATCACGATGGAGCCGATTCAAGGAATTGATGCGAGTGTAGGGAATCAATTCAAACATATCTCTACTCCTTTTCTCAAGTTTTTTAAGGTTGTTGTTATCTTCCTGGGGAAAAATTAAGTTCGCCCCCCGGCGGTGTCAAGGTGTTGGCGGTGAGAAAACGGCCCCGGAGAAACCGGCGGGACGTCCGGTGTGGAGGGGTATAGTTTTTAATTATAGTCAAGGACCGCAACAACCACGCCGGACAGGAGGGGTCACGTCATGTTCCGGCGAAGGGCTCCAGGGTGTCTTGTCACGCTGGTTTTGGTGGTCTGCGTAGTTGCCCCGGTCGCGGCCGAGCGCCTCGCGGCGCGGCACCGGCGGCCTGGTTTGCCTCACGCCCCGGGACTGGCGGCTCCAGTCCGGCCCCGGAGCTGGAGCGTGGAAGGCGGCATGGCGCGGCTACACGCGGTGGACACCCGCCCCGAGCTGTTGGTGCAGAGCCCGGACCGGCGGATACTCATCCGGCCGGGGGAGGCGGCCGGCCCCTTTTTTATGCAACCCAACAATTACCTGGTGCCCAACGGCGCCTGGTACACTTGGTGGGTGCCGCACCTACACGGCTACCGCCGCGCCGGGGCGGGACCGGCCAGACAAACGGGGAGGTCCGGCATGGCCGGCCTCCCCGATGGTTACTGACGTCGAAAGGGTTAGAGCATATCCGGCCGCAGCACAATGGTCTCTTCGCGGTCCGGGCCCACCCCCACCACGGCCAGGGGTGCGCCGGAGTGCTGCTCCAGGGCGTCGAGGTAGGCGCGGCAGTTCGCCGGCAGGTCGTCCTTGCGGCGCGCGGTGGTGATGTCCTGGTCCCAGCCGTCAAAGGTCTCGTACACCGGCTGGCAGGCGGCCAGCTTGGTGAGCGAGGCGGGCATGGTGTTTATCCGCTGGCCGTCTAGTTCGTAGCCCACGCAGATATTGAGCTTCTCCAGGCCGGTGAGCACGTCTAGCTTGGTGACGCACAGCCCGGTGATGCCCGACAGGCGCACCGCGGTGGAGACCACCACCGTGTCGAGCCATCCGCAACGGCGCGGGCGGCCGGTGGTGGAGCCGAACTCCGCCCCCTTTTCCTGCATCCAGCGGCCGTTTTCGTCTTCCAGCTCGGTGAGGAAAGGGCCGCCGCCCACCCGGGTGGTGTAGGCCTTGACGATGCCCAGCACCACGTCGACCCGGCTCACCCCGATGCCGGCCCCGCTGCAGATGGTGCCGGCCACCGGGTTGGAGGAGGTGACATAGGGATAGGTGCCGTGGTCGATATCCAGGTGGGTGCCCTGGGCCCCCTCGCACAGCACGTTTTGGCCCTCGGCCAGCAGTTGGTGCAGCTCCAGGGCCACGTCGCTGATAAAGGGCTCCAGTCGCCGGGCATAGGCCAGGTATTGGTCGATCACCTCCTGGGGGTCGATGGTCTCGGCCTGGTAGTACTTGGCCAGCCAGAAATTCTTTTCGTCCAGGTTGGAGCTGACCTTTTGGGCCAACACCTCGGGCTCCAGCAGGTCCACCGCCCGGATGCCGGTGCGGGCGGCCTTGTCTTCGTAGCAGGGGCCGATGCCCCGGCCGGTGGTGCCGATGGCCTGCTTGCCCTTGGCCTTTTCGCGGGCCAGGTCCAGGGCCTTGTGGTAGGGCATGATGAGGTGGGCCCGCTCCGACAGGCGCAGCTTGTCCGGGCCGATGTTGATGTTGCGCTGGCCCAGGCGGTCGATCTCGCCCAGGAGCACCTCGGGGTCCACCACCACCCCGTTGCCGATGTAGCACCGCTTGCCGGGGTGCAGTATGCCCGAGGGCACCAGGTGGAAGATGTATTTTTCACCCTGGACCACCAGGGTGTGGCCGGCGTTGTTGCCGCCCTGGAAACGGACAATGGCCTGGGCCTGCTCGGTGAGCAGGTCCACCAGTTTGCCTTTACCTTCGTCACCCCATTGGGTGCCGACAACCACCCTGCACGGCATCATCCGCCTCCTGTCACGTCCGGCGACCGCAAGCGGCCGCGGGCCCGGCCGGGCCATGGGTCACAGCTCCGGACGTCATGGCATGTATGGGTCGTGGGTCATTACCGGCCCGCCGCCATTGAGCCCTGTCATCGGCCCCTTGGCGAGCGAGCCCCAAGTACCCTACTTCACCGTAGCGGGCCTGTCAACGCGCCCGGCGGCCGCGGGGCGCCGCCTGGGTGCAACGGCCTTGTCAGGGCCGGGCCTCTCTGTTAAAAAGGTACATGCGGCTCGCCGGTGCGCCAGGGGGTCAAAGGCCCTTACTGCTTGTAATCATGGATAATTCTACCCATGCCTGATGTTGTTAGGGCTGCGGCCCTGGACCTGGGTTCCAATACCCTTCGCCTGCTGGTGGCCGATGTGTACCCCGGTGGCTGGCGAGCCGTGGCCCGCTCCCTGGCCACCCCGCGCCTGGGCGGCGGGCTGGCGGGGCCCGGCGGCCGGCCGCGGCTTGACCCGGCGGCCAAGGAGCGGGTGCGGCAGGCGGCCGAGGAGTTTACGGCTTTGGCCCGCCGCCTGGGGGCCCGGCGGGTGGTGCTGGCGGCCACCCAGGCCTGCCGTCGGGCGGCCGACGGCGAGGCCTTTGTGGCCGAGCTGGGCCAAGGCCTGGGGCTGGAGAGGGCCACGGTGCTCAGCGGGGAGCAGGAGGCGGCCCTGAGCCGGTTGGGGGTGCTGAGCCGCTTGCAGGGCCCCCGGGACGGGGCGCTGCTGGCCGACGTTGGCGGCGGCTCCACCGAGCTCACCCCCTTAGACGACGAGGCGGCGCCGGCCCTGAGCCTGCAACTGGGCGCGGTGAGCCTCACCGAGGCCCACCTGGCCAGCGACCCGCCCCTCCCCGCCGAGTTGGCCGCCCTGGACCAGGCGGTGGCCCGGGGACTGCAAAAGGTGGTGCCCGGGGCCCGCCGCTTGGTGGCCACCGCCGGCAGCGCCGCCACCCTGGCCTCGCTGGTACAGGGGCTCACCGACTACCAGCCCGAGGAGGTGAACAACCTCCGGGTGAGCGCCGGCGAGTTGGCCGGCCAGGCCCGCCGCCTGGCGGCCATGCCCCTGGCCCGGCGCCGGGAGGTGCCCGGGCTGGAGCCGGCGCGGGCCGATATCATCCTGGCCGGCCTGGCCATCCTGCGCGGCCTGCTGGAGCGCCTGGGCCTGGATGAGCTCACCACCATGGACGCCGGCCTCTTGGAAGGCATTGTGCTGGACGATCTGGCTGGTTGGCAGTATGTTGAATAAACTCACCCCAAGCACCAAGGGAGAGATCGGTCCATGCAAATCGAACTGACCACCGGGTTGACCTTTGAAGACATTTTACTCAAGCCGGGACACAGCCGGGTGCTGCCCAAGGACGTGGACATCACCACCCAGGTCACCCGCCGGGTAGGCCTGAGCATCCCGTTGGTCTCGGCCTCCATGGACACGGTCACCGAGTCGGAAACCGCCATCAGCCTGGCCCGCCAGGGCGGGCTGGGCTTTATCCATAAGAATATGTCGGCCGCCGACCAGGCCCTGGAGGTGCTCAAGGTCAAGAAGTCGGAATCGGGCATGATCGTCGACCCGGTGACCGTGGAGCCGGATGCCAGCCTGCACCAGGTGATGGAGCTGATGAGCCGCTACCACATCAGCGGCGTGCCGGTGGTGCTGGGCAGCAAGCTGGTGGGCATCGTCACCAACCGCGACCTGCGTTTCGAGACCAACCTGGACCAGCCGGTGGCCGACGTGATGACCAAGGACAATCTCATCACGGTGCGCGAGGGCATCGGCCTGGAGGAGTCCAAGGCCATCTTGCACCAGCACCGCATCGAGAAGCTGCTGGTCACCGACGAGCAAGGCAACCTCAAGGGGCTCATCACCATCAAGGATATCGAGAAGGTCCACAAGTACCCGGCCGCGGCCAAGGACCACTTGGGCCGCCTGCGGGTGGGGGCCGCGGTGGGGGCCGGGCCCGAGGAGCTGGAGCGGGCCGAGGCCTTGATCCAGGCCGGGGTGGATGTCATCTGCGTGGACTCGGCCCACGGCCACGCCCAGGGCGTGCTGGACATGGTGGGCGAGATCAAGAAGACCTTTGGCGACGACGTCCAGATCGTGGCCGGCAACGTGGCCACCGCCGACGGCGCCGCCGCCCTGGTGGACGCCGGGGCCGACGCGGTGAAGGTGGGGGTGGGGCCGGGGTCCATCTGCACCACCCGGGTGGTGGCCGGAGTGGGGGTGCCCCAGATGACCGCCATCATGGACGTGGCCACGGTCACCGACCCGGCCGGAGTGCCGCTCATCGCCGACGGCGGGGTGAAGTACTCCGGCGATCTCACCAAGGCCCTGGCCGCCGGGGCCCAGGTGATCATGATCGGCTCGCTCTTTGCCGGCACCGAGGAGTCCCCCGGCGAGACGGTGCTCTACCAGGGCCGCCGCTACAAGGTCTACCGGGGCATGGGTTCGCTGGAGGCCATGGCCGCCGGCTCCTCGGACCGCTACCGCCAAGACGCCACCGAGGCCTCCAAGCTGGTGCCCGAGGGCATCGTGGGCCGGGTACCCTACCGCGGCCCGGTGGCTGAGAGCGTCTACCAGCTGGTGGGCGGCCTGCGCTCGGGTATGGGCTACGTGGGGGCGGCCAACCTGGCCGAGCTGCGCGCCAAGGCCCGCTTCGTGCAGATCACCGCCGCCGGCCTCCGCGAGAGTCACGTGCACGACGTGATCATCACCAAGGAGGCGCCCAACTACCGCGTGGAGCAGTAGGGGCGCAGGTCCCGAGTCCCGCCGGGCCGGGACCGCCACACCCACGACTTTCACCCGGCCGCCCGGCGATCCCCGGCCGGCGCGGGCGGCGGCACAGGGGAGCCTGGCCTTGGGCGATATTTACCAAGAAAAAATCCTGGTCCTGGACTTTGGTTCGCAGACCACCCAGCTCATCGCGCGCCGGGTGCGCGAGGCGCGGGTCTACTGCGAGATTCACCCCTGCACCATGAGCCTGGCCGAGGTGCGGGATTTTAACCCCCGGGGCATAATCCTTTCCGGCGGGCCGGCCAGCGTCTACGCCGACGACGCCCCCGGCGTGGACCCCGGCGTCCTGGATCTGGGGGTGCCGGTGCTGGGTATCTGCTACGGCATGCAGGTGATCACCCACCTGCTGGGCGGCCGGGTGGCCCGGGGTGAAAAACGCGAGTACGGGCCGGCCAACCTGGAGATCAAGCACCACCGCGGCCTCTTCCGCGAGCTGGAGCCGGACCAGCCCCAGCCGGTGTGGATGAGCCACGGCGACCGCATCGAAAAAATGCCCGAGGGCTTCGAGGTGCTGGCTCTTACCGACAACTCGCCGGTGGCGGCCATGGGCCACGGCCAGCGCCGCGTCTACGGGGTGCAGTTCCACCCCGAGGTGGCCCACACCCCGGGCGGCGCGGCCATGCTGGCGGCCTTTGTGCTCGGCGATTGCGGGTGCAGCCCCTCCTGGACCATGCGCAACTTCGCCGAGGCCACCGTGAGCGGCTTTAAAGAAACCCTGGCCGGCAAGAAGGTGCTGTGCGCCCTGTCCGGCGGGGTGGATTCCTCGGTGGTGGCCCTGCTGCTGCACAAGGCCATCGGCCCCAACCTCACCTCGGTCTTCGTGGACAACGGCGTGCTGCGCGCCGGCGAGGTGAGCGAGGTGGCCGGGCTGTTCCGCGAGGTTTTCGGCATGAACCTGGTGGTGGTGGACGCGGCCGACCAGTTCCTGGACCGGCTGGCCGGGGTGACCGACCCGGAGGAAAAACGCCGCATCATCGGCCACACCTTCATCGAGGTCTTCGAGGCCGAGGCGGCCAAGATCGGCGCGGTGGACTACCTGGCCCAGGGCACCCTGTATCCGGATGTTATCGAGTCGGTGAGCTTCAAGGGGCCCAGCGCCACCATCAAGAGCCACCACAACGTGGGCGGCCTGCCCGAGCGCATGAAGCTCAAGCTGGTGGAGCCGCTGCGCGAGCTGTTCAAGGACGAGTGCCGCGAGGTGGGGCGCGAGTTGGGCCTGCCCGAGTCCATCGTAAGCCGCCAGCCCTTCCCCGGTCCCGGCCTGGCCATCCGCATCATGGGCGAGGTGACCCGGCCCCGGCTGGCCACCCTGCGCGCCGCCGACGCCATTGTGCAAGAGGAGATGCGCGCGGCGGAGCTGTACACCAAGGTGTGGCAGTCCTTCGCCGTGTTGGCCCCGGTCAAGACGGTGGGGGTGATGGGCGACGAGCGCACCTACGAGGACGTCATCGCCCTGCGCATCGTCGACAGCGTTGACGCCATGACCGCCGACTGGTCGCGGGTGCCCTACGAGCTATTGGCCCGCATGTCCTCGCGCATCATCAACGAGGTGGCCGGGGTGAACCGGGTGGTGCTGGACATCAGCTCCAAGCCCCCGGCGACCATCGAGTGGGAATAGGGTCGTCCGGCACTCCGGGCGAATGATTGGTACGGCTTATGCGCGACCGAGTATGGATATCGTTTGACCTGGCCCCGGGCGGCGACCGGGACGGCATGTACGCCTGGCTGCGCAGCGTGGACGCCCGCGAGTGCGGCCCGGCCCTGGCCACCTTTGTCCTCACCTTTGAGGACGACCCGGCCGACACCCTGCAAACCATCATCAGCCGGGCGGTGCGCCTGGGACCGGCCGACCGGGTTTACGTGCTGTACAAAGACCCCGTGGACGGCGAGGTCACCGGCCGCTTCGTCTTCGGCTCGCGGGCCGAGCGGCGCTCCGGCGCCTGTTCCCGCCCGCCCATGACCATGTTGCAGTAATGTCGCCGCGCTTCGTCCACCTGCATACCCACAGCGCCTACAGCCTGCTCGACGGGGCCATCCGCCTCGACGCCCTGATGAAACGCACCGCCGAGTTGGACATGGAGGCGGTGGCCGTCACCGACCACGGCAACATGTTCGCCGCGGTGAATTTTTACCTGGCGGCCAAGGCGGCCCACATCAAGCCCATCCTCGGCTGCGAGGTCTACGTGGCCCCGGCCAGCCGGCTGGAGCACGAGACCCGGCCCAACCAACCGGTGGCCTACCACCTGGTGCTGTTGGCCCGCAACCTGGAGGGCTACCGCAACCTGGTGCGCCTGGTCTCGGCCGGCTTCCTGGAAGGCTTCTACTACCGCCCCCGCATCGACCTGGACCTGCTGGCCCAGTACAACCAGGGGCTCATCGGTCTGTCGGCCTGCCTGCAGGGCCAGGTGCCGCGCCTGCTGGTGATGGGCCAGGAAGACCGCGCCCTGGAGGCAGCCACCCGGCTGCGCGATATCCTGGGCGAGGAAAACTTTTTCCTGGAGCTGCAAGACGCCGGGCTGCCCGAGCAAAAAAAGATCAACCCCGTGCTGGCCGACATGGCCCACCGCCTGGGGCTGGGCCTGGTGGCCACCAACGACTGCCACTTCCTTAGGCGCGAGGACCACGAGGCCCACGACGCGCTGATGTGCATCCAGACCGGCAAGACGGTGGAAGACGGCGACCGCATGCGCCTGTCCCAGGAGATCTACTACAAGTCGCCCCAGGAGATGGCCGAGCTTTTCGCCGACTATCCCGAGGCCCTGGCCAACACCGTGGCCATTGCCGAGCGCTGCGAGCTGGAGCTACCCCTGGGCAAGCTGCGCTTCCCCAACTTCCCCCTGTCCGGCGACGAGAGCGCCGAGGACCGGCTCCAGGCCGACGCCCGACGCGGCCTGGCCGAGCGTATCGCCGAGATCACCGCCCGGGGCCGCCAGGTCGACCGCCGGCGGTACCAAGAGCGCCTGGAATACGAGCTGGACGTGCTGCTGCAGATGGGTTTTGCCGGCTACTTTCTGGTGGTGGCCGACTTCATCAACTGGGCCAAGGACCGGGGCATCCCGGTGGGGCCCGGCCGGGGCTCGGCCGCCGGCTCGCTGGTGGCCTACAGCCTGCGCATCACCGACCTGGACCCCATCCGTTACGGGCTCATCTTCGAGCGCTTCCTCAACGTGGAGCGCAAGTCCATGCCCGACATCGACGTGGACTTCTGCTACGACCGGCGCAGCGAGGTGCTGGCCTACGTCACCGAGAAGTACCACAACGACCGGGTGGCCCAGATCATCACCTTCGGCTCCATGCAGGCCCGGGCGGTGATCCGCGACGTGGGCCGGGTGATGAACATCCCCTACGGCGAGGTGGACCAGATCGCCAAGCTGGTGCCGGCCGTGTTGGGCATCAAGCTGCAAAAGGCCATCGCCGAGGAACCGCGCCTCAAAAAGGCCATGGACGAGGACCCCCGGATCAAGAAGCTCATGGACATCGCCATGGCCCTGGAGGGACTGCCGCGCCACGCCTCCACCCACGCCGCCGGGGTGGTCATCGGCGACGAGCCCTTGGCCGAGGTGGTGCCCCTGTACAAGGGACCCAAGGACGAGGTGGTCACCCAGTTCGACATGAAGTGCGTGGAAAAGGCCGGGCTCATCAAGTTCGACTTCCTGGGCCTGCGCACCCTCACGGTGATCAACCACGCCGTGCAGATGGTGCGCCGCAACCACGATCCCGACTTTGCCATCGAGAATATCGACCTGGACGACCGGGCCACCTACGAGCTGCTCAGCGCCGGCGACACCACCGGGGTGTTCCAGTTGGAATCCTCGGGCATGAAGGAGCTGCTCACCAAGATGCGGCCCGAGACCTTCGAGGACGTCATCGCCCTGGTGGCCCTGTACCGCCCCGGCCCCCTGGAGAGCGGCATGGTCGACGACTTCGTGGCCCGCAAGCACGGCGAGCGCCAGGTCTCCTACCTGTTGCCCCAACTGGAGCCCATCCTCAAGGAGACCTACGGGGTCATCGTCTACCAGGAGCAGGTGATGGAGATCGCCCGGGTGCTGGGCGGCTACTCCCTGGGTAAGGGCGACATCCTGCGCCGGGCCATGGGCAAGAAGGACCCGGCGGTGATGGCCGCCCAGCGGGAGGACTTTCTGCAAGGGGCCCGGGAAAACAACGTCGATCCCAAGAAGGCCCAGGAAATCTTCGACCTGATGGAGAAGTTCGCCGGCTACGGCTTCAACAAGTCGCACTCGGCCGCCTACGCCCTCATCGCGGTGCAGACCGCCTATCTCAAGGCCCATTACCCCCGGGAGTTCATGGCCGCCCTGCTCACCAGCGAGGCCAACGACACCGACAAGGTGATGCGCCACATCGCCGAGTGCCGCGAGCACGGGCTGGAGGTATTGCAGCCGGACATCAACCTCTCGGACAAGGTCTTCAGCGTGGCCCAAGGGGCCATTCGTTTCGGCCTGGCCGCGGTGAAAAACGTCGGCGGGGGCGCGGTGGACGCCATCTTGCAAGCGCGTGACGCAGAAGGTCCCTTCAAGGACCTCTACAACCTCTGCGAGCGGGTGGACCTGCGCAAGGTCAACCGCCGGGTGCTCGAGAGCCTTATCAAGTGCGGCGCCTTCGACTCCACCGGCGGCCACCGGGCCCAGCTCATGGCGGTGCTGGAAGAGGCCCTGGAGCACGGCCAGAAGCTGGGGCGCGACCGCGAGGGCGGACAGGTAAACATGTTCGGCGCCTTTGACCAGGCCCGCGGCGGCGACGCCAGCCCTACCCTGCCCGACTTGCCGCCCTGGGTGGAGACCGACCGCCTGGCCTACGAGAAAGAGGCCCTGGGGTTCTACATCAGCGGCCATCCCCTAAACGGCTATGCCGAGGAGATCAACCGCCTGGCCACCGTGGACACCGTAACCCTGCAGGCCGCCGGCGACCGGGCCAACGTGCGCCTGGCCGGGGTGGCCGCCGAGGTGAAGGAAAAGATCAACAAGAAGGGCGAGCGCATGGCCTTCGTGCGCCTGGAGGACCTCAAGGGCTCGGTGGAGCTGATCGTCTTTGCCAACACCTATGCCGAGTCCGCGGCCTGGCTGGCCGGCGAGGAGCCGCTCTTGGTGGAAGGTGCGGTGGACCGCGACGAGCGCAACGTCAAGGTCATCGCCAAGAAGATAACCCCTCTAGACAGCGCCGCCCAGTCGCTCACCACCGGCCTGCGCCTCAAGGTGGAGGCCACCGGGCTCACCCGCGAAAAGATGCTCAAGCTACGCCAGATACTGGCCGGCCACTCCGGCGGCTGCCGGGTCTACCTGCACCTCAAGGTGCGCGGCAAGGGCGAGGCGGTGTTGGCTCTGCCCAGCCAGTACCGGGTGAGCCCCAGCCTGGAGCTCACCGACCAGGTGAACAAGCTCTTTGGCCGCGCGGTGGTGGAGCCGATCATCTCGGCCTGAACCCCGCCGCAGTCCGCCGGCCCCTCAGAACCAAAGCCGCAGGCGATCCCAACCGCCGTAAAGAACCAAGGTGGCCCCCCAGCCCGCCGCGCTTACCAGCAGCAGGACCAGCTTCCATCCCCAGCCCCGTCCCCGGGTGGCGCCGCCGGCCAGCAGGGCCAGGGGCAAGAACATCACCACCTCCAGCCCCACCGCCCGGAGGGTGGGGCCGTGTCGCAACAGCCCGGCCAGGCCGGACAGCGAGCGGCTGTAGTAGGCGGTGGGCACTAGCTGGATGGGCGAGAGGTGGGCCCCCGGCCAAAGGGGCCAGCCGATGGGTACCGCCGGGCCGCAGGCCATGAGGTAGTCCAGCAGGGGGTGCGCCAGGCACACCAGGACCAGCCCCAGCCACCCCACCAGCCAGACCAGGGCGCCGCGGCCCTTGACCAGCAGCGGCGCGGCCGCCAGGGCCAAGATAGCGGCAAAGGCCAGGCTGTGGCTGAAGCCGCGGTGCGCCGACAGGCGCGGCCAGATCATGGAGGTAAAGACGTCGAGGTCCGGGACCACCGCCAGGGCGGCCACCCCCAGGCGGGCCGGCCAACCCGCGGCCAGGCGGCAGGGGCGGCGCAGGGCCTCGTAGGCGGCCACGGCGGCCAGGGCGTGGCCGGCAACGGTGGACATGGCCGCCTAAGGCCGCGAGGGCGGGCCCAGCAGGTTGTTGCTGATCACCAACCGTTGAATCTCGCTGGTACCCTCGTAGATAGTGAAGACCCGGGCGTCGCGGTAGTGGCGCTCCACCGCGTATTCCTTGCTGTAGCCGTAGCCGCCGTGCAACTGGATGGCCGAGGCCGCCACCCGGTTGACCATCTCGCTGGCGAACAGCTTGGCCATGGAGGCCTCCTTGGTGTACTTGCGCCCCAGGTCCTTGAGGCTGGCCGCGTTGAGACACAACAGCCGGGCCGCCTCGATCTCGGTGGCCATGTCGGCCATGGCGAAACGCAGGGCCTGGAAGTCGCTGATGGGCCGGTCGAACTGTTCGCGCGCGTGGCAGTAGGCCATGGCCTCGTCCAGGCAGGCCTGGGCCACCCCCACCGATTGGGCGGCGATGCCGATACGTCCGCAGTCCAGGGCCACCATGGCCACCTTGAAGCCCTCCCCCGGCTTGCCCAGGAGGTTGGCCGCCGGGATGCGGCAGTCCTCGAAGACCAGCTCGGCGGTGTCAGAGGCCTTGAGCCCCAGCTTGTCTTCCAGCTTGAGCACCGAGAGCCCCGGGGTGCCCTGGGGCACCAGAAAGGCGCTGATGCCGCGGTGGCTCTTGCTCTTGTCGGTCACCGCGGTGGTGATGATGACCCCGGCGTTCTTGCCGGTGGTGATGAAGCGCTTGGTGCCGTTGAGCACCCAGTGGTCGCCGTCGAGCTCAGCCCGCATGCGCTGGGCCACCGGGTTGGACCCGGCCCCCGGCTCGGTGAGGGCAAAGGCGCCGATGCACTGGCCGTCGCACATCCGAGGCAGCCAGAGTTGCTTTTGCTCCGGGCTGCCGAACTCCACCAGGGAGTGGCAACAGATGGAGTTGTGCACGCTCATCACCACGGCGGTGGAGGCGCAGGCGTAGGCCACCTCGGTGAGGGCCAGGGCGTAGCTCACGGTGTCCACCCCGGCCCCGCCGTACTCCTGGGGCACCATCATGCCCATGAATCCCAGCTCGGCCATGCGCCGGAAATTCTCGACCGGGAACTCGTGGGTGCGGTCGCGCTCGG